>CAYYSX010000017.1:0-20505 GCA_964474315.1 uncultured Verrucomicrobiota bacterium | reverse complement strand
CGGCCCGCGTACCGGTAGGTGAACTCTTCATGATTGAATCCGAGCAGATGCAGAATCGTGGCATGAAGATCGTGAACATGCGCCTTGTTCTCCACTGCCTTGAAACCGAACTCATCCGTGGCGCCATACACCGTTCCGCCTTTCACCCCGCCGCCCGCCATCCACATCGAAAAGCCGTAAGGATTATGATCCCGACCCTGCGTCGCCGCTCCCGAAGCCTGCAATTCCACTGTAGGCGTACGGCCAAACTCGCCGCCCCAAACAATCAACGTATCCTGGAGCATTCCCCGCTGCTTCAGGTCCGTGATCAGCGCCGCGATCGGCTGGTCGATGTCGCGCGATAGCTTTCGGTGCTCATGAATGTCGGAATGGTTGTCCCACGGTTGCCCGGCTCCATGCCACAACTGAATGTAACGCACGCCCCGTTCCGCCAACCGCCGGGCGATCAGCGTTTGCCGCCCATGCACGCCCGCGCCGTACATTGCCTGAATGGATTCGGGTTCGGCGCTGATATCAAACGCGTCCGCGGCTTCCAACTGCATGCGATAGGCTAGTTGGAATGACTGAATCCGGGCCTCCAACTGGGCCTCGTTGTTCCGTTTCCGCTGATGCTCCTCGTTCAACTGTTCGAGGAGGTCGAGTTGTTGCTTCTGACCGTTCAGCGAAGCGTAATTACTTCGAATATGCTCGATCAACTTCTCGATGTTCGTGTGCTGGCTGTCGATATACGTGCCCTGGAAGATCCCCGGCAGGAATCCCGCCTGCCAATTCTCCGCCGCCTTGACCGGATACCCTCCGGGACACATCGCGATAAAGCTCGGCAGGTTCTGATTCTCGGTCCCCAGCCCATACGTGATCCATGAACCCACGCTCGGCCTGCTCAACACGGAATCTCCGCAGTTCATTAGCATCAGCGATGGCTCGTGATTGGGAAGATTCGCCTGCATCGAACGAATCACCGCGATCTCATCGATGCATTGGGCCGTGTGCGGAAAAAGTTCGCTCACCTCGATGCCGCTCTGCCCGTGCTTCTGAAATTGAAAGGGTGAGGGGAAGGCCGCGCCCGTTTTCCTTTCGGTGCGGATATAGTCCATCGGGAGAACCTGGCCCGCGTATTTCGTGAGCGCGGGCTTGGGATCAAACGTATCGACGTGCGAGGGGCCGCCGTTCAGAAAAAAATGAATCACCCGTTTGGCTCTCCCGGGAAAATGCGGTGCCTTCGGGGCCAACGGGAGCGCTGCCCCGGGCGTCGCCGCCGCCGGGAGCACTCCCGCCTCGCTCAGCAAAGCGCCCAGTCCCAGCGTGCCCAAACCCATCCCGCAGCGGGAGAGAAAATCCCGCCGCGTCAGAAACAGGTCATTCAATCGAAATGGATGGTGTGACATATTTTCAGCGACGCCCATCTCAGTCCACGAACATAAACTCATTCGCCATCAAAAGGACGTGCGCGTATTTTTCCCAGCGGTTCAACGGTGTTTCCTTTGGCGGTTGGGGCGCACCGAATTCGTTCTTCGCGTTCCACTCCGCTTCGCCGGTCGCATTCGAGAGACCGGCTTCCTCGACTCTCTTGAGGATCGGAATCCAGATGAAGTCGTCCGAATTCAAGCCCTCCCGATAATCAACGACAAAGTCGATGGTGTCGCCCTTCCGGACTTCAACCCGGTCGAAAGCCGCGCTGGCTTCACTGTTATGCACCTCCCATTTCTCCAGTTGTCCCTGGGCGCTGGAGATCACGCGCGCGCGAATTCCATCTCCTTGCGGATGCGCATGCTGGATCGAGCCGCTGATGGAAATCGCGCCATCCAGCGGCGATACCCAGCGGCGAATCGCGGCGTGCCGAAGATCGTTGCCCGCATGCCCTCCCTCGGCCGTCAGGCGAACCCATCCCAATTGGGCATCGGGCCACTGGGGCCCGCCCTGCCAGGCCTCGCCCTCGAAATGCGGGAGCGGGGTGAAGACCTTCATGCGCTGCGTTGGCTCATCGAATTCCCCAAAACCATACTGCCACTGCGTCGGCTTCGGCGGTTCCGGCCGAGGTTCCTCCACCGCATTGCGAACGAATTGGAGGGCGTTCCCCAACTGCTCCACCGTTGGTTCACGCTGATACACGAGCCGGTAGAGAAGCCGCACCCGCTCTTCCTCATTCTTGAGCGCTTGGACATCCGCCCGGCCCGTGAGCACCCTGGCCCGCTCGACCACGAAGGGACTATTGAGGAAAAATAGCGCCTGTGGCGACACCGTCGTGGCGTAGCGCTTAGGGCTGTGGGCATCCGGATTCGCGAAATCGAAAGCGCGCAGCATTCCCGGCAAAAACTGGCGGTCGATCAATCCATAGATGCTCCGACGCCCGCTGAAGGGGCGGGAGGTCAGGTCCACCGACAACCCACCCATTTGGGGATTCAGTTCGCCCGACGCGGTCAGCAACGAATCGCGCATCGCCTCAAAATCCAGCCGTTGCCGGTTCATTCGCCCGAGCAACCGATTCTCCGGGTCCGTCTTCTCCGCCAAGCCTGCCTCCGGCGGCCGGAGGCTGCTTTGCTGATAGGTGCTGGAAACCATCATCAAGCGATGCATTTGTTTGATCGACCATCCTTCCTGGATGAAGCGTCGCGCCAGCCAGTCCAGCAATTCGGGATGACTGGGCGGCTCGCACCGCGTTCCAAAGTCGCTCGGTGTGCTCACCAAACCCTGCCCAAAGTGATACAGCCACAGTCGATTCACCATCACCCGCGCGGTCAGCGGATTCTCCTCGCTCGCGATAGCTTGCGCCATCTCCAACCGACCACTGCCTCGCGCGAACGGCTGCTGCTCCGCGCCGGAAAGCACTGACAGAAATCGGCGCGGCACCTCGTCGCCTTTATTCGCAGGATTCCCGCGAAGGAAAATTCTGGGCTCCCGCGGGCTCGGTTGATCCACCAGGATCACCGAATGGGGTGGAGCCCCGGGCGACTGAACAATCCAGCGGTCAATCTCCGCCTGCAGCGTCTTCAACTTCCGCCAGGTCGGCTCATCGAAGAAGAATTCCAGATCATTGATGCTTCCCGGTGGAACCCGGGTGATCGCGCTCGAGCCGTACAGGATCCGCCGAATCGCTTCGTTGGCCTCGTCGGCGAGAGTGTCGGGTGGATTCGTCTTATTTTCCGTCGCCGCTTGCAACACCCCGCGCCACTTCTGATCCACCTCCGTCAAAACCTGGCCATAAATTTCCGCCACCTGGCGCATGGAAGCCAATGGCTGAGCCTGCAGCGCTTCCAACACTCGCGGATTGACGGCGGGATCGCTTCGACGGCTCAGTTCCTCCAGCACACGCTGGGCGGCCTCACGGAAGCCCCCTTCCGGCAACTCGATCAACGCGTTCCACGGTGCGAATAAGGGATGAAACCTCTCCCTCGTGCGGAATATATAATTCTGCCAATCGCGAACCACCCGCGGATTGATATCGTCCGGTCCCAGAATTTCCACGAACTCGTCCCCCGGCAGGTTCCTCGCGTCCAGCACCGCCACCAGATATTCTTTCACTTTTCTCCGCAGCCGGTCCGTCATGGCTTCCCGATCCGCCTGAAAAGTCTCCTCCAGCTTCCGCACCCGCTTTTCCATTTCCTGTTCGTAGGCTAAAAAAGCCTCCGAACGTCCCGGTTTCTCCACCAGGCTTACCGTGCTTTCCGTCGATCCCGCGAACACCCCATAGAGCGAGTAATAGTCAGCCGTGGGAATCGGATCAAATTTGTGGTCGTGACAACGCGCGCACGTGACGGTCAACCCCAGCAATCCGCGCGTCACCACATCGATCCGGTCATCGATAATATCGTGTTGAACTCCGAGAAACCGCCTCCCTAGCGTCAAAAAACCCATCCCGGCCAGCGCTGAATTGGACGCCGCCATCACCTCGTGGTCCGCCGTCGGTTTTCCCCGCTCACCCAGTTGATCCGCCGCGATCTGCTGCAGCAGGAATTGATCGTAGGGCAGATCTTCGTTCAGCGATTGAATCACCCAATCGCGATAAACATGCGAATGCACCGTCCGCGTTTCTTCACCGCCATACACATATCCTTTGGTGTCAGCGTACCGCGCCAGATCCAGCCAATAGCGGGCATACCGCTCTCCGTATCTCGGAGAGTTAAGCAACCGATCCACCACGCGCGCGAACGCCTCCGTGGAATCATCTTTCAGGAAAGCCTCCACCTCTTCCATCGTTGGCGGGAGTCCCGTCAGGTCGAACGTCGCTCGCCGGATCAACGTTCGTTTGTCCGCGCGAGGGCTCGGCTTGAGGCCAGCCGCTTCCAGTTTTGCCAAGATAAAATGATCGATCGGCGATTGAGCCCATCCCGCCAGTTCCACCTTCGGAATCGGATGTTCCCCTGGGGGTTGGAAAGCCCAGTGGGTGGCCGCCGCCGCCGCCTGTCGGGTAACCGGTATTCCCGTACGAGGATCCGGAGCCCCGGAATTGATCCAGGCGACGAAGTGCTCGATCTGCTCGTCACTCAATTTCTTCCCTTTGGGCGGCATCTTGAGATCCTCGCCGGCGTGGGTAATGGCCTGAATGATCAGACTTCGTTCGGCCTCCCCGGGAATCACGACGGGTTTTCCCGACGTTCCGCCCTCGAGCATCCCCCCTTTGGAGTCGAGCAATAAATTGCCCTTAACGTCTTTGCTCTGGGCACTGTGGCATTCGTAGCAATTCTCCACCAGTACCGGGCGAATGTGTTTCTCGAAAAATTCAAATGCCTCGGGCTCGGCGGCCGTCGGAACGCTCGACAGCACCCCCAGGAGAAAGCCGCGCCACCAGACCCCTGAGCCCCTTGCCTTTAGGGGTTCTGTCCGGCGCAGCCACTTGCTCATTTCGACGGTTTCCATCTGGTTTCTACAGCGTTCGCCTAGTTACGAAGCTAGGGGATCGGTCGAACTCGACGCAACCCAAATTGGCCCTCGTTTAGGCGGTTTGCGGCGCGCCTTCCATTCAATGCACGCGCTCATAATCCCGCCGGAAAAACCGGCGCATGCCCATCAGGAGCAAAACTCCAGCCGCGATGTAAATCAGCGCCGTCAGACTCAGAAGGTGGTTCATTCCCAGGCTCTGTTTCCAAACGCCGCCGCTCAGCGTCGCAAATCCGGAGACCAGGCATCCAAATAAATTCAGGAAACCCACGGCCGACGCTCGGGTGTCGGCCGGGACAATCTCGAATGAGGAAGCCATTAGATTTGCTATCACCACTCCGCTGCTCAATCCAAACGTCACGGCCGCAAATCTCGTGAGCCCGAGTGAATCGCTATTGCCCAGGAAATAGAGGCACGGTGCCGCCCCCAGCAACCCCGCCGCGATCAGCAGAAAACGCGCCCCTTTGGTCCTGCGATACAGCCAGTCCGCCAGCGTCCCACCCCCGAGCATGCCGACCAGCGTCGCGCCTTGCAGATACGCCGTGGCGGTGAATGCCGCCTCAGCGAGTCCGAAGGAGAATTTTTCGTAGAAAAATGTCGGCAGCCATCCATAGAGCAACCAGAGGCCAAAAGTGAACGAGGCAAAGACGAAGCATAAGATCAGATAGCTGGGAATCCGCGCTAAATTCACGATCGCCCATAGACTCCCGCCCTGCTTCGTCTCGACGCCCGCGTCTTCCGGCACCGTCCGTAAAAAGAGGTAGCAGGGAACCGAATAAACGATGCCCAAAATCCCCAGGATAAAAAACCCGTACCGCCAATGGCCTTGATCCGCGAAATACCCGCCGAACCACCCACCGGCCACCACCCCAGCGATCTGCGCCGTCGTGAGAATCGCGAGGGCCCGCGACCGCCGGGTTGGAGCGAAAGCATTCGCGGTCAACGCGACGGCTGAAGGCATGAACAACGCTTCCGAAATCCCCATTCCCGCCCGCAGGACCAGCAGCATCACCGCCGTCGTCGAGAACCCGGTCAAGACCGTGATCGCGCTCCATAACACTAGACTAGTGACGACCAGGATGCGTTTGGAGTATCGGTCCCCCAACTGCCCCGCGATGGGCGAGCAAAGCCCATACACCCAAAGAAACACGGACCCGGTCAATCCCAGTTGAATGTACGTGAACCCCAGTTCCGTTTTCAGCACCGGGAAAATGGAGAAAATCACCTGGCGATCACAGTAATTCAGGAAGTACGCGACCCACATGTAGGCGACCAGCCGATAAGACTGCCGCGCGCCTGGGCTCACCGCCGGTCCGGCCGGTTCAGCCACTTTTGTTTCGGAGTGAGCGGGCATCTGTTTCCTGGGCGATGACCGCCACACAATCCCCTTGTTGCGTCAGGCATGGTGCCCGCATCGCTAGTAGCCGCCCCCTCGAGGGAGCCGTGATCGCCAACGGTTCTCGATCCGGCCGTTCGAGAAAATGGATCTGCCCCACCGTCTGGCCGCAGTCCGATTCCTCTCCCAAGCCCATCAGCGCTTCGAAAACTCCCGATTCCGGAGCCAGCAGATAATTCTCCGCTTTCAACGCTTCCACCAAGATCGCCGGGCGTTGGCCCAACTCCTCTCGCGTTCGCGCTGTTCCTTTCAGTGCCCCGCAATGGATCAGCACGTTTCGCAACCCCTCCTGCGTCAACCGATGGACCTCCGCCGGGATGAACTCTCCCCCACCCATTTCCGTGGTGACCACGATCTTCCCCTGCCGCTCCGCTTCCGCCGGCAGCAGCCCCGTGCCGGCAATATCCGTGTAGAGAAAGCAAAAATCAGTATTCCACGCCAGCATCGCCTCCAGCATCTTCTCTCGTTGCGCCGGGTCTGGAACCACATGCATATGCGCACACGGATAGAAAATGAGACTCCGCCCCCCGGAGTGGATGTCGATCACCACGTCCGCTAAAGGAAATAGCACTCGGGTGAGGTAATCTGCGATCATCTCCGTCACCGTTCCCTCCGCCTTCCCCGGAAAAGCCCGATTCAGATTCAGTCCATCGATAGGAGACAAACGCGTCGCGGCCCTGGCCGCCGGCATATTCAAGGAGGGAATCAGGATAATCCGCCCCGACACCATCTCGATCGGTAATTCCCGAGCTAGCTTCAGCAAAGCGATCTGCCCCTGGTACTCATCCCCATGGTTCCCCCCCACCGCCAGCACCGTGGGGCCCGGGCCCTGGTTGACCACTGTGATGGGGATCATCAGGTTCGCCCACCCCGCAAGATTATGCGAATAAGGCGCACGGAGATATCCGTGCTGCTTGCCCGGCGCCTCGTAATCAATATTGGTGACTATCATAAACCCTGCTCGCGAGCTTGGTGTTTCCGGCGGTGAATTTCACCCAGGCGGATTCGTTCAACCATCCACGCTCGAAATGCCTCATAAATCTACCCATATAGGCCCAAACTTCTCCTGTTTTAGCTCAAGGAGATGCAACCCGTCCTGTCTCCCACACTCGGTAACTCGCACTGATCGAAGGTGGCGATGGAGGAACGTCCACCTCACTCTCACGAAGGCTTGACCTCGACAAGGGAAGCGCCTCATTGTTTCACGATGTTTCGGCGAATACGAGGTCATCGCCGAAACAGTGGCCGAGAGAGCGTCGTGATGCTCTTGAATCCGAATTCCGCAGGTCGCGGCCTGGCTGGGGAGGTTTCACTTGTGAAGTTGGCATTGATCCAGTTGGACTTGTCGCCGTAGTTAAACGCCCCGTCCACGGCAAAGTCGAATCCCACCATGCGGTTCACGTCCCGTTATCTTGCGCCCCTTCCGGACGCAGTACTCCTCCGCCTACCCAGACCGCGGGGCATCGCCCAGAGGGCTCAACCCCGGGCTGGATTCTTCCGGTCTTTCAAGGCCAGCCAGAACAGCTCAGTCCTCGGGGACGGTTTCCGGGCTTCCTCCTTTGCTCCACCGGCTCGCCAATAGGAGATCCGCCCGACGACCGTGGTGCATGGGAAGCCCGAGATACTGACGTCGGGAAACTTCGTCCCAAAGTGCCGCGGACTGGAATCGGCCGGAGTCGATTAATTGGTGAAGGAGGACGTACGCACTTCCGTCCTAGTACGACCACACCCCCAGGATACCCTGGAAACGCGCCACATCATGAATCGTGTCAGCACCGTCCGCCCTGGCCCGGCCGCCCAAGTCGGACCGGCGTTGGCTTTCCGTCACCCGCTTCACCCGCGCGTCTTGCGAAACTCTCGACGAGTGAAGGGCTTTACCTTGATCGAGTTGCTCGTGGTCATTGCCATCATTGCCATTTTGGCGGCGATGCTGCTTCCCGCCCTTTCCAAAGCCAAGTTGAAGGGGCAGGGGATCCACTGTCAGAACAACCTTCGGCAGCTCCAGATCGGCTGGGTCATGTACAGTCACGACTACCATGATTTTATCGTGGGCAATCGGTGGAACACCCAAGAGCCGGGCAACTGGGTTTCCGGCTGGCTGGACTTCAGTTCCGGCAACCGCGACAACACCAACGTGCTGCTCTTGCTCGATCCGCGTTACGCGGCGTTAGGCACCTATACGAAGGACGCCAAGGTTTACAAATGTGTCGCCGACACGAGCAAGGTGAGGATGGGCGGAAAGTGGGAGCCACGGGTTCGCACGGTGTCCATGAGCAGTTGGATGGGCTACAATACGCTGGTCTGGCAGGAGGGCTTCCGGACCTTTCGCAAGACGCCGGAAATCATCGCGCCTTCGCCCTCCGACGCGCTGGTGTTCATCGATGAACGCGAAGACAGCATTGATGACGGTCACTTCGGCATCAACATGACCCAGTCTCAGTTGGATAATTTCCCGGGCAGTTATCACCATCGCGCGTGTGGGGTGACCTTTGCCGATGCGCACGCCGAAATCAAACGATGGGTGGATCCGCGCACGACCCCACCGCTCGATAAAACCGGCACGCGGAAGAAGGAATGGTCCTCCCAACCCAACAATCCGGATATTCGTTGGCTCCAGGCCCACGCGACGACGCGGAAGTGAAATAGAGCTCGCGGCTGGGACTGCTGGGGCTGCGGTAAGGACAGGGCATTGGTTGGCGCGGAGGCTTCAAAACACAAATCCCAAACTCCAAAGAAACTCCAAAAACGAAGCGCCAGAGTGTTGGACTCAGGCCTCGCTCCTAAGCTTAGTTCGGAGATTAGGTTGGTCACCCCACCGCTGTCCCCCACTCAACTTGTTGCTTTCGTCACGGCATGACGGGGCCTCGATGCTAGGTCGAGTAGAAGACATGCACGTGAGACGTTCCAGTTTCCGGCAGCGGCCGATATGTCGGAAGCTGTCATCACGAAAGCCAATGGGCGTCAGCTCGCGCAAGACCGGGAAGTCCGAAAGCGTGGCGAGGGCGGCCTCAGCGACGTTCTGGCATCCGATCCCCAGGCTTCGCAGCGAGGGCATCTGCGAAAACGCCATGAAGTTGGGCAGTTGCACCAAGTGTCCGAAGCCGTCCGTCGTGATGCGATCGACGTGCCAGAACAGGTCGAGATCAACGACCCCGTCGAGGCCGGCGAGGGCCGCCAGTCCAGCATGGAGAAGAGCCTGACTGGTGACCTGGCACTTGGTACCCGGCAGGGCCCGACGGGGCACTTGGCGGGGGCGCCAAGGGTCGGCGGCGGGGCGCCACCGACTGCGCCCGAGGCGGGCACGCTCCCCCCAGTGAGGGGAGGAGCGAGGCTCAGACTCGCGCTCCGTGCCGTTTACCGCTTAGCTCGGCACGGTGTCGCGCGAATACCATCTCCGTCCGGGTCCGGCTCCGGCCTTGCGAATCGATTATGCAGGTGAGCTGAATCCACAGCAATTGGCCGCGGTGACCGCCCAGCCGGGTCCGGCGCTAGTGCTGGCCGGCGCGGGCGCGGGCAAGACCCGCACGCTCACCTATCGCGTGGCCTGGCTGCTCGAACACGGCGTGCCCGCCGAACGCCTGCTCCTGCTCACTTTTACCAACAAGTCCGCCCGCGAAATGATGCAGCGGGTGGCGGATTTGATCGGCGGGGACTTGTCGCGCTTGTGGGGCGGGACCTTCCACTCGGTGGGGCTCCGTATTCTACGCCGGCACGCCGACCGGCTCGGGTTTCGCAGCGGGTTTACCGTGGCCGACCGTGAGGATGTGAAGGATCTGCTGGCGTCCTGTATTCAGGAGGCCGGTGTGGACTCAAAGGCGAGCCGCTTTCCCAAGCCCGAGGTGGTGGGGGAGATCTTTTCGATGAGGGTCAATACCGGCCGGAGCTTGGTCGAGGTGCTGGAGGAGGATCATCCATCGTTCGCCGACCAGGCCGAGAGGTTGGCGACGGTCCAGAGCCACTACGCCGACCGGAAGCGCGCCGCCGGCCTGATGGATTTCGACGATCTGCTCACGCTGTGGCTCCGGTTGCTACGGGAACAGGCCGACCTGCGCGAGGTGTATCAGCGCCGGTTCCAGTTCGTGATGGTGGATGAGTATCAGGACACCAATACGTTGCAGGGAGAACTGCTCGACGAACTGTCCGGACAACACCACAACCTGATGGCGGTGGGAGATGATGCGCAGAGCATCTATTCGTGGCGCGGGGCCAACTTCGCGAACATCCTCGAGTTTCCCCGGCGGCATCCGCAGGCCCAGGTGTTCCGGATCGAGACCAACTACCGGAGCACCCCTGAGATTCTGAATCTGGCCAACGCGGTCATTGCCGGCAACACCCGGCAGTTTCCCAAGGTCTTGCAGGCGGTCCGCCGCTCCGGCCCCCGACCGGCTCTAGTGGTCAGCAACGACGCCGGAGAACAGGCGTCGTTTATCGCGCAGCGGGTGCTGGAGTTGCGCGACGAGGGGCGTCCGCTCGATACCCTCTGTGTCCTGTATCGCTCGCATTTCCACGCGTTGGAACTGCAGCTCGAGCTGACCCGGCGCAATATCCCCTTCCTCATCACCAGTGGCATCCGATTCTTCGAACAGGCGCACATCAAGGATGTCGCGGCGTATCTGAAATTTGTCGTTAATCCGCATGATGAACTCGCCTTCAAACGGCTGGTTCGAATGCTGCCGGGCATTGGCGGACGCAGTGCGGAGAAGCTCTGGTCCCAGTTTGCCGAGGAACGGAGGCGCCGCCACGGACCGGTCCTGCCCGTGGAACCGGTCGCCGTGTCGGACAACGATGGCGGCGGAGACGAGCCGGTGCCGGAGCCGGTGCATCTTCCCGTGGCGCCCCTGCTGGCCGCGCTGGCGGCGGTGGTTCCCCGGCGCGCGCAGACGGCCTGGGCGCAATTCACGGCCACCCTCGCGCAGGCCGAGGCGCCGGAGCTCCTGGGTTCAGCGGCGCGGATGATCCGTCACGTGGTGGAGGCGGATTATCGGGATTACGCGGAGGCTAATTACGAAAATGCGCGGCGCCGGTTGGAGGACATTGAACAACTGGCCCAATACGCCGAGCAATTCCGCAACGTGACCGAGTTTCTCTCGCAATTGGCCTTGCAAACGAACCTCGAAGCCGAGGAGTCGGCCCGTGACTACGATGAGGAACGCCTGCGGCTGTCCACGGTCCACCAAGCCAAGGGGCTCGAGTTCGGGGTGGTGTTCGTGATGATGCTCTGCGACGGATCGTTTCCCACCCAGCGGTCGGTGGATTCGCCGGAGTCGCTGGAGGAGGAACGCCGGCTGTTCTACGTGGCTACGACCCGGGCGAAGGACGAATTGTACCTGACCTATCCTTTGGTGCGGGTGTTTCAGGGCCACCTGACTCTGCAGCCTCCCTCGCGTTTCCTGCAAGAAGTGCCGCGCGAGTTGATGGAGGAATGGCGAATCCGGAGTCACTCGGGTTGGTCGGACGAAACACCGGCGGAGGCGGTGGGCCCGGAGACGGAGTCCGAGGAACAACCGTTTTGAGGGGATGAGGACGGAAGACAGAGGACGGAGGACAGACACTTTGGTGCGCTTCAAGCCCGCCTGTCCCGGGGGTCGGAAGAACCGGTTCTCCCTCTCCTTTTCCATGCTGATTCGCGTGCTGGCATTGGTGGCGGCGTCCGGGTTCCTGATGAGCCGGGCGGCGCAGAACCTGGATCCGATCTCTCGCTCGACCCCGCTGACGGTGCCGGATACGGGCCGGCCTGGATTCACGGTGATGAAGTCCGGGCCAGCCGAGGTGGAATTCGTGAATCACTTGCCGATCGACCGTTCGCTGACGAATCACATCCTGATGAACGGGTCCGGGGTGGCCCTGGGTGATATTGATGGGGATGGTTGGTGCGACCTTTTCTTCGCCGGCTTAGGAGGGGGGAGCACCTTGTATCGTAATCTGGGCGACTGGCGGTTCACGAATATCACCGCCACCGCCTTCGGTGGTCCGGACCCGTTCGCCGGCCTGGACGCCACCGGCGCGGTCTTCGCGGATCTCGACGGGAATGGGAATTTGGACCTTCTGGTGAATTCCATCGGCCAAGGCACCCGCTGTTGGCGCAATGATGGTCGCGGCCAATTCCACGAGGTCACGGAAGAAGCAGGACTGGGTGGTCGTTCCGGTGGCAGTTCTTTTGCACTGGCGGACATCGATGGAGACGGCGACCTGGACCTCTACGTGGTCAATTACCGGACTTCGACGATCCGCGACGAGTTCCGCCAACGATTCGAGATCAAGATGGTGCAGGGAGTCCCCCGGGTGACGGCGGTCAATGGGCGCCCAGTGACCGAACCGGACTTGGTGGGGCGGTTTACCGTGGACGAGAAGGGGACCATCACGGAACACGGCGAGGCGGATCAGTTGTTTCGCAACGATGGGAGGGGACGGTTCACGGCGGTATCGTTTACCGGAGGGGGCTTCCGCGATGAGGCCGGTCGGCCGCTGGATTCACCTCCCTATGACTGGGGCTTGGCGGCGCAGTTCCGCGATTTGAACGGGGACCGGGCTCCCGACCTGTACGTGTGCAACGACCTCGGGTCGCCGGAGCGAATCTGGATCAATGACGGCCGGGGTGGATTTCAGGCCCTGGCCCGCACGGCAGTGCGCAAGACGAGCTGGTTTTCCATGGGGGTGGACTTTGGTGACCTGAACCGCGACGGACTCGATGACTTCATCGTCACCGACATGTTGAGTCGGGATCCGGTGCAGCGTCAGGTGGACGCGGCGGCTCGGGTGGCCGATGCCGAACCCTTCCTGGGAATCGAGACCCGGCCGCAGATTGCCCGGAATACGCTGCTGGTGGGGCGGGGCAACCTGACGTTTTCCGAGGTGGCGTGGGCGGCGGGAGTGGCCGCTTCGGATTGGTCCTGGTCGCCGGTGCTTCTGGATGTGGATCTGGACGGGTTTGAGGACCTTCTCATTGGAACCGGGTTCGAGCGGAACGTGCAGGATGTGGATGTAGCGGAGGCGATCGAGGCGATTCGGCAACGGGACCAGCTTCCGGATGCCGAGGCGTTGCAGTTGCGGCGGCGCTTTCCGAGTTTGGCTCAGCCCAACCTCGCCTTTCGCAACCGTGGGGATCTGACTTTTGTAGAGTCGGGTGAAGAGTGGGGATTCCACCACGTGGGCATTTCGCAGGGAATGGCGGTGGCGGATCTGGACCGCGATGGCGACCTCGACGTGGTGCTGAACAACCAGGGGATGCCGGCCTTGCTCCTGCGGAATGACAGTCCGGCTCCCCGGTTGGCCGTGCGGTTGCGGGGACAGCCGCCCAACACGCAGGGAATTGGAGCGCGGATCACAGTAACGGGGGGGCCGGTGGTCCAATCCCAGGAAGTGATCTCCGGCGGGCGGTTTCTTTCTGGTGACGATCCGGTGCGGGTCTTTGCTGCGGGTTCGTTGAGTCAACGGCTTCAAGTGACGGTGGACTGGCGTCGGGGAGGCCGAACGGTGCTGACCAACCTGGCCCCGAACCAGTTGCTGGAAGTCCTGGAACCCGCCGAGCCGGATCCGGTCCCCTCGCGTGCGGAGTCGCCGGTGTGGTTCCGCAATGTGAGCGACCGGCTGGGGCATCGACACCAGGACCTGCCCTTCGATGATTTTGCTCGTCAACCGCTGCTGCCACGCAGTCTGAGTCAGTTGGGCCCGGCCATCTGCTGGGGTGACCTGAACGGGGATGGAGCGGACGACCTGGTGGTGGGGAGCGGCCGGGGCGGGCGCCTGGGAATTTTCCTGAACGATGGTCGGGGTGGGTTCACCGCGGATTCCCGGCCGGTATTTGAGCGGGCGATGCCGCTGGATGCCGCGGGAATCCTGATTTCGGCCCGGGGCACCAACCGGCCAAACTTGCTGGTTGCCTTCAGTCAATATGAGGCGCCCGAGGCTCGGAGCGGGGTTCGGGTGCTGGATCTGACCCTGGGTGCCATGCGTCTGGGCGGACCCACCTTGCCGGCGAGCATTGGACCGTTGGCCCAGGCGGATGTGGACGGGGATGGGGAGCTGGACCTTTTCCTGGGCGGGCGAGTGGTTCCGGGACGGTTTCCGGAGCCGGCTCCTTCGGCCTTGTTCCGGGGAAGTCTCGGCGGCTGGTTGGCCGACCCGGAGAACACCGCCCGACTGGCCCGGGTGGGAATGGTGTCGGGAGCCGTGTTCACCGATCTGGATGGCGACGGCGACCCGGACTTGGTGGTGGCTTGTGACTGGGGTCCGTTGCGGATCTTCTTCAACGACGGAGGACAACTGACCGAACGGGACTTGGCACTCGACTGGGAAGGTTCGCCCCATCGTCCCACCCGCTTGAGAGAAATGACCGGTTGGTGGAACGGAGTGGTTCCCGTTGATTTGGACGGCGATGGACGGCTGGATTTGGTGGCGGCGAACTGGGGGAGGAACAACCGGTACCAAGTTCCACCAGGAGGTGAGATCCGGCTGTACGCGTGGGATCAACCCGGCTCGGCAAGTCTGGATTTGTTGCTGACGAGTCAGGAGGGACCCGACGCTCGCGAGTGGCCCTTCGAGACGCGAGGAAGGCTCCTGGCCGTCTGGCCGGACTTGGAGGAACGATTCCCCACCCGCCGTTCATTTGGCGAGGCGACCTTGCCAGAAGTGCTCAAGGGACTTTCGGACTCTCCACGTCGGTACACCGTCAACACGCTGGAATCGGTGGTGCTGCTTAACCGGGGGGATCGGTTCGTCGTCCGGCCTCTGCCCGCAGAAGCCCAGTGGAGTCCCGCTTTCGGAATCGTTGCGGCCGACTTCAACGGCGATGGGGCGGAGGACCTTTTTCTAAGTCAGAATTTCTTTGGCCATCAGCCGGAGACCGAGCGGGATGATGCCGGACTGGGGCTGGTGTTGCAGGGCGATGGCCGGGGCGGGCTGGTCGCGGTGGCGGCCTACGAGTCGGGAGTGTTTCTCACCGGGGAGCAACGCGGAGCCGCCGCGGCCGATTTCGATCAGGATGGCCGGGTCGATTTGGTGGTGGCGCAGAACCGCGAATTCACCCAGCTCCTGCGCAATACGGGGGCGCGTCCTGGGCTGCGGGTCCGGCTGCAGGGGCCGGTGGGGAATCCCAACGGTGTGGGGGTGCAGCTTCGGTTGGTGGACGCGGACGACCGGATGGGACCGGTCCGCGAGGTTCACGCGGGTACGGGGTATTGGTCACAAGACAGTTCGACCGTGGTGCTGGGAAAGTCCGTCCCGCCCAAGGCCGTCTGGGTGCGCTGGCCTGGGAGCCCGGCCGCCATCGTGTCGGTCGCTGCCGACGCTACCGAAGTGGCGATTCGGGCTCCGTGAGGGGAGCCACCGAAGGCGAAACGTGGAGCGGGGCGGAAGGGTGCCCTGCGAAATGCCCGATTCGGGTGATAAATGTGCAATAAAGTGGCCAGAAGTGAAAATTCGTTCCTCGACAATCGGCTTCGATCATTGGACACATTGCCCGATTGACCTGCGTTTCGGTCTTCTTTCTTTGGTTTCCTGCTGTCACGCGTTGGCTGGCGGAGGGTTTCCGGAATGAGAGGAGCCGGCCAGGTCAGCCACTCCGGCGCCGTTTCAACTCACCAACCACGTCGCCACCACCACCATGAAACTCCATCGATCCCTAATCTCCGCCGCGGTTGCTGCCGTGGCGGTGCAGTTGGTCTCCGCGCAGGAGATCACTCCGAAATGGTACCAACACATCAACGCCACCTTTGGCGTCGCCGAGGCGGACCGCCTTCCTGTCCTGAAGAAGCAGGATGAACCGGACGCGGAACGAGTTGATGGCACGTCATTGCTCGACGCCTACAGCCAGTTGATCCGGTATGACGCCACCCGCCTCTTGCTGGGAATTCGCGAAAACGGCATCAACGAATCCGACCCCAACATCACGCCCGCCGATGCGGCTCTCGCGGCGGAATATCCGGACCGCTCCTTGATCTGGATTGATGCTGAGACGGGGAAGCCGCTGGGCCTCGCTTGGAAGGAGTCGCTGACGGCGGCCGCGGACATTGGCATCGATGTTACGGCGGAAGGACAGGGCAGCCAGATTAACGACGTCAACGCTTGGTGGCGGGTAGCCCTTGATGAGGGACCCGAGGGCGAGCGGGTGCTGTACAGCCATTTCAAGCACCTCATCCTGCGCTACGCACCCAAGGCGGAGGGAGGGTGGGAAACGACCCCGACCGTGGCCTACGAGGAGCAGGTGGGGGGCGTTGGTGACGGGCTCTCCAACGGAGATAACTCAACGAACTGGCGTTACCGTGAGATCCATGTCCGCGGCTTCGGAACCAATACAGTAATCCTGGCCGGCGGTGGTACCTGGCGTGCGGGGCAGCATCCGCAGATCTTCGTGACGACGGACGGCCTGAATTACACACCAAAAGGCCGGGTGGACAACCGCGACAACGGTGCTCGGCGCAATGACTACGCGCTGGGCGGGCTGAGCTCCTTCCCTATTGAGTTCCCCAACAATTACGGTGGCAACCCGGATGAAAAGATCTCTGTCGTCTATGCTGGGCATTTCCCCGGAACCGGATGGGAGGCCCGTCCGAACCGCTACACCTCGAATCCTCTCAATCCGTCCCCCAGCCCGGCCTACAACGAGCAGCCCGACGTGGCGATTTACCTGCGGAACGAGACGGCTTACGCCGGGCTTCCAGCGTTTAGATGGGAGGCCGCGGGCAAGGACGGTCTGCCCATCGACCACACGGTGGACGGAGTCACTCGTTACGACGGCAATTGGAATAATGCCTTCGCTGCCGATGCCGACCTCGACTACATCATCAATTACTCGTCGCCGAGTTGGAACAATGTGTTCCCCGACGTGGACGGGGAGAACATCCGCAAGCCGGCCTGGATCGGGGTCCATCGCCACGATGGCTCCATTGCCAGTGGCAACAGCTCCTTCAAGGTCGATTTCACCGAAATGGATGAGAAGGTGGCCGGAAGCGAAGGTGCCGGTCCCGGGTACTCTTACGACGGTTGGGTGGAGGTGTATCCCGACCCCACGGCGGCCGCCAACCTGGATAAGTCGGAGGTATTGGCGACGTTTGGCACCGGAGGTTTCGGTGTGTTCACCGTCCAGAATGTCGCCGCTGCGCTGGTTTCCAATCCGATCAATCAGACGGTGCCGGTCGGCACGGACGTTACGGTGGTGGCCAACGTCACCGGCAGTCCCAACAACTTCCAGTGGTATCACAATGGCCAGCCGCTGGCAGAGCTGCCCCAGTACCAGGGAACCACCCGGAAGGCCGCATTGAAAATCCTCGGCGTGGTCACGGCCGATGCCGGCGAGTACCAGTTGAAGTGGAACAACCCGATCAGCGGTGCGGGTGAAACCACGGTGGCCACGTTGACAGTGACCGGCACGGACGTCCGTCTGACCGCCGAGCAGATTGTCCCAGCCGACGTGGTCCTGCCGGTGGAACTTCCTGCCGGATCCTTGGTCGCCACGGGTGAGGATGCCTTCACCATCTCCGGACCCGGACTCCGAGCCTTCACGACGGCCACGGATCCGGACCAACCGGGAGACGTGCAACTATTCGCTTATGAGTCGATCACCGGGGACTTCGACATCGCGGTCAAGCTGACCAGCCTAACGAGCGGACCGGTGACCGATCCGATCGATGCACAAGCCAGCGCTGGCCTTGAGGCTCGCATCTCAACCGATGCCTTGAGCGCTTCGATCAGCCTCAACGTGTCGAACCCGGACGGCGCCAATGCCGAGGTGCCGTCTGGCAACTCGGTGGTGTTCACGGGCCGGGCCATTGACGGGCAGAACTACACGACCTTCAGTCGGACTTATCCTGGAGTGAACGACGCCTTGCCCAACCAGTGGCTGCGGTTGCGTCGCGCGGGCAACTACTTTGCCGCTTACGTAGGCACGAACGGCACTTCGTGGTCGTTGGTGGGCCAACGGTATCAGGAGTGGCCCGCCACGCTCCTGGTCGGAGCCTATGCGTTTTCGGCCAGCTACGAGGTCATCGACGATATTCCCTCGGGAGGCACCAACCTCGCGGTCGCTACCTTCACGAACTACGGCCCCACGGTGATCTCGGATACCAGCCGTCCCACCTTGGTGTCTGCCGGCACCATCGACAAGCAGGTGATTGGCGTGAAGTTCTCTGAAATTCTCAACGCGGCGTCAGCGGTAATCCCAGCGAACTACCAGTTGAGCCAGGGATCCGTTACTGGGGCCCGGCTGGGCATTGGCGGCGACTCTGTTTATCTCACCGTAACCGGACTGACCTCGGATACGTTCGAAGTGACCGTGCTCGGTGGGGTAACCGACGCCGCGGGCAATGCGATTGCCGCGAACTCCACCGTGGCGGGCCGAGCATCAGGATGGGTCTCCTCCGACGTTGGCCTGATCCAGGACCCTGAGGCGCGTCCCCTGCCGGGCGACGACCCCTATCGGGTCGGCGAGGCCGTGGCGGTTTCGTCCGGTGACACCGAGACCGAGATTGAGATTGTGGGCGGGGGTTCCAATGCGTGGAACGCGGGCGACTACCTCCACTATCTTAGCCACACCAACTTATTGACGGGCGATTTCGACGTCATGGTGGAAGTCAGCCGGTACGATCGGGCTGCCAACACGGCTGGCTGGGCCAATTCCGGCCTGATGTTCCGCGAGTCGCTCTATTTGGAAGGCCAGGAGTACACGGCCGAGGGAACGAAGGTGCCGCTGGTGTCGAACACCACGTATCTCGATGCTTCAGCGCCGAACCGTGCGGCCATTCCCTTGTGGCGCGAAGAGCCGGGCGGCGGCTATGGCAATGGCGAGCCGGGCTTTCTGTGGACGACCGAGATCGAGGGCATCAAGGGGTACTACCTGGGCCTGAACGCCGTGGATGCCTCCGGTACTCCTGATCCCGCCTCCTCACCGCTCTCCGCCCGATGGCTGCGCGTCACGCGGACGGGCAACACGTTTAGCTTCTGGGCTTCGTATGATGGCGAGAGTTGGTACCAGTATGAGCAAGTCGATCGAGAGTTGCCGTTGTCCAATCAGTTGTTGTTTGGGTTCTCGACCATGAACGATACGGGCGGCACTGCTCCGCCCGGAAATGCGTACCCCGGCAATGGCGCGCCCACTCCCGAGTTGGACGGTAACCAGAATGCCTCGAATTACAGCGTTCAGCGCATTCGCATTGGAACGAATGTAGCGCCACGACCGCCGGATACCACGCCTACCATCTCGATCCAGCAAACGGAGACCGGGGCGGTGATTACCTTCACCGGCGTGTTGGAGTCGGCCGGAACCTTGGATGGTACGTACGCGCCGGTCGCCGGAGCGACGAGTCCCTACACGGTGCCGGACGCGACGAGCCAACAATTCTACCGCGCATCGCAGTGACGGTCAGCGGTTGATTCCCGGGAGGCCGGTATCGGACCGGCCTCCCTTTTTCTTTTTCGGGATGGGGAGCGCGCCCGCCCCGGGTGGCCCTCGGGGCGGGGCAGGTTAAAAACCTAAGGAACAGCCGGTCTGGAGATCTGCGGAAAGGGGGGAGCGCACGCCTCCGGCGTGCGGTGTTCGGCGTCCCGCCCAACATTCGTTCCCTCCATTTTTCAGAACCACGGAGGAGCGACGGACACGGAGAAGAAAGAGGGGAAATTCGGCGGAACAGACCAGGGGACACCTGTTGGTTCCCCTTTGAGGACCAATTCAAGCGCCTTCCTCAAGTTCCCCAGTTGGTGGCGCCGCTCGACGGGCGGGGGTGCGACCGAAGCCGGGTCAGCCAACGCCTCGTTTCCGGACGATGCTGACGGGAACCGGAAGCGTGGAGCTTGGGATTTCTTTGGAGCTTGGAGGTTCCCCTGGAGTTCTCCTGCGGGCGAGCCGCCCGCGCTCCTGCCGGTAAGGATAAATTCAACATGCGTCCAATTCGACTGGGCGCATCTCAGTTTAGTGCAGTCCCGTCAGGGATTTTTCGAGAATAGCCCAGCGTTTCAACGCTGGGTGGAGCGAAAGAGGTGTCGAGTCCCGACAGGGACGGCAGAAAGACGGGCCTTTTTCTTTCGTCCCGGCCGGGACTTGCTTTCGCCGCTTCCGCCACCCACCGATAAATCGGTGGGCTATTTCCGATCGTCCCTCCGGGACGGCAATAAACGGAGAGGCGCCCTCCCATGAATACCGCTTGACCTCCGGCTAAAAATCATGTTAGCCGATCAAATCATCCCCATCGGAGCGATCGCTCTCATCGGTCGCCCGCTGGTCAAAACCAACTGACTTCATGCAA
>CAYYSX010000016.1:0-44466 GCA_964474315.1 uncultured Verrucomicrobiota bacterium | reverse complement strand
TTGAATGGTGAGAGGCAGCCGAGCGCCGCGAGGAGCACGGTGGGCGGGGGCGCCCAGAGCCGTCGGCGAGGCGCCGACGGCGGCACCCGGGGCGGGCGCGCTCCCCCCACGTGCCAGTTGCGTGTTCCCTCTTCCCCCGTCGCCCCCCAGCTTGTGCGGACGGCGGGCGAGCCGCCCGCGCTCCCGAGCGGGAACGCAGGCGCGTTAGGGGAAAAGCACCATGGGCGGGGGCGCCCAGGGCCGTCGGCGAGGCGCCAACGGCGGCACCCGGGGCGGGCGCGCTCCCCAGTTCCAGTTGCGCGTTCCCTCTTCTTCCCCCTTCGCCCCCCAGCTTGTGCGGACGGCGGGCGAGCCGCCCGCGCTCCCCCCGGTTTCCCGGATTCCCGCGCGGAGCTGATTACGGCACGATCCCACGACGTCCGAGAAGGGCATTGCCGGCGATGATCCAACCACTCCTCCAGCTTCCGAACCGGAATTTCCTCGGGTGAGACGGTTCCTTCCAATTGCCTGGGTCGCTCTGTTCGCGTTCAGCGTCAGGGTGGTGCCCGCGGTGGCGACAGCGGATCCCCTCAGTCCGGCGCAACAGGAGTTCTTCGAACAGCGTATCCGGCCGATTCTGGCCAACGATTGTTACGAATGCCATGGAGCTACCAAGCAGAAGGGCGGGCTCCGCCTCGATTCGCGCGACCCACTCCGGGCCGGTGGCGATTCCGGTCCGGCACTGGTTCTGGGTCGGGCGCGTGACAGCCTGCTGCTCCAGTCGATCACTCATGAACACGCCGACCTGCGGATGCCCAAGGATCGGCCGAAGCTGTCCGCTGCCGTGGTCGCTGATTTCGAACGGTGGATCAATGAAGGCGCACCGGATCCGCGCGACCATCCACCGACCGACACCGAAATCGCTTCGACCGGTTGGGACAGCGTGTTTCGTGCCCGTCGCGATTGGTGGAGCTTCCAGCCTGTCCAGGCTCCTCCGGTTCCGGGGGAGACCGCCGCCCCCGGATCGGCGCATCCGGTGGACCGTTTCATCGGCCAGGAGCTTCAACGGCACGGATTGGCCCCGGCGGGTCCGGCCCGTCGTCCGGATTTGCTTCGTCGCGTCACGTTTGTCCTGACCGGCCTGCCGCCCACCCCGGCGGAGATCGAGGCGTTCCTCGCTGATACATCGCCGGACGGGGAGGCCCTGGCGACGGTGGTGGACCGGCTGCTGGATTCACCCCGGTTGGGCGAACATTGGGCGCGGCATTGGATGGACTTGGTCCGCTTTGCCGAAACGCACGGCAGCGAGGGGGATCCGGATATTCCGTTGGCCTGGCGTTATCGCGATTACCTGATCCGGGCCTTCAACGCGGACGTTCCTGCCGACCAGTTGATCCGTGAACACCTGGCCGGGGACCTCTTGCCGAATCCGCGTTGGAACGAAGTGGAAGGGTTCAACGAATCGATGCTCGGCCTGGTTCATTTCCGGCTGGTCGAGCATGGCTTCCAACCGGTGGACACGCTGGACGAACAGGTGAAGACGGTGGACAACCAGATTGACGTGGTGTCCAAGGCGTTTCAGGGGCTGACGACCTCCTGCGCCCGCTGTCACGACCACAAGTTCGACCCGATCAGCCAGCGGGATTACTACGCGTTGTACGGGGTGTTCGCGAGCAGCCGGCCCACGCAGCTCACGATCGATTCGCCGGAGCGGCTGCGGGTACATCGGGAAGAGCTGGAGCGGCTGAAGGTGGAGATTCGCGCGGGCTTGGCGGAGGCGTGGACCCGGGCCATCGGGCCACTGAGTTCTAATTTATTGGCGCTGGAAATCCGCGACGGAAAACCGGAGCTCGCCATTCCGGGGGATCCGGTTCGCCAACGCATCCGGGAAGCGGAGGCCCGGATGGCTGAACTGGATGCCGCCGGTCGGATCACGGCCGCCCAAGCCCGAGCCGGAACCGACCGACTCCGTGGAGCGCGGCTGGTGTGGACCTTCGCGGGTGGACACCCGGATCCGCCCGGTGACCTTCAAGGTGGCGCGATGGTGCGAGATGGGCGGCTGGTTCTGGCGAAGGAAGGGGCGTTCTTCCAGTCAGCCCCCCTCACGGGAACCCTTCGGGAAAAGACCTTCGAAGCGTGGGTAATCCCCGCGAATTTCAGTCAGCGGGGCGGCGGGGTGATCACGGTCGAGACCACCGATGGCCGGGTGTTCGATTCATTGGTGCTGGGGGAACGCGAACCGGGGAAATGGATGGCGGGGAGCGAAAGTTTCCGCCGTTCGACGGCTCTGAACGCACCGGTGGAGCGGACGCCGGCCGGTGAAGGGATCCATCTCGCGGTGGTGTATCATCCCGACCATCGCATTGCCCTGTTCCGTAATGGCGAACCGTACGGCGAAGCGTACCGGCCGAATGACGAATCGGCGCTGTTGCAGACCTTCGCGGCGGGTTCGTCGCGCGTGCTGTTGGGCAAGCGCCACACCGGTGGCGGCCAGCCTTTCTTCACCGGCGAAATCGAGGAGGTCCGCCTGTACGACCGCGCCCTCACGCCGGAGGAGATTGCCGCCTCGTTCCGCGCCGGCCCCGACTCGATTGCCCCCGAGGAAATCGCCGCGGCTCTCACCCTGGAACAACGGCAGCAACGGTCCGCGGCGGAGCGGGTCTTCACCGAGAGCCAGGCCGAATTGGTGGAACAGTTCCCGGACTTTCCCCAGCGCGACGCCACCCGCCGACGCTGGCTGGACGCCGTGGACGCCGCCCTGCAGCAAAACGGTCACCCGCTCCACTGGTGGAAGGGAGAAGCGTCCACCACGCCCGCAACTCCAGCCCCTCCGGATGAAGCGTCGGGCCCGTCACCGGAATTTCGGGTCTTCTGGGCGGCGGATCGGCCGGAGGATTCACCGTGGTTCCGCCAGGGGATCAATCCACCCGAGCTCATCACCACCCCGGGCGAGTTTACCGTGGAACCCACGGGCGAACGTCTGCTTGCCGGCCTGCTTCCCGTCGGTCTGTACAGCCATCGCCTCTCCCAAAAACACAACGGCCTCTTTACCTCGCCGCCGTTCAACGTCTCCAGCGACCGCATCAGCGTCCGGGTCATTGGTGGTCATGGAGCGCGGGTTCGCTTGATTCCCGACCAGTATCCCATCGGCCAGGGCAACATCTTTCCTCAGGCCACGCTCAACAGCAGCGCGCCGACTTGGGTGACGCTCGATACCGCCTACCGACGGGGTTCCATGGCCTACCTGGAATTCGCCCCGGCGGAAGACGTCGGCTCGCGCGATCGGTCGGCGCCGGGACCGGGCGGGCGTTCGTTCTTCGGGGTCACGGACATCGTGTTCCACGATGGACCGGGGGTTCCGGAAGAAGGGGTGACGGCGCGAACGGGATTGTCGCGCGAGGGCCTTCCCCCGAGCCGGGTGGAACGGACCGATCTTCTCCGCCAGAGGCTGACCGAGGCGGTGGACGCGTGGCGTCGTTCTACGCTGAGCGAGGAGCAACGGTGGCTGCTGGATGCCTTTGTCCGTAGCGGTTTGCTGCCAGTTACCTTGGACGACCTTTCCGAGTTGGCGTCAACCGTCGCCGAATATCGCCGTCGGGAAGAAGAGATACCCGTGGCCCGGCGGGTTCCCGGGGTGGTCGAAGCGCAGGCGTCGGATGCCCCACTGCTGGTTCGTGGCGATCATTTGCGCCCGGCCGCGGCGGTTCCGCGCGGGTACCTCGAACTCGTTTCCTCCGGCTCCTACTCGACGCGGGACAGCGGGCGCCTGGAACTGGCGCGCGACCTGACCCGGGCTGACAACCCGCTCACCGCGCGGGTGACGGTGAACCGGGTCTGGCTGCATCTCTTCGGCCAGGGATTGGTTTCGACGCCGGATAATTTCGGCCGGCTGGGCGAGACCCCCTCGCATCCGGAGTTGCTGGATTATCTCGCCCTTCGTTTTCAGCAGCAGGGCTGGTCGTTCAAGGAGTTGATTCGGTTTCTGTTGCTTTCCGAAACCTGGCGGCGGTCCACCGAAGCCAGCCCGGAAGCCCGCGAGAAGGATCCCGATAACCGGCTGCTATCCCACGCCCGGGTCCGGCGTTTGGAAGCCGAGTCGATGCGGGACAGCCTGCTGGCGGTCAGCGGACGGCTGGATCTCACCATGGGAGGTCCGGGCGCCAATGCCCTGGCGCCCCCGGCCGAACAACGTCGCCGCAGCGTCTATCTTACGATTCGGCGAAACTTCCTGAACCCGTTTCTGACCATCTTCGATGCGCCGAAGCCCTTCAGCACCCTGGGCCGTCGCGACACCACCAACGTACCGGGACAGTCACTCGCCTTGCTCAATGATCCGTTCGTGATCGAGCAGGCCACGCAATGGGCCCAGGCCATGCTCCGGCAGCAGGACGACGAGGCCGCCCGGATCGACGCCATGTTCACCTCGGCCCTGGGTCGTCCGCCCCAGGACGCCGAACGGACGGCCAGCCGCGTCTATCTGGCTGAACTCCGTCGGGACCACGGACCGGGGGAAGAAGTCTCGGTGTGGCGGGATTTCGGACAGTCGCTGTTCAATTTGAAGGAATTCATTTATCTACGTTGAGCCCATGAACCCTGTCCCACCCCCTCCGTTCCGGCTCAGCCGCCGCGAACTGCTTCGGACCTGTTCGCTCGGCTTTGGGTCGGTTGCCCTTTCCGCTCTGTTATCACCCCGCGTTCTTGGTTCAGCGACCCCGGGAGATTCGGTGCGTCCTCCGCTTCACCGGCCGCGCGCCCGGCACGTCATCTTCGCGTATATGAGCGGCGGAGTGTCGCACCTGGATTCGTTCGATCCCAAGCCCGAGCTGCGTCGTCGGCACGGCCAGCCCATGCCGGTGCCGGTGCGACCGACCATGTTCAACGACAACGGCAACCTCATGGGCAGCCCCTGGGATGCCCGCCCCCGCGGACGGAGCGGGATCGAGATGACCGATCTGTTCCCGCACCTGGCCGAACTGGCCGACGAACTCGCGGTAATCCGATCGATGACCACCAAGGTTAACGAGCATGCCCAAGGCAATTATGCCATGCATACGGGATTCCCGTTCCTCGGTCATCCGAGTGCCGGTGCGTGGACTGCGTACGGTTTGGGTTCGCCGAACCAGAATCTCCCGGCGTTCGTGGTGTTGCAGAGCGGGGGGGCGGTCGAGCCGCATGGAGGCGTGGGTTTGTTCAGTAGTGGTTACCTGCCGGCGCAATTTCAGGCCTCCCTATTGCAGGTGGACCGCGATCCGGCCCTGGCGAATGTCCGGCCGGGCGAGACCGATGTCCGCCAACGCCGCCGGCTCCAGTTCATCCACGACTGTGATCGCCATTTCTCCGAGGCCGTGGCGGATCCGCAGGTGGACGCGGCGATTCGCAATTACGAAACCGCCTATCGAATGCAGGCCGCGGTGCCGGAGCTGTGCGACTTGTCGGGCGAAACCGACGCCACCCGGAAGCTGTACGGGCTCGATTCGCCCGACCGGGCCAAGGCCGCCTATGCCCGGCAATGCCTGGTGGCGCGTCGTCTGGTGGAACGCGGGGTGCGGTTTGTCGAGCTGAGCTGCATCTCCAGCGGCATTGGGGCGGGCGGCGCGGGAAATCCGTGGGACCAACACGGGCAAATCAAGGAAGGACACGGCACCATGGCCTTCCAGGTGGACCAACCCCTGGCCGGCTTGATCCTCGACCTGAAATGCCGCGGGTTGTTGGACGAGACCTTGATCGTGTTTACCGGCGAATTTGGCCGCACTCCGTTTTCGCAAGGCAGCAGTGGCCGCGATCACAATCCCTTTGGATTCAGTCTCTGGCTGGCCGGGGGCGGAACGCGGGGCGGCAACGTGGTGGGCGCCACCGACGAACTCGGTTACTACGCGGTGCAAGATCCCTGCACGGTCTATGACCTGTGGGCCACCGTGTTGCATCTGCTCGGCCTGGACCACGAGCAGCTCACCTACCGCTTCGGCGGACGCGACTTCCGGTTGACGGACGTGCATGGCCAGTTGATTCGCGGGGTGCTGGGGTGACTGGGAGGCGTGAGGCGTGGGGTTCTGTCTGGGATTTTGGAGCGGGTCCGTTGCCTTCGGGGAATTTGCGATTTTGGATTTGCGATTGGAACTGAAGCAACGTGGTTACGCCTCACCCCTCTGGAGGGACAGACCCTGACCAGGCTTCCGGACCCTGACCAGGCTTCCGGAATGCGCGCGGACGAGGCCATCCGCGCTCCTGCCGGGAGCGCGGGCGGCTCGCCCGCTCGACGGCCTTCTCGTTGGGGAGTAGGAGGATGCATCGCAACGACACGATAACATATCGCAATTCTCCGCTAGCGGTCATCCGGAAAGGCCGGGCAGTCTAAACGATTGATATGTTAGGATTTAAAACATTAACAACCGTCGGCACGCTCCTGGCGGCCGGAGGATTCGCCCACGCCGTGACCGAAGGCATGAATACCAGTCCGGTCGGGAACCGCCAGGATCCCGGCGTTCAGTTTGTTTATTGGGATTTCTTCACTCAGACCCAGGTCGCTCCACCCGACGGCTCCACCTACACGTTCCACGGCGTCGCCGACGAAAGCGCCACGCTCACGGGCTTGAGCCTGACGCAAAACACCCCGCATGCGTTGGGCGTCCAAGGTTCCGGATTGCTGGCTCCTCCCGGAGGACCGGTCTCCGACGCTTATTATTCTTCGACGTTCGCCCAGGACTGGACGCTGACCGCCACGCCTTCCATTGAGGTCACCACGATCTCCTTCCAGATCAAGACGGCGAATGTGAATGAAAGCGTCATGGATCAGCTCTTCGTGCCCACCTTGAGCGGAGTCGGCGAAGCCACCTTTTACACCGGCGTCCAGACCAGCGATGAGCCCCTGTTTGGCACCTTTGCGAACTACGTGATCGAGTATCGTTGGAGTGGCCTCGAGATCGCGGCCGGCACGCCGCTGGAGATCAACTTTTCCATGGCGGGCGGACCAGCGGGAAACTTCACCCGCAAGCCGGTTGATTTCGTCTCGCTCGATGTGGCCACGGTACCTGAGCCGGGAACTTTCGTATTATTAGGCATCGGAACGGCCCTTTTCTTCGGGTTCCGTCGCCCGCGTCGCTCCTGCTGAGGAGACGGCGGGTATCAATCGTTGCGAAAGCACGTGCGTGTAGCGTGCGGTGTCCCCACCGCACTATTCGCGTGCCCGTACAGCAAGCCGTATGAACATACTTTCGCAACGATTGATACGCTGCAGGGTGAACCTCATGACCACCAAGGAGATTTGCGATTTTTGATTTTTGATTTGCGATTGGTTTGTTGTTTCGCCATTGCTCACGCTTCACTCGTCACTTCTAGCGATAGCGAAGTCCTTACGCGGTGGGGTTGACTGGCAATCATGCCACGTCAACGGGCCGACACCGACAGCCCCTGGAAGGATCTCTTGGAACGCTTCTTCCGTTAAGAGATTCTGGAAGTGTACCGGCTCTTGGACTGGTTGATGCCGCTTCCGGAGCGGCACGAAAGAGAGTTGCAGGAAGAGCTGGAGACGATAGAGAAGGACAACGTTATGCCATACATCAGCAGCGCCGAGCGATTCGGCCTCGAGAAAGGATTGCAGCAAGGGCTCCAGACCGGACGCCAAGAGGGACTCCAGACCGGGCGGCAGGAAGGGTTGCTTATCGGCGCCCGCGAGGGCGTGTTGGAAGTGCTGGAGGCGCGTTTTGGCGCGATTCCCGCGGAGATTCAGGAGATCATTATCGCACAATCCGACCTCTCCACCCTCCGCCGTTGGCATCGTCAGGCGGCCACCAGCGCCACCCTGGACACGTTTCAGGAGGCATTGGGAAGGTAGCGTACTTCCGTTTGCTTATTTTTCGGAGCGCGGGTGGGCGAGCCGCCGGCACCTCCGGGCGGAGTGGCTAGGCCGCAACGGGTTGAGGTTTGCGGGACTTGCGTCCGGTCGGGGTGGGAGGGGAACCCGAGGCACGCCCCTTGAAGCTGCGCCATTTTTCCAGCGGCAGGCAGCCCAGGGCAATGAGCAGCAGTTGGCTGAGCACGAACCCACCCAACCAGAGGAACGCACCGCTCATGAAGCCATAACTGTGCAGTCCCACGCCGAGCATGTTGGTGCCGAACCATGACCAACTGGTGACGATGTTACCCACGATGGCCAGATTCATTAGTCCCCGCTCCCGCACCAGCCCGCCCCAGCGAGCGTGAAGGATCAGCGCATTCCACAGGACGATGATCAGAGCTCCGTTTTCCTTCGGATCCCAACCCCAGAAACGTCCCCAGCTCTGATCGGCCCAGATGCCACCCAGCACGGTGCCCACGAAGCTGAACAGGGTGGCAAAGCAGATGATTCCATACACCATGCGGGCCAGGGAGCGTCCGGTGGCTTCGTCGAGCCCGGTGGTGAAGATGCCGCGCACGAGATAGATGATCGCCAGAAAACCGGCGACATAGGTGCTGGCGTAGCCGAGGGTGACGATGACCACATGGGTCGCGAGCCAGAAATTGGTGTCGAGCACCGCCTGGAGCATCTGCAACGTGTCGCCGCCGAGCGCGAGGTTATGAGCGACGATGAGGGTGATAAACCCGAGAGCGCTGGCGACGACCAGGCCGATGGCATTGCGCCAAAACTTCTCAAGGATCAGACCGAGCCCAACGGAGCCCCAACCGATGAAGATGGCGGAGGAATACAGGTTGGTAACGGGCGGGCGACCTTCCAACCACATGCGGAAGATCAGGCCGGCGGTGTGAATCACGAAGGCCACCAGCACCAACCACCACGCGGTCTTACGGGCCCATTCGGCGAAGTTGAACCAGTAGAAGCAGGCCAGCAGGAAGGCCGCCAGGTAGAGGGGCATGGTATTGTAGAAGGGGGCCGCCCGGTTAAAGAACACTTCGCGTGAGGCCTTGGCTCGATCCGGGGCCACAACCGGATTGGCGGCCAGTTGCTCATGGTAGGCCGCCACCGCGGCGTTGAAGGCCGCGGCCTCACGGTTGCGAAAGGCGGTGCTGATCGCCGCCCAGGACGAGACGGCTTCGGGCAGGGGCTCCTCGCGGAGGTGGCTCAGCAGAACTTCCCCCGTCCGCCGCCAGTCCTCGGACGTCTGGTGGGGCCGAGGTGGAACAATCAGTGGCGGCTCCATTCTCTGGATGACGTCATAACGGCCGGCAAAGTGGAGCAGGTGGTCGAAGGCGTTGGTGTTGTAGGCGCGTCCTTCCTGCTGTTCCCGGACGGCCACCAACCCCTGGGGAAGAGCCGCCTGAAAGTCGGCGAGTTCCTGGGTGAAGTTCGTGGTGTCCTGGGGGTGAACCGTGTTCTTGAGGCGAAGGTACAAGGTAAGCGCATTGCGGAGCTTCAACACATCCTGCTCGAACGCATTGCGTTGGGAGGCGTCCTTCTTTTCTTCGATGATCCGCCGGGCTTGGTCCTCGATCTTCTTGAAGCCGGGTTCCAGTTGGTTCCACGAATAGTGCTTGCCGTCTTCGCCCCGGCTCTCGTCCTTGGCCGGCAGGTTCAACAGGGAAATCAGCTCGGGATGGTCCACCCGGAAGGCTTTCCGGCGGTCGGCCACGTCGGAGTTCATCATTACCTCGGCTACCCATTCGGCGGCCGGGACTTCGCGTTTCTCGGTGGCGTCGTAAAGCCCGTACCGGTGGCGGATCTGGATCAGGGAATTACGTCCCAGGGAATCGACCGGTTGATGGCGCCCGTTAAAAACGACCGGAAGGCGGGCAAAGGACTCGAGGTCGAACGCGGCGTTCGGACCCTTCTCCGCCCCGGTGAGAGAGGCGGGGACCCAGGCGAATAGAATCACCAGAACAGCACGCAGGAGGAGAGGGCAGGAGAGGCGCATGGGATTATCGGACGGGGCGTTTGCGGAGGAAACCGACGAGATGAATCGAAAACTGGACCATCAATCCCAAGCCGACGACCAACGTCCCCAAGTACGGGGTGAGCCAGACCGGGTTTCGGACCACTTGAAACACCGTGACTGGACGCCCATCGAGGGTCCTCGCCGCGTCCACCATCTGGTGCTGGAAAAAGGTGAGTCCACCGTAGCGAAGCGGGTTGTTCATATAGATGTCCACTTCGCGGTTTTCGCCGGTGGCGGGATTGTCGATGCGCACCCGGCTTTGGAAATTCTTTGGGGTCTCGGTGCCCTGGTATTTCTCGTGGGTCACCCGCTGCAGATCGAGAGCAAAGGGCTGGTAATAGCGTTCCGGACGCAGGACCAGGGTGAAGGTCTGGCCGCTGGTCGTGAAGGTCTGCGGCTCGGTGATGGCGTCCACCAGACGGCGGGCCCGGACAAAGGGACGGGAATCCCCCTGTTCCTCAAACGATTTCATCCAGCTTACGAACAGCACATTCGCCAAATCGGTATCGCCGGCCCAGCCGGAGACCATCCACCGGCCCAGGACCTGACCGCCGGGTTCCACCGCCTCCACGACGGCGGACGGCACGTTCTTGGAGTCCATCGCCCGGGTCACTGGTCGAGGAGTGAACCCAAATTGACGGCCAATACCTTGGAAGGCCGGATCGCCCCGGACGGTTGGATCGGAGTTGGGCGTGAATTCCTGCACCCAGAGCGCAAAGGGCAGGGTGGAATGGGTCAAGGTGACGCCGGGTTGGAGCAACGATTCTGGGAACGTCACGACCTGTTCCAGGTTCGGGTCGGAAGCATCCACCAGCGCCGCGAGCTCGAATTTCTGAAAATCCTCCGTGTAGTTTCGCCATTCCCCCTCGGCGAACCGCATCCGGCTTTCCCGGGCAAACATGTCGGTGGTCAATTGGCCCACCAACAGCAGGATGATTCCGAGGTGGGTCAGGAAGATGCCCGATTTCTTCCAGGTGAACTTGAACCGGGTGGCATGGGCGGTCAGCAGGTTGATCAACAAGAGGATTCCCAGCAGATACCCGCCCGGAAGCGGAACCTTCAGCCATTGCCAGCCCGGGGTATGAGGTGACCAGACCGAAAACAGGGAACGGAAGTATTTCTCCTGGGCGACGTACAACCCGTCTTCGGTTTGCGCCAGCGTGCCAAAGAAGACCACCAGAATGCTGAGCGCCAGCAGGACGACCGTGAGCCGCAGGGAACTGAAGAAGTCCACCACCAAACGCCACAACGGACGCCGGGCGGGCGGAACTGCCGGTGGAGGATTCCCCCGGGCAGGCGGAGGCGAGTCGGTGGCAACAGCGCTCATGTAACAGGCGGAAAGACTGACGGTAACGGGGAATGAAGCTTCAGGGGTATTTCACCGACTTCAGGAACTGCAGGAAGTTGTCCCGCTCTTGGGCCACGAGGGTGTCGTCTCCGGTCAGCTTGTAGAACCACGTGCGGTCCTCCCGCGGTACGATGGCCGCCAGGAGACGCCTCCCCGCGAACGAACCCTGGCCTTCCAGTTCCACGACCACGGCGCGGTCGCCACCGGCCAGGTCCAGCGTCGTGGTGGTGGTGGCCAGTTCGGTCTCGGCAATCGCCGCCAAGCTCAATTCGTTCCGCCACCGGTTCACATTGGCCAAGGTTCCTCCTGCGGCCGGTCCCAGGGCCACCACGGAAAGGTCACCGGTTTGGTTGTTCGGACCACTCAGTGCAAAGCTGGCCACTCGCATGGTGGAAGGGGGGACCGACTTCCAAGTGGATGGGACCTCCCAGGTGGGCTGGGACGTGCGGGGCGGGGGAGCCACTGGACCTCGCATGTCGGTGGAAGCGGTGGCATCCCCAGCGGAGGGCGGAGGGCCGGTCTGGACGGAGGCGAGCCAGGCTTTGAATTTCTCGGTGTTGTCCTGAACCAGGGCATCCTCGCCGGTAGCCTTGAAGAAGACGGTCGTTCCCGGAAGGGGCAGGATAGCGGCCAGGGTGCGGATCTTGAACTGGTTATCCAAGAGGGGTTGTTCGCTGACCATTTCGAACAGCTCGCCGTCAATTTCACCGATTCTCACGTTTTGGCGTTGTCCGGGCAGATCGGCTTCCGTGAGTGGGCCGAGGCCAACGTGATCCCGCCACAGGTTGACGTTTTCGAGGGTGGATCCGGACGGCCCGCTCAAGGGAATGACCGAGACATCCACGCTGCGTCCGTCGGGGGCGGTGATGGCGTAACTGGCGATGCGCATGCCGCCGGTGGAAGGCTTGTCGGTCCAACCTTCGGGTACCACCCAAGGGGGGCGGCCAGTCGGATTGGGATCGGTTGAACTTGGGGCCGTCCCGGCAGCAGCGGGAGTGGTGGGAGTGGCGGGTGAGGTGACCCGGTCCTTGGGTGCCTGATACACGCGAACCTCCTCCTCACGTTTGCAGCCGGTGACCAACGCCAAGGGAAGAACCAACAGGGCAAGACTTCGGCAACGCATCGACACTAAGTAGCCAGCCCCCGCGTCTCCGGCAAGCATCGGAACGGATCGAACGGATCGTCCGGGCGCATCTTGAAATGGTTCTTAAAGCCGCAGGCCGAGCCCAAAGAGCTGCCCATTCCTTTCCTCAAGCTCCAAAAGCCAAGCTCCAAGCTCCAAAGAAATTCCAAAGACCCAAGTTCCAAGCACCCGGGTTCGGCTCGATCCGTCCCTGGGAGCGAGGTCTGGCCCGGGGGGGGGCTTGGGCGCTTGGACGTTGGAACTTGGAGCTTGGCTTTTGGAGCTTATCGCCGTTGCGGTAAGGACCAATCCAAGATGTGCCCCGGATCGTCCCCGGCTGGAGCAAGCTGGGCTGGGAACCGGGCGGGCAGGTTAAAAACCCGCGCAACAGCAGGCCGGGAGGCCTGCGCTACTTGGGTCTGCGGTAACTTCGGGATTGGTCCGGTCGCTTCCACCCGGCACCGTCACCCGATGCAAGTCACGAACTTGAACCCGGATTCCGATATCGGCGCCAGCGCCTGGTTGGTCGATTGCGAAGGACACCGCCTCCTGCTCGACTCCGGAATCCACCCGGCGCGGGTCGGGCGGGCAAGTTTGCCGCTTTTTGAGCAGGTGAAGTCGGCACCCGTGGAGGCCATTGCGATTTCGCACTGTCATCACGACCATGTGGGCTCATTGCCCGTCGCCCTCCGGCAATTCCCGGCCGCGCATGTGTTCATGACCGACCAGAGCTACTTCCTCGTCGAGCGGGTCCTGCACAATTCAGTCAACGTGATGCTGCGTCAGCGGGAGGAGCTGGGATTGCGGGAATACCCCTTGTACACCCACGAGGAGGTGGATGACTACGCGGCGGTGTTCCAGGGAATCGTCTGCCGGCGGGAAATCGAATGGGTCTCCTTTCCTCGAGGACGGCGCGGCGTTTCGCCGACGCTGGAGTTCTTTGACGCGGGCCACACCCTGGGTTCGGCGGGGATCCGCGTCCGGAGCGGACGGAAGACGCTGTTCTACACGGGTGACGCCTGTTTTCACGATCAAACGCTGCTGCGGGGCGCCCGGTTCGACGGGGTCAAGGCGGACATTCTGCTCATGGAGACGACGCGGGGCGCGGTCGAGACCCGGCCCGGGTTTAGTCGCGAGGCCGAGATGGCGCGGTTGGGCGACGCCATCGAGGAGGTGCTGGCGGCCAAGGGCAGCGTTTTGATCCCGGCGTTTGGCTTGGGACGAACCCAGGAAATCCTGGCGGAACTCGCCTTGTGGATGCGGGCTGGGCGTTGGAAATCCCGCCCGGTTCACATTGGTGGATTGGGCCGGGTTTTTACCGAGATTTATGATTTACAGGCGCATCGCACCAACCGCTCCCATCCGCGGTTGCGGTTGACGGAATCGTTGGAGCTCAAAGTGCTATCGCCCAAGGAGCTGCGGGAGATCAAGTTGACCGGTGGCAAGCTCTTCGTGCTGACCGCGGGAATGATGAGCGAGAATACGGCCGCCCATGATCTGGCGCTACGGATGATTGGGGATCCGCGGCAGGCGATCTTTTTTGTGGGCTACACCGCTCCGGAAACACCGGCTGGCCGTCTGCGCGGATGCGCGGAAGGAGCGAAGGTTTTGTTCAGCGCGGGGGGAGGGGAGGTGACCCGACGGTGTCGGACCGAGGGATTTGACCTGACGGCGCATGCCAACCGGGATGATTTATTGGAACTGGTGGGTCAGGTGGCGCCTCGAGTGGTGATTCTGGGGCATGGCGAGGCGGCGGCGCGGTCGTGGTTTGCGGCTCAGATCGGAGAACGGTGGCCGGCCATCCGGGTGGTCCAACCGCAGCCAGGGGAAACAGTGGCTTGTTGACTGAGGCGGCCGGTAGTCGGTCTAGAGGGCCAAGGACAGGTCGAGAGGCGCATCTTGAATGGGTCTGATGGCGGGGACCGCGCTCAAGCTCCAAAGGCCAAATCCCAAGCTCCAAAGAAGCTCCAAGGACCAAAATCCAAGCGCCTTTCCTCGGTTCCCCGGTGGATGGCGCCGCTTCGACGGGCAGGCTGCGAGCGAAGTCGGGTCGGCCAACGCCTCGTTTCCGGACGTCCTGACGGGAACCGGAAGCTTGGAGGTTGGGATTTTTTTGGATCTTGGATCTTGGCTTTTGGAGCTTCCCCTGGAGTTGTCCTGCGGGCGAGCTGCCCGCGCTCCTGCCGGTAAGGACCGATTCAAGATGCGCCCGGCCCCCCCTTAAGAATTCTGTTGTCGGATCCGTAGCAGCTTTTCTAGGATTTTGCCCGATGCGTCCTTTTTGGGACGCGGGCTGGCTTTGTTCCAGTCCATGAGTTCACACCAAGTCAACATTGCAGGAGGAACAGCATGAAGTTTAACCAATGGACAGTTGGGCTGATCGCCACTGGCGTGGTCAGCCTCGGATCCGCCGTGCAGGCGGATGAAGGACCGATCTCGACGCTGGTCAGCGGCACGACGATCGGCGGGGCCGTCGATACTTCCGCCCAGTTAAAAATGGGGCCGGGAAGCACGATGGCGAACCGGTTCATCAACACGGCGCCCGACCACTACAACGGGTTCAACCTGGAATACTTCGAATTCCGGATCGAGAAGCCGCTGGACGAGGCCCAGTGGAGCGCGGGTTACACGGCGGAGATGTGGTTCGGCCCTGACGCCGATGCACTACCGGGTAGCTTGAGTTCCGGAGTGGCGGTCAAACAGGCCTTGGTGGCGCTCCGCGCTCCGGTCGGGAATGGGCTTGATTTCAAAATCGGCCTGTACGAACCGATTATCGGCTATGAAGTTTCCTCGTCCTATGCCAATCCCAACTTCTCCCGGTCGATGGGCTTTGCCCTGGAACCGTTTGGTCACACGGGCCTCCTGACCTCGTATCAGGTGACCGAGTGGCTGGGGGTCGCGGGCGGCATCGCCAACACTGCGTTTGCGCAGGTCAATGCCAAGAATCCTTGGGCGTATTCGGATTCGGGCGGGCCGTTCACCAAGGGAAACAGCATCCTGACCTACATGGGGGCATTGACGCTCCAGGCTCCCGATAGTTGGGGCTGGATGGCTGGCTCTTCGTTGTATGGTGGGATCATGGACGGTGGTGTTTCCGACGGCAAGGACTCCCTCAACTACTACGTGGGCGTCTCTATGCCGACTCCGATCAAGGAGGTCACCGTCGGCGCTGCCTGGGATTATATCTCCAACCCGACATGGGGTGACACCAGCTATGCGAGCGCGCTGGCCGGCTACGTCTCCTGGCAATTGACCGAGAAGCTGCGGTTGAACGGTCGTGTCGAGTATGCCAACAGCGGTGGCGGGATTTTCATCACGCCAATCAGAACCGACGCGGAGACCGGCGAGAACTACTACGACGTCGGCGGTGGCAAGGAGGAGATCTTCGCGTTCACCGCCACGGTCGAGTACACGCTGTGGGCCAATGTCGTGTCGCGTTTGGAGCTGGTCTGGGACCGCGACGTGGGAAGCGGCGACGATTCCTTCGACGACCGGAAGAACGCCTACCTGTTGATCGCCAACATCGCCTACAAGTTCTAAACGAGCTGGAGGCAGCAAAAGCCCCTTCCGGGAAGCCGGAAGGGGCTTTTTTATTGCCGGGGAAAATCAGAGCCGGATGTCGCCCGGTTCTCCGCCGCGGAGAAGTTTCCGATAGGTGGCCAGGGCCAACAACGGCCACGAGTTCCGGTACATGTCATACTTGAGGTAGAACACCTGCGGGAAGCCGGTGCCGGTAATCTCCTCCTCGGTCCAGGATCCGTCCTCGTTCTGGGTCCGAATGAGGTGCTCAATGCCCCGACGAAGGGCCGGATCCTCGGGATCGCCAAAGGTACAGAGCCCCATCACCGCCCAAGCGGTCTGCGAGGGGGTGCTTGGACCGCTGCCTTTGAAGATGGGATCGTCGTAGGTGTTGCATCGTTCGCCCCAGCCACCGTCCGGTAGTTGGACGCTTCGGAGCCAATCACCGGCCCGCTGTAACCACGGCTGATCCATGTCCACCCGCATCGCCTTCACCCCGCGCAGCACCTGCCAGGTCCCATAAATGTAATTCACTCCCCACCGGCCAAACCACGAGCCGTCCTTTTCCTGGGTCTTCATCAGGAAGCGCATGCCTTCCTTCACTTGCGGATGATCCAGGGTGTATCCCTCGTAACCAAGCAGCTCCAGGATGCGAGCCGTGATGTCGGCACACTCAGGATCCAGCATCGCGTTGTGGTCCGCGAAGGGGACTTTATCGAGAATGGAGTTGGTGCAGTCCTTGTCGAAAGCCGCCCAGCCGCCGTCCCGACATTGAAAAGCCAACAGCCAGTTCAGGCCACGCTGGAAGCACGCGTCACGGCGGGCGGAGTCGTCGGTCGGAATGCCGCGCAACGCCAGCAGAACCATGGCGGTGTCGTCCACGTCGGGATTCCACTTGTTTTCAAACTCGAACACCCAGCCCGAGGGTTCCACGTCCACGGGGTTCTTGTGATGCCAGTCCCCGCGGAACCGAATTTCCTTGTCCATCATCCAACTGGCGGCGCGCTTGATCTTCGGATGGTCGGCAGGCACGCCTGATTCGCGCAGGCAGATTTCGACGATGGCGGTGTCCCAGACCGGCGAGAAGCAGGGCTCGATCCGGACGGAATCCGGCTCGTGATGCATCAGCTTGAGCAGCTCCCGATGCGTGCGGATGACCTGCGGATGATCGTCGGGATAACCGAGCGCAATCAGCGCAATGAGCGAGTTGAGGATGGCCGGGAAGATGGCCGCGAGGCCATCACTGCCCTCGAAGCGTTCGACCATCCATTGCTCGGCTCGCTGGAGAGCCCGGCGTCGGAAGGGGTGGAATCCGGCCCGAGCCACCCATTCGGCGAGCTTGTGCAGGCGGTCCAACCAGAGGAATCCATTGCGCAGGCTGAAATCGAAGTACCGGGGGCGGAGGGCTTCGTTCAGCTCCCATTTTCCGGTGGGATAGAGCTCATCAAGGTTGATGCCGCTGACCAGGGGGCGGGTGGGGCGGAAGTGGTTGATGATGGCCAGCGGAATGAGCATGGCACGGGACCAGTTGCTCATGTCCCAGAAATTGACGTGGAACCACTTGCCAATGAGCAGCACCTCGCACGGGATGGTGGGCACATGATTCCAGCCGACCAGACCGATCAGGGCGAGATAGAGCTTGGAGAAAGTGTTCATCCGCGGCACCCCCCCGAGGGCATAGGCGATCTCGCGCGCCTTGAGCATGCGAGGATCGGTGGGGGGAACACCGGCCAGCTTGAGGGCGAGGTAAGCCTTGATGGTGGCATTCACCTCCGCCGGACCGTTCGGGTAAATGTTCCAACCGCCGTCCGGAAGCTGCTTGGAGAAGATGTGGTTGACCGCACGACGTTCCCAGTCTCGGTCCACCTTTCCCCACCAATGGTAAAAAGTGACCATGTCCGTCACCAACGTGACGTCCACGATCAATTCGCCCACCCAGTATCCTTCGGGCTTTTGCTCCGAAAGGAGGTAGGCTTGCGAGCGCGTAATCGCTTCGTCCAGCCTGGGATACGGTGGTTGGGTACGGGAAGAACCTACTGGGAGGACCGCCGATTCCCTGGCGGTCCGAACCGATACAACCGGCATGCCAGCGGAGGATGGGAAAGGAGGTGCCAGTGTAAAGAGATGTTTTGGGAAGTTTAACGGGTCAAGCCCACACGGAGGAAGTCCGGGTTCGGCCGGCCGCTTCCGTGATGAAGGCGGCGCGGATGCTGATGGGGGAAACCGATCGGCATGGGCGTCTGGGGTCGCGGTTTACCGGATGATATGACTGCCTTCCTGAGGCGCCGCGTGATGATGCTTTTTCGATTTAAAAGCTATAAATTTATATCTATATATATTATTATCTTGGATTTTACCATGGTGGAATCTCCGGGCGGTATGCCCCTGCGGAAACAAGAAAAGGGCCGGCGGCGGACGAGCCGTTCGCGCTCCCGACGCGCAGGAAAGATCTGAAGGGCCGGGAGCGCTCAGCGCGGAAACGGAACCAGATGCCCGAGCCGAACGATTCTTGACCAAAGAAATGAGGTATCGATGGCTTCCTCATCTGCCGGAGAATCGCTATCGCCAAACTCGGGCATTTGAGTTAAACCTGTCGGGTGCTCGACTGACCTGATGGGGGGGTGTCCGCTGTCCTGCCGTTGTGCTGGAGAAGCCCCCAAAGTGGTCCATCGACACCGCTTGATCAGACGACCGTGAACAGCGCCCCACACGGAGTCCGTCGGCATCAATGAGCACGACAAACTCCATCCATTCTGTCCCGAATACCCGGGAGACCCTGATTACCTGCCGCAACAGCCAGGAGATCGAGATTCGAGGAACATCGGTGCGAATCACGCGCGATCAGGCAGTATTTGAGGTCTATAACCCGTATAGTATTGCGCAGTTGTCCGAGAAGTTGAGCGGCTTCCGGATCGTGATGAACGACCGTCTCATTTATTCCGGAACGGCGGTGGTCACCGGCTTGGTCAACACGGGCGTCCTGCTGGTGTGCGAGGTCTCGCTGGAGCATCCGTACTGGCTGGATGTGGACGTGTTCTCTCCCACCGGTCAACGAGAGCGGTTGATGGGAGATTTTGAGACGTTCCTGACGGAGTCGCGGAGAATCCAGAGTGTCACGCCGGAATTCAAGTTGGTGGTGGCGGACATGCAGACCGTCCTCACCGATCTGCGCCAATGGCTCGAGCAGGTTGAACTGGGTATCCGGTCCGCTCCCGCCGGCAATCCTGAAGACCTGGAACGACAGATCATGAACGACTTGAGCGAACCCATTCTCCCGACCATGGACGACCTGTTCGGGCGTCTCGAAATGGTGGCCCGGCAGTTGGAGCCGACGGTGCAGCCCATGCATCGCGCCTATATCAAGCGTCACTTGCATCCGCTGGTGTTGTGCTCACCGTTCGCCCTCCGGACGTTCGAGAAGCCACTCGGATACGCGGGCGACTACGAGATGGTGAACATGATCCTGGGGGATCCATTGAAGGGTGCGTCGCTGTTCGCCAAGACGGTCAATTTCTATTTCCTTCACTCCGGGCCGGCGCTGGCTCATCGCAATCGGATCAAGTACTTGATGGAAGTCCTGTGTGCGGAGGGCCGGCGCGTGGTGGCCACCGGGCGTCCCCTGCGAGTGCTTAATTTGGGCTGTGGTCCGGCCGGCGAAATCCAAGGTCTCCTGGCCCAGGAGGACCTGACGAACCACATGGATATCAGTCTGCTGGATTTCAATGACCAGACCTTGGAGTTTGTCCGTGAGACCATTGACCAGCTCAAGAAACAATACCACCGGCAGACCCCGGTCCGTTACCTGAAGAAATCCGTCCACCAACTGCTCCGGGAGGGGTCACGGATCAATCTGGAGCGGCCGGCCTACGACCTGATTTATTGCGCCGGGCTGTTTGACTACCTGTCCAATCGCGTGTGCCAGCGCCTGATGAACATCTTCTACGAGATGCTCGCCCCCGGGGGGCTGCTGGTGGCGACCAATGTGGATCCCAGCAACCCGGCGCGTTTCGGGATGGAGTTCATCCTGGACTGGCATCTCACTTACCGCGATCCGCAGCAGATGGTGCTGCTGCACCCTACCGGAGTAGCGCCCGGGAACATTGTCACCAAGTCGGATGATACGGGCGTTAACATCTATCTTGAGGTCCGCCGGTCGTCGGGACGGTGATCCCCTGGACACCGATCCAGAATTTCGGGACGCCTTCCAAGTCGAAGACCGGCGGGAGCGGCTGCGCATCGGGAAGCTGGGATGCGTGCTGGTGATTTTTTTGATGCCGTTGGGGTTCATCCTGGACTATGCGGTCTATCAGGAACAGGCCCTCGAATTCCTGGGGTTGCGACTTCTCTGTTCGCTGATGACCGGAGGGTTGCTAGCCCTGCACTTTACCGCGTGGGGCGAGCGCCAGGTCTTCTGGCTGGGATTGCCCATTGCGTTGCTTCCCGCCGGGTTCATCACCGTCATGATCGCCCGGACCCAGGGATATCAATCCCCCTATTATGCCGGGCTTAATCTGGTATTGATCGCGGTGAATGTGGTCGCGCGGTGGACCGTGGCTGAATCCCTGGGAGTGACCGGAGGAATCCTCTTGATGTACGCCGTGGCCTGCCTGCCGGGGATGATGCCGCCGGGGGTGGTCCACTGGCCGGCTTTGTTCAACAACCTGTATTTTCTGGTGCTGACCGGCGTGATCGTGGTGGCGGGCAACGCCCTCTACAACCAACTGCGGATCCGCGAGTTCAAGCTCCGCTTCCAACTCAACCGCAACCAGGGATTGCTGGAGGAGAATAACCGCAAATTACGCGAGTTGGACGAGATCAAGAGCCGGTTTTTCGCCAACATCAGCCACGAGCTCCGCACGCCCCTGACGCTGCTGCTGGCCCCTTTGGAGGCGCTGCGGCGTCCCAGAGGCCGTCTTTCGGAGGCCGAGGTCGCCGAACACCTACAGACGATGCATGCCAACGGCCTGCGTCTCCTCAAGCTCATTAATGACCTGCTCGACCTCGTTCGGCTCGATTCCGGTCGGATGCAAGTTCGGCGCGAATCCGTGCCGCTCTCCGCCTTTGTCACCGGGATCGTCAATTCCGCCCGCAAGCTGGCGGAAGACCGGCGTCTGCGGCTGAACATCGACGCTCCTGAAACGCTGGGAACGGTCCTGGCCGACCGCGATAAGCTGGAGAAGGCCCTCCTCAATCTGCTGGTCAATGCCATCAAGTTCACTCCGGCGGGAGGAACGGTGGGCTGCCGTGCGACTCGTAACAATGGCGAACTGGTTTTGGAGGTCAGCGACACGGGGATCGGCATCGAGCCGGAGCAGTTGGCCCGGGTGTTCGATCGCTTCTGGCAGGCGGACACCTCGACTCAACGCAAATATCAAGGAGTCGGCATCGGTCTCGCGCTAGTCAAGGAACTGACGGAAGCTCAAGGCGGCTCGGTGGCCGCCGCCAGCGTGGTCAAGCAAGGGAGCACGTTCACTCTCCGCATCCCTTGGCTGGAGCCGGGGGCCGAGGCAGTGGCGGAGACGGAGGAGGCAACGTCCGGATCGGAACTGGTTGCCCGCCCCCCACCGGAAGCCTGGCAGGCCCATCTCTATCGGCGCGCCGAAATGTTTCCCTCAGTTACCTTACTTAAGGATTCGATCCGCCCGGTTGAGACCGTCACCCAGGGTGGCAAACCCCGCATCCTGATTGCCGACGACGAACCCGATATGCTGCGCTTCCTCAAGTCTCAGTTGGCGCCGCACTTTCAAGTTTTGGAGGCGGTCAATGGTGTGCAGGCCATCGAGAAAGCGGCGCAGTTCCTGCCGGACGTCATTCTGTGTGACATGATGATGCCGGAGCGCGACGGGTTGGAGGTCTGCCGTGAACTTCGCTCCCGCCTTTCCACCCGCGGGCTTCCGTTGGTGTTGTTGACGGCACGAGCCGACGAAGAGACGAAGATAGCCGGGTTGGAGGCCGGCGCAGACGATTTTCTTACCAAGCCCTTTTCGGGTGTTGAACTCCATATCCGGCTGAAGAACCTGGTGGAGTCGCATCACCTGCAACGCGATCTGGCGAAAAGCAACCAGGCCCTGGAAGCCACCATCGAGGAATTGAAGGAGACCGAGATGCAACTGGTGCAGTCGGAGAAGATGGCTTCTCTGGGACGCCTGTGCGCGGGCGTGATCCACGAGATCAACAATCCGCTCAATTATGCCAAGACCGGCTTGGTGGTGTTGGGACGCCAAGGCCGGCACCTGCCGGAGGCCGCGCGTGACAACTTTGAAGAGATCCTCCGCGACATCAACGACGGCGTCGAGCGCGTGGTCCGCATCGTGTCGGACCTCCGGATCTTTTCGCATCCTAATGACGGGGGGCTGGCGGAGGTGGACCTGACCGAAACCACGCAGACCGCGCTGCGGTTTCTGGCGGCGGAAATGCATTCGCGAGTCACGGTGGAGAATCAGATCCCTTCCGGCTTCACGCTGCTCGCTTCCTCAGGCAAACTGTGGCAGGTGCTCATCAACCTCCTCCAAAACTCCCTCGATGCGCTCGAGGCCAAGGCGTTTGCCGCCGATGAAACTCCTACCATTCGGTTAAGCGCCGGGGAGGAGAGGGGGCGGAAGTGGGTGGCCGTTTGGGATAATGGCATGGGAATCGCCGCCGCCGACCTCGATAAGATCTTCGATCCCTTTTTCACCACTAAGGACGTGGGGGAGGGGACCGGCCTCGGCCTGAGCCTCTGTTACCGTATGGTTGCCGAATGGGGGGGGCGCATTCTGGTGAACACCGACCCGGGACGGTACTGCGAATTCGTCCTCGAATTTCCTCCGCCTGCGGATGCATCGGCCGCGAACACCATGCCTCAAGGATCAAGTTAATGAATACTGCGTACGATTATCGGCGATTCGCCATCCTCTATGTCGATGATGAGGAGAAGTCGCTTAAGTATTTCAAGCTCACATTTAGTGAACCGTTCCGCATCTTCACTGCTCCTAATGCTCAGGCCGGGTACCAGCTCTTGGAAGATCACCAGGATGAGATCGGCCTGATCTTATCCGACCAGCGCATGGCCGGGGAGAAGGGGGTCCAGTTCCTGGAGCGCGCCCGCCGGCTGCGCCCCCAGATCCTGCGGATTCTGGTGACTGCGTATTCGGATCTCGGCGCCGCCGTCGAGGCGGTCAATGCCGGAGCGATCTACAAATACATCACCAAACCCTGGGATGTTCCGGAACTGGAGACCACGCTCAAGCGGGGGCTGGAATTCTTCATCGTTCAGACGGAGCGGGACCTGCTGATGCGCGAGAAACTGTCCGCGCTGCACCGCCTGATCATCACCGACCGGGTCTTGAGCCTCGGGTTGCTGGCGGCGGGTCTGGGGCATCAGTTGCACAACACCTTCGAGGCCGTGCGGATGTTTTTGGAACTGGCGCCCGACTCGCCCAACCGGGAGGAGCCCGATCCGGCCGAGATGAATCAGCCGGCCTTCTGGCAGGAGGCCCATCGCAAGGTTCAAGCCCAAGTGAAGTCGGTCATCGACCTGCTGACCGATCTGACCGAACAGGCGTCCGGTCCGTTTAAGTACGATGCGGAGGTGAATCTCCGGGACATCGTGGACACCGCGCTCACCGAGATCGCCGGGGAGCTGGAGCGCCGTCAAATCCAGGTTTCGAATCTCATCCCGCCCGATCTGCCCACGTTGCGGGTGGACGAACGCCGCTTCCGCAAGCTCTTCCCGTTCCTCTTTCAAGAGCAGTTGGCCAACCTGAAGGACGGAGCCGTGATCCGCTTCGAGGCGACGGCCCGACCGGCCGACGGCCTGCGTCCGGCCGAAATCGAAGTGTTCGTCAATGATGACGGGCTGGGAATTCCCTCATCGGCCATGTTGTCCATGGTGGATCCGGTGTTCACCCGCGATCCGCATTTGCATCAATCCGGGGTGCTGCTCATGGCCTGTTATTTCATCGTCTATCATCACGGCGGACGCATCCGCCAGGAAATGGGCGAACGACGGGGGATGGCTCTGTCACTCACCTTTCCACTCGATCCGTTGCCCGCCGATCCGATGGGCGAAAGCGCGAATTTTCTGGTGCGCGCGATGACCAACGACCGGCTCTGGGAACGGTTGTTGGCCGGAAATTTTTAACCCGCTGTTCCGAGCGAACCGCTCGCTCAAAACCGCCAGCCCACGCTGACCAAAAGCGCGTTGCTGATGAACTTATAACGTCCATCGGCCGACTGACCGAAGGCGTTGACCGCGCTCCCGGTCACCGTTCGGGTGGGACCATAACCAAACTGATAAGCGACATCGATCCCGAAGTGCCGGGCTTGATAGCCAAACCCGACGCTGAAGAAATGCCGGTCCATATCCGCCACGAGGGGCTGGTAGTAGGCATCGGGAACGGAATTCTCATTGAAGATATAGCCGCCGCTGACCGACCAGCCTTGGTCGAGATACCGGGTGACTCCGAATTCATAGTAGAAGCTCGACTCCCAGTTGAAGACCACCTCCGCGTCGGGGAGCGGAGCCTGGTGAATCGTCGTGGTGTTCAGCCGGTTCCAATCGGTCCAGTCCAGGTTGAACTCGAGGTTCCACAGCGGCGTCGGCCGGTACGACACGCCAAAGACCACGTTCTGCGGGAATTTGAACTCGCCCGAGGCATCCTGGTGGGCCTGGAACCCCGGGGCGCTCAAGTCCGTGGTACCTTCCATGTCCAGGGTGGTTACGCTCCGGTACGACACGCCGAACTGGAGCTGGGTCAGCGGCTTCCAGAGAAAGCCGGCATTGAACCCCATGGCCAAGTCGTTGCCCTTGAACTGAAAGGTATCCCCCAACCCGGCCATCGGCGTCGCAAACCCCTGCTCCAGGTCGGTATCCGCGTAGTTGATGGTCAACCCAGCGGCGATGGAAATCTCCGGGGTGATCCTCCAGGCCGCCACGGGGTTGACGGTGACATAGGTCAACCGGCCCTTGATCGCGATCGTGCGAAAGCCGGTGTCCTGCGGCCATTCCGAACTCAATCCGTAGGGCGAGTAGATCCCGAGCCCGAACGCCAAGGGGAGCTTTTCCGCGCCGTAGGTGTAGAAGAATTGCGGAACAGCATGCAGATCCTTCTCGTTGGAAAACTCGCCGCCGGCAGGCGATTCGTAAGTAATGTCGAGGTGAAGTCCATACACCCCGCCCCGAACTTGATGTCCCGGGAGCTGGGTGATGCCGGCCGGATTGTAGTAGATGGCGGAGGGATTGTCCGCCGTGGCGGCAAAGGCCTCGCCGCGGGCCGTGGCAAAGGCATCTTGATCAGGCAGGCGGAATCCGGAAGCCAGGACGGCCCCGGTGGGAACGGCCAGACACGCGGCGGACACGAGGGGGATGAAGGAGAAGGTTTGCATAGAACAATTTAAGCTTAGGCGGTCGATTGCGAGTTGGCCGGGGTTGAAGGGGGGGGGCCAGCAGAAGGCGCGCGCGCGGCCTGAGCCTGGGCCGCTTGTCGGAAAAAATCGTTCACGCCGGTCTGCCTCGTGATCCATTCCCCCAGCCGGGGGAACAACATCGATAAGGCGATCACCGGGCGCATGGGATACGGGGTGACGAGAACCTCGGACCGATCCTCTCGGACCGCCCGCACCAATGCCCGGCACACCTTCTCCGGCCGGCAGGCCCCCAGCAATGCGGGGGCGGCCCGGCCGGTTTGTTGCTTCAAGCGGGCATAGATTCCCGCCTCGACGAAGCCTGGGGTGATCACCGAGGCACTCACTCCCGTGCCGCGATACGTGCTACGGAGGGACAGGGTAAACGCACTCAAGCCCGCCTTGGTAGCCACATAGGGTTCCTGGAAAGCCGGTCCCGATTTCCCGGCTAAGGAGGACATGTTGACGATATGACCACGGCCGCGTCTGAGCATGAGCGGGAGAACCAGACGAGTCAGGGCCATCGGTGCTTCCAAGTTGACGGTCAGCACTTCGCGAATCTGTTCGAGGGAAAGCTCATGGTACGCCGAAGAAAACTCCACGCCGGCGTTGTTCACCAACAGGTCCACCCCGCCAAAATGCGCCACCGCTACCTCCACCACCCGCATCCGCTCGCCGGCATCGCGCAGGTCGGCCACCAGGATTTCCACTCGGGCGGTCGCGTGCCGGATCGACGCTTGGACCTCCTCCAACCCCACGCCCGGATAAGCTACGAGCAGGAGGTTCATTCCTTCTCGAGCCAGCGCTGCCGAAAGATGAGTGCCGAGTCCTCCGTTGGCGCCGGTAAGGATGGCTGTGGCTCCGGCCAGTGCAGTCATGCAGTCCCGACATCCTCTCGGGTCGGTCGGATTTGGGCAAGGCCCAAGGCGGCTACCGGCCCCTCGGGTACCGCAGATTTTCAAGCTGCGGTACCCGGGAGGGTCCGTCCTCGTCGGAGTTTGCCTTACGGCAAATTCTTAGTTGGGCCTCAGGGATTCAGCGCACCGGGCGTGGGCGCCAGGGCGGCCCACACGGAGGGATCGGCCGCGGTCCGGCCGGCGAAAACATCTTCGGCCGGCGGATCAAAACTTACCCAATCGAGCAGCGCATTGAGATCGGCGTCCGAATCCACCAGCAGGATCTGCTCCCCCTCGGCCGAGAATTTGAAGTTGGCATGGGGTTCGGGCGAATCGGAGCCGTCTTCGTCGGCCCATACCAGCAGATAGCCTCCTGCGGGAATAGTCGTTCCAGCCGGGAACGGCCATTTGCGCGGATTGTTAGGATTGTCACTTAAGTAGCGGCCCCCCAAGTCCACGGGTTCCTCACTGAGATTGCGCAGCTCGATCTGAGGGAAGCAACAGGAGGTACGCCCGCCATTGGTCCGCGAAGTTCTTCAGGCCGATCTTTCCCCCGCCTGGGCCAAATCCACCTGCCGTATCCTCGGTCAACCCCTGGATGAAGTTCTCCCTCGCACCAGGGACCGATGAGGAGCAAGCCGGACTTTGCCGGGCGGCGTCGAGCCATCTGGGGAGACCGAATGTTCAATGCAGCCGAAGTGGCCGCGATGAGGAGGGCGGAACAGGGTGGGGAAGAAGGATGAAGGTGTTTCCCGATACCTCGTTCCTGTGCGCCATCTATCGGAACGAAGTTGATTCAGAGGTGAGTGGTTTGGTGGTCCGTGTTTGAGTGGCCTATGCGCCGGCCCGGTCAGGCTGCTCTTCACGGGGTTCCGGTGTTCGCCCCGGGAACTCGGTAACTGACATAGTAGAACCCCTTCGCCGCGGCCGCCGCCACGTACAGGTCGAGTGTTCCTTCGCTTGGGACCGTGTGGATGTTGCGGTCAATGGCTCCCGTCTCCGTGAGGGCGAAGGGCAAGGCCTGCCAGCCCAGATCGGCGAAGGTGGGATTGGCGTACACCTCATAACTATAACCCAGTTGGTATGTGCGGCGGGACGAGTTTTTGTTAGGCTCGGGTAAAATCCGGCCGCCCGGAACGGATGCATCCAGGGAGTCAGTTGGAAGCATCGACTGTCCCCAGCCGACCCTTTCCCAGCGCTCACCCGCTTCAATTTTGTTAAGGCGAAGTAAATCTGGCCGCCTCCGGTGTGGCCGGCTGGTATCTTGGCCGTAAGAACATTTCGCCATGGGCCACTTCCTCGACACTGTCAGGACCCGCATCCTGGTCATCGACGATGACCGCAAGCTCTGCCGGTTGATCCGTGACTACCTCACGCCGCTGGGCTATGCGGTCGAGGCGGTCCACAGCGGACCCGAAGGTGTCGAGCGGGCGACCGGCGAGACCTGGCAGGCCGTCATCCTGGATCTCATGCTGCCAGGGTTGGACGGCTTTGAAGTGCTGAAACGGATTCGCGCCAAGGTGGATGTTCCGGTGCTGATGCTTACGGCCCGCGGAGACGAGGCGGACCGCATCGTGGGATTGGAAATAGGGGCTGATGATTATCTGCCGAAAACCTTCTCCACGCGCGAGCTGCTCGCCCGGCTCCGAGCCGTGACGCGCCGATCGACCCGCTCCGTGGCCGCCGGCGCCGAGGCCCCGCCGGAGTTCGTCGTGGGGGGACTCCGGGTGGTTCCTGACACGCGGACGGCCGTGCTCGGGGAGCATCCCCTCGACCTTACTCCGGTGGAGTTCGACCTGCTGACTTCGCTGGCCCGGGCCAAGGGCCGGGTCCGGTCGCGGGAGGCCCTGCTGGAAGAGATTCGGGACCGCAATTACGACGTGTTTGACCGGTCGATCGATGTCCACGTCTCCGCCTTGCGCCGCAAGCTGGGGGATGATCCGAAGCAACCGCGGTTCATCCGCACCTACCGTGGCGCGGGCTATATGCTGATTAACCCCGACGCCGAATGAGCCTGCGCCTGCCACTTTACGCCCGGTTCCTGGGCTGGTTCCTCCTGAATCTGCTGCTGCTTGCGGCGGTGTTCGGCGTCCTGGTGCGCACCGAGTTCCGGTTCGACGCGCTGATGTCCAGCCTCGCGGGCGAACGGGTCCAGCAAGTGGCCGACGTGATTTTCGGCGAACTGCGGACTCGGCCCCGCGACCAATGGAATGACACCCTGGCCCGCTTTGAAGAGGCGTATGGCGTCCAGTTCGCTCTGCTGGACGACCGTCACGAATGGCTTGCCGGATCGTCCTTCGAGCTTCCTGGACCGCTACGCGAACGCCTGCGGAGCGGGCCCGCTCCGCCGCCCGGAAGTTCCCTGTCTGGCGAAGAGAAGGGGGGAGTAGGGTTTGGTGTGCGTCCGCCGCCCGGAGGCACTCATCCTCCGCCAGATCCAGGGCGACGCTTTACTGGCGGGCGGTTGGAAATGGGTCCGCCGCGAACCTTTTTTCGCTCGGACGATCCGCCGGGATATTGGGCACTAATCCGGGCTCCGTTGGGACCATTCGAACCAGGCCGCATGCAGTTGGGGCGGCTGGTGGTGCGCTCGCGAACGTTGAGTGCCGGCGGATTGTTTTTCGATTTCATGCCCTGGTGGCTGGCGGGAGGCGCGGTATTGGCCGTCTCGGCGCTTTGGTGGCTTCCCTTTGTGGGCAGTATTACCCGGTCGGTTCGGCAGATGACGGGCGCCACTGAGCAAATTGCTGAAGGTCGGTTCGAGGTGGTGGTCAATGACCGGCGGGGTGACGAACTCGGCCGGTTGGGGGGTGCCATCAATCGCATGTCCGGACGCCTGGCCGGATTTGTCACCGGACAGAAGCGGTTCCTGGGCGACATCGCGCATGAACTCTGTTCGCCCCTGGCCCGAATGGAAATGGCGTTGGGTATTCTCGATCAGCGGGCGACCGAACCCCAACGGGAATACCTGAATGATGTGCGCGAGGAGGTCCGCCACATGTCCGGCTTGGTGAATGAATTGCTGATGTTTTCCAAAGCCGGGTTGAAGCCCAAGGGGGTGGTGCTTGGACCCGTCCCCTTGGCCCCGCTGCTCCAGGCGGTGATGGACCGGGAGTGCCCGGATGGGCACGGGATCACGGTCAATGTCCCTGCTGATTTGGTGGTCCGCGCGGAACCCGAGCGTTTGTCGCGGGCGTTGGCAAACCTGGTTCGCAACGCCCTGCGTTACGCGGGTGAGGCCGGCCCGGTGATGGTCAGCGCGACGGTGGTCGAAGGCCGGGTCGTGATTTCCGTGGCGGATGAAGGACCGGGCGTGGCCGAAGCCGATCTGGCGCGATTGGGCGAACCCTTCTTCCGTCCGGATTTATCCCGGGGCCGGGAGACCGGAGGAACCGGGCTGGGCCTCGCGATTGTCCGCGGTTGTGTCGAGGTCTGCGAAGGGAAGTTGACCTTTCAGAACCGCCCGCCCCGGGGATTTCTCGCGCAGATCTCACTGCCGGCGGTCACCTCGTGAGGAGGAATCAATCGCACGACGGAAAAGGGGTGAATTCCTTGGCTTGGTCCTGTGAATGGTTTCTGCGGGCGAAGGGACCGGCGCATGCGGGCTGATGACGGTTTGCAAGCGAGTGTTCCACGACTTCAAATTCCGACTGCCGTCGAGTCGGGTAAAGGCGCTTTCCGTCACCGCCAAGCTGGTGGACGACCCCACGATGGAGCTGAAGAAGCTATTAGATATTAATACCTGGATTCTAATATTTTGAACTTTGAACTTTGAACTTTGAACTTTGAAAGGCCAGGTCATCTATCGATAGGGTCTCGGCGTGGAGTAGGCCGAAAGCCTGAGGGACCGTTCTCTCGCCACGCCGCTTTGCTCCAGCTCGCCCTTGGCAACTCCATCCGTGCAGCGGAGTCGGCGCGTTCTGACGTCGGCGACTACGAAGCGGCTGCTCCTCTCCGGATCGGCCGACACCGAATCGTAACTGGTCAATTGTTTCAGCTTCGTTACGAACGGGTCATGACACCCGCGGATCCTTTGCTTTGGCGCCTGGGGCGCCAAGGTCTCGTTTGGATTCTGATCCTTTCCAGTGTGGCAGGGCTGGCTGGCCAGCTTGATCCGGTGATGCGGGGGCGGTGGCCCGAGGCTCGACGCGGGGCCTGTTACGCGGTGGCGACCCAGGGCCACTTGGCCTATCTGGCCATTGAGGCCGGGGGCCTGTTGATCCTGGATACGAGTGATCCCGCCCACCCGCGTCGGTTGGGCGGAGTGGCCACGGGTGGTACTGCTTTGGACGTCGTGCTCGCCGGGCAACTGGTACTGGTCGCCGCAGGAGAGGCGGGCTTGGTGACGATTGACGTGGCGGATCCGACCCACCCGGTTCGTTTGGGTAGCGCCATGACGGGAGGATCGGCGTCCGAAGTTGCCGTCCGGGGAAACCTCGCCTTCGTGACGTGTGGAGACGCGGGTCTGGAGATTTTCGAGTTCGACGATCCCGTCCACCCCAGGCGGGTGGGGCAGTTCGCGACCGGCGGGTTCGCCGCTGGAGTAGCCGTAGCCGGTGACTTCGCTTACGTGGCCGATTTTGATTTGGGGTTGGAAATCATCGAAGTCGGCGACGGCACTCAACCGCGCCGGGTGGGAGGATATCAAACACCAGGATCCGCCAGCGGAATCACCCTGGCGGGCCATCTTGCTTTCGTCGCGGATGAAGGAGCGGGGTTGCAGGTGCTGGATGTGACTCTTCCCGCCCACCCGCACCTGGTCGGCAGCTTCGATACCGCGGGCTTCGCGAATCAGGTGGCGATCGCAGGGCGGTATGCGTATGTGACGGACGGCGCTGAAGGCTTGCAGATTATTGAGGTGACTGATCCCGCCAACCTAATACGGGTCGGTGGCTACCCTTCTGACGGATTCGCCTTGGGCGTCGCGGAAATGGACGGGCTGGTTCTGGTTGCGGAACAATATGGTGGCCTGCGAGTCCTGGACCCAAGCGACCCCGCTGAACCGGTCGTCATCAGTCGATTTCAGACCAGCGGCAGTGCGCGTGGGCTCACCCTTTTTTCTGCCGGGGTGTTGGTGGCGGATGGAAGTGCCGGTCTTCAGGTGCTGGGTCTGGAGGATCCCAGTCGGCCTGAGCATCTTGGCGATCACCTGACCGCCGGTGAAGCTCAGGCGGTGGCGGTCATGGGAACGCAGGCGGTCGTAGCGGTGGGATCGGCTGGCTTGGAGATATTCGAGCTTAGTGAGCCGGCCCGTCCCACCCGCGTTGCCCACTATGTCACCACGGCCGAGGCTCGAAGTGTCGCCGCCTATAAGAACGCGGTCCTGGTGGCGGAGGGAACGGCGGGGGTGGAAATTGTGGATTTGAGCGATGCTCAGGCTCCCCGCCGGCTGAGTGGATTCGACACCGCCGGTTTCGCTTCCAGCGTGTTCGTTCAGGGCGAGCATGCCTTCGTGGCGGAGACCAGCGCTGGGTTGCAGATCTATTCGTTGAGTAACCTGGCTTTTCCGTCCTGGGTGGGAAGCTATGACACGGAGGGCTTTGCGGAAGGGGTGGCGGTTTCCGGGAACTATGCCTACGTCGCCGATGAAGCGGCCGGTTTGCTGGTGCTTGATCTAACGGATCTCGCGAATCCCCAGCGCCGGGGAAGTTGTTTGACCGGCGGATTCGCGGTCGGCGTGACCGTGGTGGGCAACTACGCGTTCGTGGCCAACGGTGCGGCGGGAATGGCGATCATCGATGTGAGTGAGCGGGCCACGCCGACCTTGGTTGGCAGCTATCACGATACCCAGGTGTGGGGAACGGCATTCGCGGAGGGATACGTCCTTGCCGCGGCGGATGCCGATGGGGTGAGCGTCTTGGAATGGCCCGGGGCCTCCCTCTCCCTGACGGCGCAAGGAATGATTCCCGAGCAGGGATTTGCTTTGTCGGTGAAGGGAAAGCCTGGCCTGACGGTTCGCGTGCAACGAAGCCGGGATCTGGTCAACTGGGAGGACTGGCGGAACGTGAAGTTGGAGACCGAGGCGGTCGAGGTTCGCGACGAGGAGACCGTCGGGGAAGGAGCACGGTTTCATCGGTGCGTTGTTCCTTGAGTTGGCCCTTTCCCGACTCCGGCTCTGGGTTCGCGCGGGCGAGCCGCCCGCGCTCCTGGTTTAGAGCCGCGGGTCCACGGGCTCGCTTTCGAGGGCAAGCACGCCGAAGACGCATTCATGCACCCGGCGCAGCGGTTCGCGGCGGACAAACCGTTCTAACGCCTCCACCCCCAAAGCGAATTCCCGCAGGGCCAGCGAACGCTTGGCGTGCAGGCCCCGGGCGCGCAACCGCTCCAGATTTTCCGGCGCCGAATACTCCGGGCCGTAGATGAGGCGCAGATACTCGCGTCCCCGGCACTTGACCGCTGGCTGGATCAACCCGCGCCGCCCATAGGCGATGAAGTCCAGCGGTTTGATTACCATTCCTTCGCCGCCTTGAGCCGTCAGTTCCTCCCACCACCGCACCGCCAAGGCTTCGCTTTCCGGATTCGTGAGATCGACCAACTGATACGGCGTCGCAACTAACATGCCGCCGGCCAGTTGGGCGAGCCTTTGCATATGCCAATCGTGAGGTTGGTGGACGTGGACCTTTCCTTCGCTCGCCAGCTTCAGATCTTCGACCGTGCGAACGGGCCAGCAGTACTGCCGGTAGGCGGACACAAAATCCGCCGCCATGACCTGTCGGGTTTGGGTGTGATTCAGCAGCTCGGCCACGTCCAGTCCGCGCGACTGCGCCTGCTGCAGAACCTTGGTCGCCTCGCCGAGCATTGCGCCGGCGGGCGGCGCCCACCGGGGCATATTGTTCCGTCAGCAATGCCTGCGCCTTGGCCGACCACGGCATCAGCTCGCAGTCCAGACAGAGCCAGCCCGTGTTCAGCTCTTCCCAGAGCCCGACCCGCGTCCATGCATCGATTCCTTCAACCTGGCAGGTTCTGGCGGGACCGCCGGCGCGCGGCCGCCCTACCCTCAGGCCGAGGCCCGTCCAGAAACTGAGATGCGCCCGTTCCAAGCCCCCCAAGCTCCCGGTTCCCACCCGATTTCTATTTTGGCGAACGTGGCTTCCGCGGACGTGATCCGGAGGTCTTGCTTCGCGGGGGCGGCGTCACCGGCTGGCGGGTCCGTTTCGCGGGAGAGGGCGGATTGGCCAAAGGCTTGGCCGCTTGGCGGGTGCGAGGCTTTTTTGCTGCGCGGGCCGAGGGGGCGTTCTGCTTTTTCTTCGCCGACGGTGGCGCGGGAGAGGTGGTATCGATTTCCACGCCGAAAAGGGCCTCGAGATCCTCTCCGTCGAGAGCGCTGGCACCCGCCACGGGAGCAGCGGCTTGGGCGCTGGCCGCGGTGAGGAGTTCCTCCATGTCCACGCCGCGCAGGGTGAAAAACAGCTCGGGTTTCGTGTCGAGACGTGCCCCCACGCCGTAGAGCACGGCCGCCACGTGCTTGCACATATCGGCCCAATCCGGACAGGAGCAGCCGAGTTTGATTTCCTGGGGCGTGGGGAACAGGCCGGAGTCCTGCGCGGTCAGGTCGGCGAGCAGGTCCTTGCCGAGACGGCCTTGGAGGAGTTCGAGGAGGTTGGTCACTTTGCCGGCGGCAGCCGCTTTGAATTGCTTCCAGCGAGCCGGCGTGAGCGGCCGGATGGTGATGGCCACCTTGTACAACTCGGAACCTTGCACCAGGGCGGTCACCTGGCCGGCGGTGATTTGCAGGTCGATGACGGAGCCGTTGCGGACGTAGGTGCGCCCGCGCGGAAGGCGGTTCGCGTAATCGCTGTAAGCTTCCAGATTCGCGCACCAAGCCTTGCCCCAGAAGGTGGTGGCAATGGCGCGGCCCGGAATCTCGATGGGCGCGAGCCTGCGCCCGCCTTTGGCCATCTTCTGCGCGGTCTTGGCGGCCCGGCGGCGACGTTCGGCAACGGAGACATAGGGGCGAAAGGAATACCAGGACATGAGAGGAGTGAGGGGACAGGAGGGACAGTTTTCGGCGTGGAGATCATTCTCCGCTCGCCGCCTTCAAGTCCAGCGCAACGAAGCGGAGCAGTTCGTCGTTGCTCAGTTCCGTCAGCAGCGTTTCCCCGCCGGCCTCGGGACCCAGGACGGACTCGGCCAGCGCCTTCTTCTCGGTGATGAGCGCGTCGATGCGCTCCTCGATGGTACCGCGGCAGACGAATTTATGGACGAGCACGTTGCGCTTCTGTCCGATGCGAAAGGCGCGGTCGGTCGCCTGGTTTTCAATGGCCGGGTTCCACCAGCGGTCGAAGTGAATGACGTGGCTGGCGGCGGTGAGATTGAGTCCGGTGCCGCCGGCTTTGAGCGACAGCACGAAGAACGGCGGGCCGTCGTCGCGCTGGAAATCGGCGACGAGGTTCTGGCGTTGTTTCACGGCCGTTGCGCCGTGCAACACTAGGCCGGGGCGTCCGAAACTCTCACGCAGCCGTGCCGCGAGCGGGTCGCACATTTCGCGGAACTGCGTGAAGACGAGCGCCTTTTCCCCGCGGGAGGCGATTTCTTCGGCCAGTTCGGCGAGGCGAAGAAATTTTCCGCTCTCGTCCCTGGCAAAGGCACCGTCGCCGAGCCAATGACTGGGGTGGTTGCAGATTTGTTTGAAGCGCATGAGGAACGCCAGCACGAGGCCGCGGCGCTGAATGCCGTCGTCGAGGACTTCGAGTTTTTCGGCGAGTTCACGCACGCTTTTTTCGTACAGCGCGGCCTGGCGTTTGCTGAGCGGGCACCAGGCGGTCAGTTCGGTCTTGTCGGGCAGATCGGCCACGAGGCCGGGATCGGTCTTGAGCCGGCGCAGGAGATAAGGGCGCACGAACTGACGCAACGGCGCGAAGTTCGGCGGTTCGGCCGCCTGCAGGCGTTTCACGTAGCGCGTGAACTCGGTCGCGCCGCCGAGCAGGCCGGGGTTGAGAAAATCGTAGAGCGACCACAAGTCGCCCAGGCGGTTCTCGACCGGCGTGCCGGAAAGGGCGATGCGCGCGCGGGCCGGGAGTCGTTTGACCGCGCGCGTCTGCTGCGCCCCGGGATTCTTGATGGCTTGCGCTTCGTCGAGAATGACGAGCTGCCACTCGCGCGTGGCGAGCCAGCCCAGTCGCGCGGCCTGTCCGTAGGTGGTGAGCGCGAGATCTTTGTCCGCGAGAAAGGCGTCCGCCGCCGCCGCGTCGCGCCATTCGCTGGCGGGCGACTCGGACGGATGCAGGAAGCCAGCGCGCAGGCTGGGCGCGAAGCGGGCGAGTTCGTTTTTCCAATTCGCCAACAGCGACGCGGGGGCGATCAGGAGGGAGGTCCTGGCCGTCGAAGAACGCTTCCGATCTCCGGTGGCGGGCAGAGACCGTTCGCTCTCGGGACCGTGTTTCAAGCGCAGCAACAGCGCGATGACCTGAATCGTCTTGCCCAAGCCCATGTCGTCCGCCAGGCAGGCGCCCAGGCCGAGGCTTTGCAGGAACCACAGCCACTTCACCCCCGCGGCCTGGTACGGTCGCAACGTCGCCTGCAAATGCTCGTTCGGATCGAAGTCCGCCGCGCGGTCGGGCGAACGAAGTTTCTCCAGGGCGTCGCGGAGCCAGCCGTCCGCGCTGACTTCGCTCCAGTCCGCGGTGGTCGTGGCCGCCTCGTCCGCGGTGGCGCGGTCGAGCCGCACGCCGGCGAGCAAGCGCATCCCTTCGAGGAACGACACCCCTTCGCCCGCCGCGCCGCGTTCCACGCTCTTCCAATGGTCGAGCACGCTCGCCAGCTTGTCGCGGTCCACTTCGACCCACTGCCCGCGCAACGGAATCAGCCCGCTCTCCGCCGCCATCAACGCCTTCCACTCCGCCGCGGTGAGCGGCTCACCCCCGAGCGTGGTCTCGACCGAAAAATCCAACAGGCTCCCGACGCCCAGCCCGGACGGTGTGTTGCCCCCCACGCGCACGCTCACCTGCGGACGCGGCCCGCGTCCATTTTTCCACCAATTCGGAATGCGGGTGATGATGCCGGCTGTTTCCAGCGCCGGGATTTCGCGGAGGAAGGCGTAGGCGTGCGCGGGCGTCCAGGCCTGCGGCTGGAACACGCGCCGGCTTTCCAGCAACTCACGCGTCCACGCGCTCGATTCGGCCGCTTTGCGAACTGGTTCGAGCAACGATTGCAGCGCCGCTTGATTTCTGGCCCCGGCGTATTCCTGAAGCGCGCGGCCGAGCGGCAGATGCACCGGCTTTTCCTGGGCCGAAAGCCGGTGGGTGTACGTTGCCATGAACGCGAAGGGCGTCTCGGGTGACCGTTTGTTCTCCGCCAGATGAAACGTGACTTTACCGAGCAGATGCAGGGACGGATTGATTTCTCCCAACCAGGCGCGCACCCCGCCCGCGGCCTGGGCCCGTTCAGCCGCCCGGGCTTCCAACTCGCGCCACAAGGTCGCGAACACCTCCGGCGCCGCATATTCCGCCCCTGGCATGGCCGGGATGCGGAGCGCGCATTGGAAGCCCAATTCGGGCGGCAGGGCCACCGACGGCGTCGCGGCTCCGCCCTCCGGCAGTTCTGGCGTGTGCGCCAGGGCCGTCAGGAAGGAATCGGCAAACTCCCGCCAGAAGCCGAACTCCGCCGCCCACCGTCCGGTCTCTCCGCGGTGGGCCGCCAGCGCCAGCAACCCCTCGGCGGAGGAAACCGCAAACGCCTCGCGCAACGCTTCCTCGACCGCTCCCGAATCCGTTCCATCGCCCCGATCGAGGAACAGCCGTCCTTGCGGACTCAATGCCAACTGAAGCGCCATGACGAATCAGGACATGTGCCCCGCTCGGAACGCAATCCCGCAGGGGATTGAGAATCGAGGGAGGGCGCATTTCAGTTTTTTAGTGGAGGAGCCGAGGAGAGGGGAGGGGATGACAGAGGACAGAGGACAGAGGACAGACGACGAAGGAGCGAAGCGGAAGGCCTGTAGCGTCGGCTGTCCTCAGCCGACCGCGCGGCTCGGCCACGCCGGTGGAGTGCGGGAAACGAGCCGACGTGGAGAACCGGGCGCCTGCTCCCTCGGCGGCCGAAGGGTCGGCTGAGGACAGCCGACGCTACACGGCCTCCCTCCCAAGACCGTCCTTCACCCCTTCCCAAAAACTGAGATGCGCCCATCGAGGAACACCGGTTGGGTCGCCGGAGGGAAGGGCTGCGCCCGGTTGGGAACCGCCGGCAAAAAATCATTAACCCTTCCGGGCGATTGGTGCTTACTCGCTCACCGATAACGTCGATGAAGGAATTGCTTCCACCACCGCCCCCTCCTTTGGTCCACAACCAGCACGCCGAGATTCGGGAGCTGTTCCACCGCCACGTGGTTCCCAGTTACGGACGCTTCGACCTGGTGTTCGACCGGGGGGCCGGAAGCCAGTTGTGGGATGTCAGCGGCAAGCGTTATCTCGACCTGGGAGGCGGAATCGCGGTGTGCGCGCTGGGCCATGCGCATCCGGAAATCACGGCCGCCTTGATCGAGCAGTCGCGCCGGCTGGTGCATGTTTCCAACCTCTATTTCCACGGGCCCCAAGGGAAACTGGCCGAGCAGATCGTGCGGCATCTCGCCCCCGGGAAAGTGTTCTTCGCCAACTCGGGCGCGGAGGCCAATGAAGGTCTGTACAAGCTCTCCCGGAAGTTTGGCCATGAGGAAGGACGCTTCGAGATCCTCACTGCCACCCATTCGTTCCACGGCCGAACCCTCGCCGGAATCGCCGCCACCGGTCAGGAGAAGGTCAAGAAGGGCTTCGAACCGGCCGTGCCCGGGTTCCGTCATGTTCCGTTCAATGATCTCGAAGCGGTTCGGCAAGCGTTGTCACCGGCCACCGTGGCGATTCTCATCGAGGGCATTCAAGGTGAGGGCGGACTCAACCCCGCCACCCCGGAGTTTCTCTTGGGGCTGCGCCGGCTGTGCGACGAACACCGGCTGCTGCTGTTGATCGATGCGGTCCAGTGCGGGCATTTCCGGACGGGTCGATTTCAAAGTTTCCAGCGGATTCTGGAGGGAATTCCCGGCGCGGAGTCATTCCTGCCCGACGGCGTTTCCATGGCCAAGTCGCTGGGGGGCGGTTTCCCCATCGCCGCCTTTTGGGTGCGTCAGGAGGCTCACGGGGTGCCATTGGCCGACGTGCTCGGGCCGGGCACGCATGCGACCACGTTTGGCGGCACGCCGCTCGGCTGCGCGGTGGCGCTCAAGATTTTTGAGGTGATCGAGCGCGACCGACTGGCCGACCACGTCCGCTCCACCGGCGACTGGCTGGCCGACCGTTTGAACGAATTCGTCCGGGCGTATCCGGGCGTGGTGCGCGGCGTGCGGGGAATCGGGTTCATGCAGGGATTGGAACTACAACCGCGGGAGCAGATCCCGGGTTTTGCCACCTCCGAGAAGCCGGCCAGTCTGCAACTCGTCAACCGGTTGCACGAGGCGGGCTTGCTGACGATTCCCAGCGGCAACCAGGTGGTCCGGCTGCTGCCGGCGTTGAACATTCCCCGCAGCCAACTGGCCGAGGGACTGGAGATCCTGCAGGCGACCCTGAAATCGGTGGCGTGAGTCGCTTGCAATTTCGATTTGACTGATCAGTCAAATTTGGCTAACTCTCCAAGCGTTCCACGAACAACGCAAAGCCATGGGCCGTACCAGTAATGCCAGAGACCGACTGTTGACCGCGGCGCTCGATCTGATTTGGACGAGCAGCTACGGCAGCGTGAGTGTGGACGATATCTGCGTCCGGGCCGGGGTGAAGAAGGGGAGTTTTTACCATTTCTTTCCCTCGAAAGCGGATCTGGCCCTCACGGCGTACGAGGAGCATTGGAATGAGAAACGGCCCGAGCTGGATGCGATCTTTTCGCCGCAAGTGCCGCCCCTGGACCGGTTGAGTCGCTGGTGCGATAAGGTCTATCAGACGCAACGATCTCTCTGCGAGAAGTTTGGGCATGTCTGTGGCTGTCCTTACGCCAATGTAGGCTCGGAGCTGGCGACGTTGGATGACCGCTTGCGGGCCAAGTCGGAAGAACTTCTCGGCCGGGGCCTGCGTTACCTCGAAAGTGCCATAGCCGACGCCCAACGAGACGGGCAAATTGAGGTCAAGGACGCCCGGACGGCAGCGATGCTGTTGGGCTCCGCCGTGATGGGGCTGACCTTGCAGGCCAAGGTGCAGAACGATCCGGAGGTCCTGCGGGATCTCGAGCCGACCGTGATGCGCCTGCTGAAAGCAACGGCCACCGCCTGATCACCCGTTTGACATACGACGACACTCGACCATGTTCCGCCGGCTGATAGATGACCGGTCAACAATTTTAAGAATCCTATCCCATCATGCACTCTGAACCTGTCCGGTTTCTCGAACCCCAGACCTTCACCGACCTGACTCCGCGGGCGCTGTCGGCCGAGTCCGAGGCTTGGCTGACCGAGCTCAACAACGAACTGCTCGAATCCCTCGCCGACGCTGTTTCCGGCATTCCCGAAGCGATGGTGTTCCACGCCTTGAACGAAGCCAATTCGCTGGCGGCGCTGACGCCCTTTCCTCTGCTTTTCCTGCCGGTATTGGCCGAAGAGAAGCTCCAGGCGGCCCGGGTCTGGGCCGAGCGGCAGAGGCGGCTTCTCGGCGGGCCGGAGATTGCCTTGGCCGCCTGAACCGTTGTTCCGCTGTTGTTTCCTCCCCTCTATGAACCGATTTTTTCTGCCGGTGTTATCGGCCGGAACGCTGGCTCTGCTGGCTACCATGACGGGATGTAGTCCCGCTCAATCGGGGTCGGATACGGCCGCTCCTCCTCCCCCCACCGTTACCGTCGCTCCGGTCGAGGAACGCGAGATCGTCGAATACGACGAATTCACCGCGCGCCTGGATGCGCCGGAAGTGGTGGAGATCCGTCCGCGCGTGTCCGGATACCTGACCGAGGTGCGAATCAAGTCCGGCGAGCTCGTCCAGAAGGGGGATATCCTTTTCATCATCGATCCGCGCCCCAAACAGGCGGCCTTCGACCGGGCCGACGCCGAGGTGAAGCGGGCTCAGGTCCGCCTCGAGAATTCCGAACGGGAGGCCAAGCGCGCCGACGCGCTCTTCGAAACGAAGGCCATTTCCATCGAGGAAGCCGACCAACGGCGTTGGGCCTACACCGATGCCCAAGCCGCCTTGCAAGCGGCGGAAGCCAATCGGGAAACGATGCGACTGGACCTCGAGTATTGCACGGTCCGCGCCCCGATCGATGGCCGGGTCAGTCGGGCTCTGGTCACTGTGGGCAACAACGTCAGCGGCGTGGACGGATTCACCACCTTGCTGACCACCTTGGTCAGCATGGATCCCATGTACGCCTACTCGGATGTGGATGAACCGACGCTGCTGAAGTTCCGTGCGTTGCGCGAAGAAGGCCGGCTCGCCACCAACGCCGCCGGACAGATCGAAGTGGAAATGGGACTGGCCGATGAACCGGACTTTCCCCGGCGCGGGGTGGTGGAGTCGGTGGACAATCGGCTGGATCCCGGCCTCGGCAGCATTCTGATTCGTACCGAGTTCGCCAATCCCGACGGCCGTCTGCTTCCTGGCCTCTTCGCCCGGTTGCGCCTTCCCGGGAGCGCACGAAAGCCGGCCCTCTTGATCAGCGAGACCGCCATCGGCACCGACCAAAGTCAAAAGTTCGTTCTGACGCTCACCTCCTCCAACACCGTGGCCTACCGGCCCGTGACCCTCGGAGGGGTGGTGGGAGGCAAACGCGTGGTTCGCTCCGGCCTCCAGGCGGGCGAATCGGTCGTGGTCAACGGACTCATGCGCGTGCAACCCGGAATGCCGGTGACCCCTCAGGTCGAAGAACTGGTGCGGCAGACCGCCTCGCGCTGATCGCCTCCCGCCGCCTGCCTCTGCCGCCGCGATGAACTTTAGCCACTACTTCATCAAGCGCCCGATCTTCGCGGGCGTGCTTTCGATCCTGATCTTCCTGGTCGGGCTCATCGCCATGTTCCGGCTGCCCATCTCCGAATACCCGGAGGTGGTTCCGCCCCAGATTGTCGTTCGCGCGGTTTATCCGGGCGCCAATCCCAAGACCATTGCCGAAACCGTCGCCGTGCCGCTCGAGCAGCAGCTCAATGGCGTGGAGAACTCGCTGTACATGTTCTCCCAGGCGACCAGCGACGGCGTGATGACGCTGACGGTCACGTTCAAGCTGGGGACCGACATCGACCAGGCCCAGGTGCTGGTGCAAAACCGGGTCTCGCAGGCCCTGCCGAAGCTTCCGGAGGAAGTCCGGCGGCTCGGAGTGCTGACTATCAAGTCCACCCCGGACCTGACGATGGTCGTTCACCTGTTTTCCCCGGATGGGCGCTATGACGATGTCTATGTCCGTAATTACGGCACGCTGCAGGTGAAGGACGTGCTGGCGCGGATTCCCGGGGTGGGCCAGGTGCAACTGTTCGGCTCGGGTGACTATGCGATGCGCATCTGGCTCGACCCCGACAAAGTCGCCGTCAAGAACCTGACCGCGGGCGACGTGGTCAATGCGATCCGCGAGCAGAACATCCAGGTGGCTGCCGGGGCCGTCGGTCAACAACCGGTGGCCGAACCGGTGGCGCTCGAACTCCAGATCAACACCCAAGGCCGCCTCACCACCGAAGAGGAGTTCGGGAACATCATCATCAAGACCGGGGCCAACGGGGAAACGGTGCTGCTGCGCGATGTGGCTCGCATCGAACTGGGGGCCGGCGAATTCGCCCTCCGTTCCCAACTGGACAATCGCTCGGCCGTGGCCATTCCGGTCTTTCAACAGCCGGGCAGCAACGCCCTGGAACTGTCGAAGAACGTCCGCCGGACCATGGCCGAGCTGAAGAAGAACTTCCCGGATGGACTCGACTATAAGGTGGTTTATGACCCGACCGTCTTCGTTGACAAATCGATTGACGCGGTCGTCGCGACCCTCTTCGAGGCGGTGCTGCTCGTGGTCCTGGTCGTGCTGGTTTTCCTGCAAACGTGGCGCGCCTCGATCATTCCCCTTGCCGCGGTACCGGTCTCGCTCGTGGGCACCTTTGCTGTGATGGCCGCCTTCGGATTCAGCATCAACGCTCTCTCCCTCTTCGGGCTGGTGCTCGCCATCGGCATCGTCGTGGATGACGCCATCGTGGTGGTGGAGAATGTCGAGCGGAACATCGCGCTGGGCCTCTCGCCCGTGGACGCCACCAAGCGCGCCATGACCGAAGTGACCGGCCCCATTGTCGCCACCGCACTGGTGCTCTGCGCCGTGTTCATACCGACCGCTTTTATTAGCGGACTGACCGGGCAATTCTATAAGCAATTCGCCATCACCATCGCCATTTCGACGGTCATCTCGGCGTTCAATTCGCTCACCCTCTCCCCGGCGCTCGCCGCTGTGCTGCTGAAAGACCATCACGCGCCGAAGGACCGCTTCACCCGCCTGCTCGACACGCTGTTCGGCTGGTTCTTCCGGCCGTTCAACCGCTTCTTTGCCTGGACCGGAGAGAAATACTCGGTCGGGGTCGCCCGGTTGATCCGGGTCAGCGGGATCACCCTGGCGGTCTATGTCGGCCTGGTGTTGCTGGCCGGAAAGGTGTTCACCCTGGTCCCCACCGGCTTCATCCCGGACCAGGACAAGCAGTATCTCATTTGCGTCGCGCAACTGCCCGATGCCGCCTCGCTCGACCGGACCGATGCGGTCATGCGTAAGATGACGGATATCGCGCTCAAAACCCCGGGCGTCGAAGCCTCGGTGGCTTTCCCGGGACTCTCGCCCAACGGGTTCACCGCCAGCCCGAACTCCGGAATCACCTTTGTGATCCTGAAACCCTTCGAGGAGCGGAAACGTAAAGACCTGTCAGCTCCGGCCATTGCGGCCCGACTCAACGCCGAGTTCTCCACCATCCAGGAAGCACAGACGCTGGTGATCAACGCCCCGCCGGTGAACGGCCTGAGCACCGGCGGCGGGTTCAAGCTGTATTTGCAAGACCGTGGCGGTCTCGGCCAGGAAACCCTCTTCGGCACCACCCGGGGGATCATCGGACAAAGCTATCAGACCAATGTCCTCCAGGCCGTGTACTCCACCTTCCAGATCAATGTTCCCCAACTCGACGCGGACGTGAACCGCATCAAGGCGAAATCACTGGGCGTGCCCCTCCAGAATCTGTTCGAGACCATGCAGATTTATCTCGGCTCGCTGTATGTGAACGACTTCAACCGGTTCGGCCGGACCTACCAGGTCATTGCCCAAGCCGATGCTCCGTTTCGTTCGCGGCTGGATGACGTGGCGCGTTTGAAGACGCGCAACGACAAGGGACAAATGGTGCCGCTGGGAACCCTGATGAAGGTCCGTGAAGCTTACGGCCCTGACCGTGTCATGCGGTACAACGGGCATCCTGCCGCGGAAATCAACGGAGCGCCGGGACCGGGCTTCAGTTCCGGTCAGGCGGAAAAATACATCGAGGATCTCATCCAGAAGAACCTTCCGTCCGGAATGGGCTACGAGTGGACCGAGCTTGCCTATCAACAGCGGATCGCGGGGAACACCGCGGTGTATATCTTCCCGCTCTGTCTTCTTCTGGTGTTTCTGGTCCTGGCGGCGCAATATGAGAGCTTCAGCCTTCCCCTGGTCATTATTCTCATCGTTCCGATGTGCCTGCTGAGCGCCATGGTGGGGGTTATGATCCAGGGCAAGGACAATAACATCTTCACCCAGATCGGCCTGATCGTGCTGGTGGGACTCGCTTGTAAGAACGCCATCTTGATCGTGGAGTTTGCCCGGGAGAAACAGCATGAAGGCCTGTCGATCGTGGACGCTGCGCTCGAAGCCTGCCGGCTCCGTCTCCGGCCCATTCTGATGACCAGCATCGCATTCATTGCCGGCGTCTTTCCGTTGGTGGTGTCCACCGGCGCCGGTGCTGAGATGCGGCAGGCCATGGGGGTGGCGGTGTTTGCCGGGATGATCGGGGTCACACTCTTCGGCCTGTTCCTCACGCCAGTGTTCTATGTGGTGATCATGAAGATCGTGGCGCGGTTCAGCCGAAAGCCCGTGCCGGCGCCCGAGCCGGATTCCGCAGGTCCGGCTCAGCCATTACCGGCCACTTCCTGACCTTCGATCCTAAGAACGAAGAGTTGACTCTTACAGAAGGGAACGAAGGAAACGAAGAGGCAGGGGCTGTGCTGGGAGGCCGCGGGGCGGGCGAACTCTTCTTGGGGGTGAATCCTCGGTGGTGCCTCCAGGCCATCGAAATCCCGCTTACTTCGTTATTTTCGTTGCCGTCTGTGCGTTCGAACGGCGGCCTTTAGGCTCACGACGGTTCGGTGGCTTGGCGTTCTTCCACCGGACCATGCGCGGCCGGCGAACTCAGGACCTCCAAGGCGCGCAAGCTGGCGGCGG
>CAYYSX010000015.1:25532-45169 GCA_964474315.1 uncultured Verrucomicrobiota bacterium | reverse complement strand
AGATGCTCCCGCTCGGCAGGCCCGGAAGCGAAAAAGATTGTAAGCAACACGAGTCAACTCACGTTTCTTGGGTCCAATCAACCTGCCTGCGCCCATGCTTTTCCCAGACCAGAACGGTCCGCTGCGCTGGAGGATGTGCCTTGTCCCGGCGACGTCTTTCCGTTGGTTGACCGGGGCGTTTCCCGCTTGCGTTGGCGTCCGCGGTGACCGCCCCGGACCTGGTTCGGTGGGTCGTAGCCGGTGGGGTGAGGGTTCAGACCGGCGGATGCCGGAGACGTAGGGAGGGAAGACCATGGAATCGCGTTGTCTGTGGATCGTGGAGTCCGCGCCGTCGGCCGAGGGAGAGGCGTTGAACGACATTCTGAGTTCAACCGGGACCTATACCGTGGAGCGCAGAAGTTGGCTGTCCCAGGGGGCGAAACGTGAGACCTCCCTTACCCGGCCACCTTCCGCCGTGTTTGTGGTCCAGGCAGAGCCAGCGATGAAGCAGCTCGAGGGTCTGCCAGGAAGGTTCCATCTTCCGCCTGATGTCCCCTGGTTTCTGGTGGGCTTGGTCGGTCAGCCAGATGAGGTTCTCACGGCGTTGCACCAGGGATTTTGCGATTTTCTCGTTCCCCCGCTGCGGAAGATCGAAGTGCTGCCGCGACTCTGGCGCCAGTTGGAACACCGGACCGCAGCGGATCCGGCCGTTCAGTCCTTGAAGGAGCGGCTGGGCCTGGGACACATCGTGGGACGCTGTCCGGCGCTGCTGACGGAGTTGAAGAAAGTGCCGCTGATGGCCCGCTGCGACGCCAGTGTGCTGATCGCCGGAGAGACCGGTACCGGAAAGGAAGCGCTCGCCCGGGCGATTCACTACTTGGGACTGCGTTCCCGGAATCCGTTTGTGGCGGTCAATTGCGGAGCGATCCCCACCGATCTGGTGGAGAACGAATTGTTCGGACATGAAGCCGGCGCGTTCACCGGAGCGACCAGCGCCCGGGCCGGCTTGGTCGAGGAGGCCGACGGAGGGACTTTGTTTCTGGATGAAGTGGATAGCTTGTCGTTGTCCGCCCAGGTCAAATTGTTGCGTCTGCTCCAGGAGAAGGAGTTCCGGCATCTTGGTTCCCGCAAGACCTGCCGCGCCGACGTCCGGGTCGTGGCCTCGGCCAACACGGATTTGGAAGCCGGGCTGCGTCTGGGGAAGTTTCGCGCCGATCTTTACTACCGCCTCAACGTCCTGCCCTTGCGCCTGCCTCCGTTGCGTGAGCGCAAAGAGGATCTCCCGCTGTTGGCCCGGCACTTCGCGGACAAGTACGCGCGGGAATTCGGACGTCCGATGCGGGTGCTGACGTCCGGCGCCCTGGCCCGGCTCGCGCGCCATGCGTGGCCGGGGAACATCCGGGAACTCGAGAACGTGATCGAACGGGCGGTGCTGTTGACTGAAGGACCGGATCTCTCCGCCGAAGATCTGGCCCTAGACGGCTCGGCCGCTCCGACGGTGATTCGCGTCACGCTCCGCGAGGAAAAGGCGCGCGTGGTGCAACGCTTCGAACGCGAGTACCTGGCCGACCTGATGACGCGCAACGAGGGCAACATTGGCCGGGCCGCAGTCGAAGCCGGCAAAAATCGGCGGGCGCTCTTCGAGTTGCTTCGTCGGCATCGGATGACGGCGCGCGATTTTGCCCGCGCGACTTCCCCGGAGGCGGCGGTTCCCCGGTAGCCCCGGCCCCCCTTTGGAGCCGCCAAGCGCTCCGCTGCTTTCTCCTCCGTGGTCCAATCCGCGGCACTTGGTGGACAAACAGCGGTGGGAGTCGGACTAAAATGTCCAACCCGGCCAGCGACACACCGGTGTTGCCTCATTGACTACCTGCGGGCGGAATTGCCTTTTATTCCGGCGCCGTCCGTGGCCGGACAAATTTGTCCAAAGCACGGTGGAGACTTGCGGATTTCCGCCTGAATTGGGCCTGAATGAGCGTGGCATCCCAGGTGCTTTCCCAACTCAAGCACCGTGCAACCCAACGGTCCACAATCTCTAGCCGGGCTCGAACGCGAGATCTTGGGCTACCTGCTCCGAAACCCGTCGGGGGAGGATTCGATTGAGGGCATCGTGGAGTGGTGGTTGCTCGAACAACGCATCATGCAAGCGAATCAGGAAGTTCGACAGGCCCTGGCCGTGTTGCGCCAACATGGCTTCATCGAGGCGCGCACCGTCGCCGGTCGCACCGTCTATCGCCTGAACACCGGGAATCGTAAAGCGGCGGAAGCGGCGTTGAACCCCAGCGGACGAAAGGCGCGGGGCTCATGAGCGTGATGACCCTCGATCGGCCGGACGCAGCGGCGCCAGCAGCGGTGGTCGCGGACGCGCGGCACTGGTTTGCCATCCAGGCCAAGCCCGGGGCCGAGGAGGTCGCCCGGCACACGCTCCAGACGCTGGACCTCGAAGTCCTGCTGCCCCGCGTTCGCCGACCGGGACGTGGCCGCCGCTCGACCACCTTGGTCCGGCCGCTGTTCCCCGGATATCTTTTCGGACGGTTCTGCGTTCGGCAGCACCTGCATGCGGTGCGGTATTCCCGCGGAGTGGTCCGCGTGGTCGGCACCCGCACCCAACCCGTTCCCGTCGATGAGGACGTGATCGTCCTGTGTCGTGACCGGATGGACGCCGAAGGTTGGGTCGAATTGCAGGAACCGGGCTTCCGCAAGGGAGACCGGATCCGGATCGAGTCGGGTCCGTTTGCTGGATTTGAAGGGGTTTTCGAGCGGGAGCTCGATGACGCGTCGCGCGTCATGATTCTGTTGGAGGCTCTCCAGCAAGCTCAGCTCATTCTCGAACGGCGTCACATCGTGCTGGCCGGGGCTTAAGCTCCGGCCGGACCGGTCCGCCAGTGGGGAGCAGGGCGTGTGCGCCTGATGGCGGCAGCCTGCCTTCGGCCCGGGCAGGTTAAAAACCTGCGGAACAGCCGCCGTAGCGCAGGCCTCCCGGCCTGCTGTACCGCAGGCCTTTCAGCCTGCCAGTGAACCGGGGGGGCAGGTTAAAAACCTGCGATAAAGCAGACAGGAATGTCTGCGCTACAACACGTTCTTCGATCACGTGGCTCATTATACCGCCATTGCCGTAACCAGCCGGGCCATCGTGGGCTTGCTGGAGGATGCCGTTCCCCGTGACCGCTTTCCCAATGCCCGCTTTCAACTGGTCCAGGGAAGCGACCTGGAGGCGAACACGCGTCCGGTTACCGAAGGGGTGACCGTGTATTTATACCGCATGGCCTTCAGTACTGCACGTCGGACGCTTCCGCCACGGACCGACCGCGAGGGCCGCCGCTTCCGTGCTCCGGTTCCCGTGGACCTCAGCTATCTGATGACCGCATGGTCGGCGGATGCCCAGCAACAGCAACGGTTGTTGGGTTGGGCGGTCCGGACTTTGGCGGACACGCCGGTGATTCCGGCCGGTTACCTGAACCGGTTCGTGGCGGGAGGCGAGGACGTGTTTGGCGACACCGAGGCGGTGGAGCTGATTGGCGAACAGATTTCGCTTCAGGACCTGGACAACGTGTGGGACGTGGCGCGCAACCGCCAGCAGCCCTCGGCGGCTTATGCGGTGCGGCAACTGGCCCTGGATTCGGAAGTGCCGCTGAACGAGTTCCCGCCGACCCAGACCCGGACGTTGGCGTTGGGCCAACTGGAACTTCCCTGATCATGCCCTTGGTGCCGTCCATTCGGGAACTGGAACGGGTCCGCTTGACCTGTCCCTTGGGTATTCGCTTTTGGGATTCGCTCACGGGTGGGACGGTGGGCGACGGGCTGCGGGTCACCGCAGCGCCGGTGGATCAGACCGAAGTCGTCCGCCGGGGAATCCCCAACCGCCGCAATGGATTTGTGTTCCATGACCTGCCTGGACTGCGGGACTTCGAGCGCGGCGAGGACCACGAAGCGCCCTTCGACGCGAGTCCACCCCGCGCGCGCGAGTTTCTCATTCGGCTGGAAGATGAGTTCCGACGTTTCCTGCCGTTGTCCTTCCGGGCCATCGTTCCTCACGAAGGATGGTTCTCGCTTTCCTGCGATGCCTCGCCGCCGGACCACCCGGTGGGCAGCGTGCCGCTCTTCAACAGTCCGGGGCGGATATTGGGCGGGGGTGTGGCGGTGGTCCGGGCTGACCTGTGGGACACCGTGGCCAATGGGCCGGCCGCGTGGGCGCTGCTTGAAGTGAGTGCCAGCACGCCCACGGGCACGGAAGTCGTCCGCGGTCTGGCCAATGAGGATGGGCGTGTTCTCCTCGCCTTTGCCTATCCGGAACTGCCTCCGGCGTCGCTGCTGGGTTCGCCGGCCGGTTCCGGAACGGCGCTGCACCTGCAGTCGTGGGATTTGTCCGTTTCCGTCCTTTATTCCGCGTTACCCCCGGAGACCAGCGGCACTCCCGACTTGTGCGATATCCTGAACCAGCCCGCGGCGTCCGTGCTGGATCGGGATGAGCTGCCGCTCGTGGTCCTTACGGGCGCCACCCTTTGGTTCGGACAGGAACTCATCCTGCGTTCGTCGGGCGACGGACAGGGCCGGGTTCTCGTTCGTCCCGCCTGAATACAAACCATCTTGGCGGGACCTCCGCCAACAACCGCAAAGGAACATCCCATGCCTGAGTACCTAGCCCCCGGCGTTTATGTAGAAGAAACGTCGTTTCGCTCGAAGTCCATCGAGGGCGTCAGCACGACCACGACGGGCTTCATCGGACCCTGCCGCTACGGCCCGCTGAACCTCGAACCGGACCTCGTCACCAGTCTGGGCGAATTCGAGCGGGTGTACGGTGGCCGTGAGAAACTTCAGTTCGATGATGGCGCCGTCGAGCTCGACAACTTCCTGTGGCACGGCGTCCGTGCCTTTTTCGAGGAGGGCGGCAAACGGCTGTATATCAGTCGCGTATTCCGGCTCGCCGATGCCAACGATGAGTTGTCCGGTTACGCCTTCGCCTCTGTGCCCCCCGGGAGCCCGCCCACCAACCCACCCGCCAGTGCCTTGACCATCCGCGCCCGGTTCCCCGGGGAAATGGGGAACTTCCGGGTCCGCTTCACCGTGAGGGCCGGACAAAACGTCCTGTCCGAGGAGAACGGCGATCCCGTGGTCAAATCCTTGCTGAACCGGGACGTGGTCTGGATCGGCGACACCACCAGTCCGGTGTCCAGTCCGCCCGGCGCCGGAACGCTCTACGTCGCCGAGCGCGATCCGGTGACCAATACCTGGAGCTTCGTCAGTGCGGGCGCGACGCTCGCCCTGACCGAGCTCGATCGCGACCGGGGCGATGTGGTCCGCATCGTGACCGTCACGGTCGGGATCCAGCCGACCGATGCGGATGATCCAGAATTGGTATGGGCCGATTTGCCGCTGGACCCGGCCCACGAGCGGGCTGGCACGCCCGATTCGCTGTTCGACCGCTTCCACGAGGAACCGGCCAACCTGGCGCAGGCGCGCACGCTGCCGATCGTCATCGGCCGGGGCGACGATGTGGAAAACGGCTTGGATGCGTTGGCCGCTTTGGCGTCGTTGAACCCGGAGTTGGCTGATCAATTGGCGGATCCCAATTCCTCCGAGGCGGAACGGTCGCTGGAAGTCGTGCTGAACGGTGGCAACGACGGGGCGCGCCCGGAGGCGGCGGAATTTGAAGGTGAAGCGTCAGAGAGCGACACCACCAAGACGGGTCTCCGACAGTTCGAAGACATCGAGGATATCTCCATCGTGGCGGCCCCGGGCTCCACCTTCGGCTATGAGAATGGTTACGGCCTCCAGGCCCGGGCGATCATCGGATTGCTCATCTCGCATGCGCAGCGGATGCGCTATCGCATCGCGGTGCTCGACAGCGGCAACGACCAGAGCATTGCCCAAATCCGGGCTTTGCGGGCGCGCTATGATTCGACCTATGCGGCCTTGTATTATCCGTGGATCCGCATTGTGGATCCGCTGACGCGCAAGGAATTGGCGGTACCCCCCAGCGGGCACGTCGCGGGCATCTATGCGCGCAATGATATCAACCGGGCGGTCTATAAGGCGCCGGCGAACGAAGTGGTGAACCTGGCCGTGGGCTTCGAGCAATTGCTGAACAAAGCCCAACAGGACGTGCTGAATCCCGAGGGCGTCAACTGCTTCCGATTCTTCGAGGGCCGCGGCTTCCGTCTGTGGGGAGCCCGCACCATCAGTTCCGATCCGGAATGGAAATACGTCAACCTCCGCCGTTATTTCGCGTACCTCGAGCGCTCCATCGACAAAGGCACCCAATGGGCGGTGTTCGAACCCAATGGCGAGGCGCTCTGGGCCAATGTGCGGCGGACCATCGAGGATTTTCTCCTCAACGAATGGCAAATGGGGGCGCTCCTGGGCGAAAAGCCCGAGAAGGCTTACTTCGTGAAGTGCGACCGCACGACCATGAGCCAGAACGATCTCGATAACGGCCGCCTGGTCTGCCTCATCGGCGTCGCTCCGCTGCGGCCGGCCGAGTTCGTGATTTTCCGCATCGGTCAGTGGACCGCCGACCGTAAGATCTAAGCACGAATCCTTTCTTCACTCTTAATTCTCAACGCTCACTGTTATGGCTGTCCTACGCGAACGTCCCTATGTGCAGTTCAACTTCCTGGTGGACCTCGGCACCGGCAACACCGAGGGAGCCGATGCCGGCTTCCAGGAAGTCAGCAACATCGGCATGGAAGTCACCGTGGCCGAGTACCGCAACGGCAACGAGAAGGAGAACTCGGTCCGGAAAATCACCGGCCTCAACAAGGCCACCGACGTAACGATGAAACGCGGCGTCATCGGCTCGCTGACGCTCTACAACTGGCTCAACGAGATTCGCAATGGCGACCAGAACGCCCTCCGCACCATCACCATCAGCCTGCAGAACGAAGATCACACTGCGATTGTGCAGACCTGGAAGCTGCTGCGGGCGCGCATCATCAAACATGTCAGTGGACCGCTGAACGCCAAGGGTACCGATGTGGCGATGGAAGAGCTGACGGTTTCTTACGAGCGGTTGGAGATGGAATAGGGGGAAAGCTCCAAAACCCAAGTTCCAAGTTCCAAAGAAGCTCCAGGATTAAAGCTCCAAGTTTTTGCCGACCCCTCTGTGTCCGCCGTTCCTCGGTTCGGAGTCCCGGCTTGAGCCGGTGGAGCCGTTTCCTGGCCTGATGCGTCGGAAAACCACTGACCCGTGGAAGAAACCGATCGCTCCGCCGCCTAAAGGCGGGACTCCGAACTGGAACTTTGTGAGTCACCTGCAACTGGATCCCTTACCCCTCCGTACGGGGCGGAGCTTCCCACGCTTCCTGCTCCGTGTCCGCTACTTCTCCGTGATCTAATCCTTCGCGTTCGGAGTCCCGGCTTGAGCCGGTGGAGCCGTTTCCTGGCCCGATGCGTCGGAAAACCACTAACCCGTGGAAGAAATCGATCGCTCCGCCGCCTAAAGGCAGGACTCCGAACTAAGGTTTCCGCGGGCAGGTTAAAAACCTGCGGAACAGCAGACCAAGAGGTCTGCGGTACATCGGTGTTCTTTGGAGCTTAGGGCTCCGCTCACGCCTTCCCGCCTCGACCAACCTGCCGTTTAAGGAACGAGCGGACGAGCCGTCCGCCCTCCCGACTTCCGACTTCCACCTTCCCACTTCCCATGGCTCTCTCGGTGACTTCGCCTTCCGGTCGGCGTCTTCCCGGCTTCCGCTTCGATGCGCAGGCGGCGGTACCGGCGGACATCCTGCCGCGGATGGACATCGCGGTCTTGGTCGGCTTGGCCGGCACTGGACCGCTTGACCTGCCGGTTCCGGTCGAGAGTCCCGCCCAGTTCGAAATGATCTTTGGTCGGGACCTCCCGCTGGCCGTGGCGGCGGACGGATCGTTGCTGCGGGCGCATCTGGCTCCGGCGGTGCGCGACTTCTTTCGTCAAGGCGGCCGGCGGTGCTGGATTATCCGGGTGGCGGGACCAGCGGTGCTCACGCGGTTTCCGTTGCCCGGAGTGATGCGCTTGAGGGAAGGGCAGCTCGAACCGGCGTTCGCGGAGGCCCGTTCACCCGGCAGCGGCTTCGACTCGATCCAAGTCGCCACGGCCCTGACGCCGCGAAGCCTGGAAGTGGTGGAGGGGTTGGTTCCGGGTCAGTCCGGAGCCGTCCTCGGTCTGGGCCTTCAACAGGAATTGCGGGCCGGGGACACGGTGCGATTCACGTTCCACGCCGAGGGCCTCGAAGCGCTCGGTTCGCTTATCCAGGTGGACCCTCACCGGCCCAGCCCGCCCATTCCAACGCGTCGCGAGCAGTTCCGCGTGACGTTCGGGCCGGTGCATTGGTTTGCCTGGCCGGCCACCCAGGTTCCGGCGACCTCGGAAGCCACTGTGACGGTCTCGATTCCCGGGAGCGTTCCCGGAGAGTGGAGGACTTCGGTGTGGACGGGAACCGTCCCCGCCTCCCCCGCGGAGGGGCTCGAATGGCCTACCCGCCCCGAGGACCGGGAAGTGACGCTGGCGCTGAACGTCTCGGCCGACGAGTTGCCTCCCCTCGGTTCCCGGCTGCGGGTGGCCTTCGGCCCGGAGATCCTGTTCCTGCGGGTTGATTCCGTGGCCGGGACGTCCGAGTCCGGATCGCCCCTTTCCACCGCGGTGCGGATCACCGGCGAGGCTCGATGGTGGTTGGCCACCCCTCCCACGCCGACGACTCGTGCCACGGCGGAGTTGCTGACCTTCGAGCTGCGAACCCGCTCGGGTGAAGCCGCTGGACTTCGACTGTCCGGGTTGGCCTTCGGATCGACCCATCCGTCCGTCTGGAACGCGCTCCCCTCGGATGCCGCCCTCTACGCCGAACCGGAATTGAGCGAGGCCATCCGCGCGGCGGATGCCCACGACGTGGAAACGTTGTGGCGAACGGCCGCTGATCCGCGGTTTCCCCTGGCCGGTGCGGATCCCGCGGGAACGACCTATCTGCCGCTGCTGATGCGCAATCTGCCGGACCAGTGGATGGGAGCGGTGGCACCGGAGCAGGAGGCCTTGGTTCGCGATGGATTAGAGACGTTTGGCGCGGCGCTCTTTCTCGATCCGGACTTAATCGAAGCGTCCACCAGTCACCTGCTGGAGGAAGCGAATTTCATCCGGTTCCAGAGCGACCGGGCTCGCCGTCTGCGAGGACTTCATGCAGCACTGGGATTGGAGGAGGCTACGCTGATTGCCGTGCCCGACGCGGTGCATCCGGGTTGGTCGCGGAGTGGCCTGCCGGACGAACCGCCCGGGGTGCCGCGTGGAACGGATGAGCCGGCTTGGGGTGATTTCTTGCGCTGCGATCTCCGGGTCTTGTCCGCTCCGTTGCTGCGTCTGGCGAATGAGCCGGATCCGGCGGGAACCTTCCGGCTGGAATGGACCCATACCGATCCCGCGGCAATGGGCATCGAAATTGAGGAGGCCACGCAGGCTGGACTGGGAGATGCCGTCAGAGTTTACCACGGCGACGCTGAGGGACTGACCCTCTTCGGTCGCTCAGCGGGAACTTACTATTACGTGGCCCGTTCCATCTCCGGATCCAATACCGGGGCCTGGAGCGAACCCGTGGTGGTGCCGTTGGTCTCCGCGAGTCGTTGGCGGGTGAGCGAATGGACGGAAGCCCAAGCGGACCAATTGCTGGCCGTCCAACGAGCTTTGCTCCGAGTGTGCGCGGCGCGGGGCGATCTGTTTGCCGTCCTTGCTCTCCCGGGGGCTTGGCGAACCGAGGAAGCCCTGGACCACTTGGCGGGCCTGCGGGCTACCAACGGAGCGCTGGTGGAGGTAGGCCAAAGCGTGAGCCTGCCGCTGGGGAACGGGGAGTCCGCCGTCTTTTCCTACGCCGCGATGTATCATCCCTGGCTGGTCCGGCCTGATCCGACGGGGGGCCTGCGTCGGGTGCCGCCCGATGGTGCTCTGACCGGGATCATTGCCGCGCGCAGCCTGCGTCGCGGAGCGTGGATCGCGCCGGCCAACGAGTCGTTGGCCGAGACGGTGGCCCTGGAACCCCCACTCCCCCCGGAGGACTGGCAGATCCTCCAGGATGCGCAGTTGAACTTTCTGCGTCAGGATGCCTGGGGCTTTCGTTGCCTGGCCGCCGATACGTTGAGCGCCGATTCGGATCTCCGGGCCATCAATGTACGACGCCTTCTCCAGCTCTTGCGCCGGGTCGCTCTGCGTCAGGGCGCCACCTATGTCTTCGAACCGATGAACGACGCGTTCGTGCGGGCGGTGCAGCACGGGTTCGAGACGTTGATGTTGCAGTTGTTCGCCCGCGGCGCCTTCGCCGGCCGCAGTCCGGCCGCTTCGTTTCAAGTCAACACCGGGCCGACCGTCAACCCGCCACCGAGCCGCGAACTCGGCCGGTTCATCGTCGAGATCAAGGTGGCCCCGGCCTTGCCCATGCGATTTCTTACGCTGCGCCTGGTGCAAACCGGAGACGGCGCCGAAGTCACCGAAACGCGCTAACCCGCCCCATGGCCAATCCCGCCAACGAAACGGTCCTGCATCCCTTCACCGCCTTTAACTTTGCGGTGGAAATCGAAGTGCCCGGGGTGGCGGCGCAGGTCTGTCACGCGGCCTTTGCCGAATGCGACGGCATCGAAATGACCATGGACGTGAAGACCATCCGGGAAGGAGGGAACAACCACGCGGCGATTCGGCTGACCGGCCCGATGAGCCTGGGCCAGGTGACGTTGAAGCGGGGGATGACCGCGAACTTCGACCTCTGGGACTGGCTCAGCAGCCTGCAAGAGGAAGGCAACGGCAAACTAAGGGCCACAGCGAAGATCGTGTTCTTTGCTGCTGACGGTCAAACCGAGCGCGCCCGTTTCGTTCTCGACCGCTGCCTGCCGACCAAGCTCAAAGCTCCGGCGTTGAACGCGAGGGACGGGATGGTGGCGATCGAGGAATTACAAATGGTTTATGAATCGTTGCGGCTGGTGAAGCCGGAAAAATGAGCCGAAAATTCCAAAGGCCAAGCTCCAAGCTCCAAAAAAGCTCCAAGCGCAAGACACCCACCAGAGCCACACCAGCAAGGGATTCAACAAGCGGACAATCTTTGGCCCGCGGATTCATCGAGAGCATGAGTATTGGAGCTTTTTTGGAACATGGAGCTTGAAGCTTGGAACTTTGATTTTTCCCATGCCTGACACCAGCTCATTAGCCAAAGCCGAACTACGCGAACTCGACGCGGAGTTTGAAAACGAGATCAACCGGGACCAGTGGGCCACGGTGCAATTCAACCCCGAGACGCTGAAAGTGAGCTTTGCCAACCAGATTCAGACCCCGGAAGGGGCCGGAGACCAGGCGGGCACCCCCGCGCGCCAGTTCGTGGGCGCCGGCACGACCAAGCTCACCTTGCAGATTTGGTTCGATGTGATGGCGTTGCCCGACGGCGAGAACACCGAAAACGACGTCCGCAATCTCACCAAGAAGATCAGCTATTTCATCACCCCCCAGGCCACCACGGACAATCCGCCCCAATATGTTCCGCCGGCGATTCGCTTTCTGTGGGGTTCGTTCTCGTTCGACGGGATCATGGAATCGCTGGAGGAATCGCTGGAGTATTTCTCGCCCGATGGACGGCCTTTGCGGGCGAACATGTCCCTGGCCTTGACCCAGCAGAAGATCAAGGCCTTCAACGTGCCCGCCAGTGACAAGGGACGCCGCCCCCCGCCCACGACCCCCGGGGCCACTGCCGACCCCAAAGCCGCGCCGGGGACCAAGCCGCTGACCCCGGCGCCCTCGGGTTCGACGCTGCAGGGGCTGGCTGATGCCGCTGGCAAAGGGAAGAGCTGGCAGTCCATTGCCCAAGCCAACGGCATCGAGAATCCGCGTCAGTTGGCGCCCGGTCAGTTGGTCGATCTGAACGTGCCGACACCAAAGATTGCATTGCGCTAGTCCAGCTCTTGCCCCTTCCCCCTTCCCATGCCCGTCGTCATTGACAGTTTCGAAGTCCTGCCCGCGGGGGACATGCCGGCTGGCGACTCCAAGTCGGACGGCAAGGAGTCCAAGAATTCGGATGAATCGCCGCACGAACAAATGGAACATCTCGCGCGCTTGATGGCGGAGCGGGCCGCCCGCGTTCGGGCTCACTAACCCCTCCCTGTACCGCAGGCCTTTCAGCCTGCCAGCGGACCCCAGGGGCAGGTTAAAAACCTGCGGTACAGCAGGCCGGGAGGCCTGCGCTACGCTGCTGTAGCGCAGACATTCCTGTCTGCTGTTCCGCAGGCCTTTCCAGCCTGCCAGCGGACTCCAGGGGCAGGTTAAAAACCTGCGGTACAGCAGGCCGGGAGGCCTGCGCTACGCTGCTGTAGCGCAGACATTCCTGTCTGCTGTTCCGCAGGCCTTTCCAGCCTGCCAGCGGACTCCAGGGGCAGGTTAAAAACCTGCGGTACAGCAGGCCGGGAGGCCTGCGCTACGCTGAACGATGCCAACCAATAGCTTACTGCATTCCAGCCGTCCGATCATTGAGTTGGATGGGGAAGAAAACGAACGCCTCGGCGATGGACTCCTTCGCCTCCTCGTCTCGGAAACCATCGCCGGCTTATACCGCTGCGAGGCCGCGTTCAGCAATTGGGGAACCTCGGGCGGCCGCCCCGGATTTCTCTATTTCGACCGACAAACCCTGGAATTTGGAAAGGCCCTTCGCGTGAAGAACAACGACGAAACCCTTTTCCTGGGCCGTATCATGGCCCTCGAAGCGACGTTTCCAGCGGACCGTCCGCCGGAAGTCATCGTGCTCGCCGAGGATCGGTTGCAAGACCTGCGCATGACCCGCCGCACCCGGACCTTCCACGATGTCTCCGACGCCGAGGTCCTTCAACAGATTGCCAATGATCACGGGCTATCCTTCGAGGCGGACATCTCGGGACCGACCCATCGGGTCCTCGCGCAGGTCAACCAGAGTGACCTGGCCTTCGCTCGAGATCGCGCTCGGGCCATCGGATTCGAGGTCTGGGTTGATGACACCACGTTCAAGGCGGCCACGCGAAAAGAACGCGACGCCGGACCCATCGAACTCGCCTATAGCCGTCAGCTTCGCGACTTCACCGTGCTGGCCGACCTCGCGCATCAACGGACGTCACTGACGGTGAGTGGCTGGGACGTAGCCGCCAAATCGGAGATCAAGCATGAGGCCGGCGATGACGCCCTGGGTGGCGAGATCGACGAGGGCGAGAGTGGAGCCAGCGTTCTTCGGTCGGCTCTGGGCGAGCGGAAGGAATCGGTAGTCCATGGAGTGCCGTTCAACGCGGACGAAGCCAAAGCGCAGGCGGAAGCGGCCTTCCGGCTGGGAGCCCGCCGCTTTCTGCGGGGTCGCGGCCTCGCTGAACCTGCCCCCGGCCTCCGCGTCGGCGCCACGGTGGACTTAGTTGGCCTGGGTCCGCTCTTCAGTGGTCAATACTATCTCAGCGAAGTGCATCACCAGTTCGATGGTAAAGCCGGACTGAGGACGGAGTTTGTGGCGGAGCGGGCCTGGGTGGGGAGAGGATGAGGAAAGCTCCAAATAACAAATCCCAAGCTCCAAAAAAAGCTCCAACGCCAGATGCTCGCGCACGATTCTTGACAACCATTGCTCTCACGAACGGTGCATAATGTATTCTGAAACTCCAGGAAGACGGCCATCGAATCGACGCATGGGGTATTCTTGGAGCTTTTTTGGAGCTTGAGCTTTGGAATTTGGAGCTTCCCCATGCCCCTTTCCCTTGAATCCCTGATCGATAGCCGAGTTCCTGGTGGACTGGGGGGACGCTGGTTCGGTGTCTTTCCGGCGCTGGTCACGGATATCAAGGATCCGGACAACCAAGGGCGGGTGAAAATCAGCCTGCCTTGGGCGCCGGACCCCGGTGGTGATCGGTACGAGGCTTGGGCGCGGCTGGCGACGCTTATGGGAGGAAACAACCGCGGAAGTTGGTTCATCCCGGAGGTCAATGATGAGGTGCTGGTCAGCTTCGAGGCCGGCGATCCGCGGCGTCCGTATGTTCTTGGCGGATTGTGGAATGGCAGTGATGCGCCGCCGGAGTCGATGGATGGTGCCGGAAATAATTACAAGAAAGTGATCCGTTCTCGTAATGGAGTGCAGGTCACGCTCGACGACCAGGACGGCCAGGAGCAGTTCATCGTCGAGACGCCGGGCGGCCAGAAGATCACGATCAAGGACGGACCGGGCTCGGTCGAGGTGGTGGATAGCAATGGGAACTCGGTGAAGCTCGAAACGATGGGAATCACCGTGAACGCCAGTGCCAAGGTCTCCGTCTCGTGCAGCCTGGCCGAAGTGTCGGCCAGTTTGCTGACGGTCAATGCGGGCATGTCGAAATTCAGTGGTGTGGTGCAGTGTGACACGTTGATCAGTAATACGGTGATCAGCGCCACCTATACGCCCGGAGCCGGAAACATCTGGTAAGCTCCAACGTACTAGTGAATCGCCACGTTATCCAGTGGACCGCTCCGTCCCCGTTATGGACGGAGCTGAAGTCGTCTAACGACGGACGGATGGTCTTCGGGGTGCCCGCGATCCTACGCTTCGCTACGGACAACTTCATGCAGGATTACCTGGACGTGCTGGCCACCGATCCGCGCAAGCTGGGCGAATTTCGCGTCGTGCCGGAAACGTGGCGGGGACGGCTGGCCCAGCCGGCCATCACCCGACCCGGCGATGCCTTTCAGCTCCACTTGCAACGGCGCGGCAATACGGTGAAGCGACTGCCCGGCACCGGCTCCGCACCGGCACTTCTCGCCTCCGCAACCCTACCGCGTCTCAAGCTCTATCAGCCCGCTCACCAACGGCACTATCTTCTCTCGGCGTGTCTGGTGTGTCAGAAGCCGGGGCTTCCGGACCGCAAGGTGGAGGTCGGCCGACAGGAGAAAGTGAGTTTCGTCATCCGACGGTTGTTTGCCGAAGCGGGCGCAGAAGGGGCTCCGGTGGAGTCCTGGCCAGAATACGCCTGGATGGATGGGGCTTGGGTTCGGGTGGTGGCTGAGGGTCGAACCAGCGCCCAAGTGGTGCTGGATGGGGAAGAACGGCAAACGTTGTTCCCGGCCACTTTTCAGGAAGATGATCTTCGTTCTCGTCGTTTGTTTTCCGGTGTGGTGCCGGTGGCCCGGCGCGATGCTTACTTAGGCGCACAAAAGCGCGATACGCTGGCGGCGCCGGCCCGGCCCTCCGGCACCACCGCCAAGACCGCGCGGAAGGTTCTTTTCCGCGCCCAGGTGGCGGAACCGTGGAAGAATCTCGTCAACCAGGCCGCAACGGTCGCAGCTTCGTTCCATGATCCGACGAACGGGGAGTCGCTTCCCGCCACCAACCGGGCCAATGCCATCCGGGTGTCGCGGGAACAGATCCAGTCCCTCTCGTGGTTGGTTTTACTCGACTTTGCTAATTTCCTTCAAGAACACCTGTCCAACGTGGCCCAAGTCATCGCGGGCACCGCGCCTCGCAGTGGGCTTTCCCAGGCCGAGGAACGTCTGTTGGACGCTTTGGATCAAACCCGGGTCGGCACCACGAACCTGGATGATGCGCTCGTCACCGGTTCCACCATCACCACGGTGGCGACTTCGCTGACCAATGCTCTAAGCCGTATTTCAGGGTTTGAGAACGATCTGGAGTCCGCGACCGCCACCTATCAGCGTCTTTCCGCTGCCGGAGGTTGGCCCAACTTTCTGTTCCCCCTCGCCGACGCGCAATTCCCGGCCGAGGCCCCGTTGCCGCCGGTCCTTAGTCTCACTCCCCTGAGCGCCGAGGAGCAGAACGATCTGCTGAGCGACACGAATCCCACCGTGAATGATCCGCTGGAACGGGTGGACAAGCTGGTCGTGCTGATCGTGAGGGCCCTGGCGGAGGAACCGGAGAATCCCGAACCCGCGCTCCCGACCGCCGCCGTGCCTCCGGTGGATAACCGCGACGGCGTCTTTCGGATTCGCTGTGTTTATGAGCGGCCGGCTTGCGGTCCCATCCACCTCGATGTGGTCAGCGATCCCACCGCCCCGTTTGAGTTTGCCGGCTATTTTGATCCCGATGCGCCCACCCGTCCGATCCGCATCGGTTTGCCGGTCGATACCACTCCGGCCGGTCTAAGGAAGTTCGATAAGAACACGGCGTTTGTCCTGTCGGACATCCTCTGCGGCCAGGTGGCGAAGATGCGGAGCATCGGCTTTGGCGACCTGGTCCGCTCCGTCCTGCCCTGGCCGCTGCACAAGGATCTCAATGTCGGTGACATGGGTCCCTGCGGCGGTGGGGGCAGCGGTGGCTTTGGCACGATCTGCTCGCTCTCGATTCCCATCATTACGATCTGCGCGCTGATCCTGCTGATCATCATGGTGACGCTGCTCGACTTCATCTTCCGCTGGCTCCCCTTCCTCATCCTCTGTTTCCCGGTACCGGGTTTGAAGGGAAAGAAATGACTATTGGTCCTTGGTCCATTCACAATCCTGGGCGCCTGTCCGTTCTTGTCGAACGGGCGGATCGAAGAAGGGCGTTGGGCGACTGGCCCAAAGGCTCGGTCCTGGGCTGGCCTGAAAGGCCTGGAGACTCCAGCCCGGGGCTGCGCCCGCTGGGTGCTGCCCCGGGTCTGGACCGCGCCAAGAGGTTCTGCGCCCTGGAGGGGCGCCAGAGCCTCTGGCGCCCCTCCAGGGCGCCGGTCGGTGGAGGGCCGTGACCCAGGGCATCGCTGAGCTCAGCCCTGGGCTGGGGTCTGGGGCCCCGTCAGGGCCAGCAGAGAATTCGGTCGGCCGGAAATTCGGCCGCCCAAGACACCTCGCAGGGGGACTGTCCTTCGGCAGACCGCCCCTCCCGCTTCGCCAAAAACTGAGATGCGCCCCACAACCCTGCTGAATGCTATATCATTTTAGGTTTATTTCCTGATGTCCCCCGCGCTTCAACTCGGCAAAGGCCTTAGTTTCCCGCCGCGCATTGGCGAAGACGGCCGGATGGTCTGGTCGTCGGGCGAACAGAACATCCGGGAATGCCTCCGCGTGATCCTGCTCACCAATCGCCTGGAACGGCTCCGGTTGCCGGAGTTTGGCGGGAGCCTTCAGCAGTTTCTGTTCGAACCCAACAATGTTGCCACCCGCAGCCTGATTCAGGACCGCATCACCAAGGCCCTCGGCCGCTGGGAACCGCGCATCGCGGTGGAATCGGTCAAGGTGGATCCGGACCCCGCCGATCCCGAGGCCGCCATTGCCACCATCACTTACAAGCTGATCGCCACCCAGGCCCGCGAACGCGTCAGCCTGAGCGTCACCCTCGCCTCTTGACTCCATGCCGATCGAAATCCCGAATCTAAGCGACCAGACCTATCAGGATCTGGTCGATACCACGCTGGCGCGAATTCCGGTCCACACGCCGGAATGGACCAATTTCAACCACAGCGACCCCGGCGTTACGCTGGTGGAACTGTTCTCCTTCCTGACGGAGAACCTGCTGTATCGCGCCAACCAGATTCCCGAGCGCAACCGCAAGAAGTTCCTCCACCTGCTCGGAGTCGGCCTGTTGCCGGCCACCGCGGCCCGGGGCCTGGTCACGATCAACAACGAACGCGGCCCGCTCACCACGCTTACGTTGAACGGTGATCTGGAAGTACGGGCCGGCCAGGTACCCTTCCGCACGGAATCCGGACTCGATGTGCTGCCGGTGGAAGCGGTGGCGTACTTCAAACGGGAGACTAACGAGACCGATCCGCAACTGCTCTCCTATTACGAGACCTTGTACTCGTCCTTCCGTCAAGACACCCCTTCTCCTAACCTGAAACTCTATGAAACCGTCCCGCTGGATTCCGTCGGTTCCGCCGGGGTCGCCCTGGGGCAGGAGGCAGTCGATGGATCGCTGTGGATCGCGTTGCTCGTCCGCGCCACGGACAAGCCGGCGGAGGACTACGTCGAGGCGGTCCGCCGCGAGATCGCCGGGAAGACTATTAGTTTAGGTATCGTGCCCGTCACCGACGCGGAGAATGCCGGGTTGGCCCTGCCTCCGGGCGGCCGGTCGTCCACCTTGGCCAGCCGGGTTCGGGTCGATCTTCCCAGTGTCCCCGGCCACGGTCGGTTGCCGGCCGACGGACAGCCCGCCTATCGGACCGTGACCCAATTCGAAATGCCCGAGGAGCCGGGCGTCGTGGAGATCACCCTGCCCGACGCGGACGCTCTTCGCCTGTGGACGGACCTCGACCCCTTGGAAGCCGGGGCGGGAAACCTACCGCCCTCGCTCGACGACACGGCGGCCAGCGATCGTTTGATTACCTGGCTCCGACTTCGGTGGGAAAGCGGCAGCCGGTCGCGCCTGCTCTGGGCGGGAATCAACTGCGTCCCCGTCCAACAGCGCGCGCGCGTGGTGAACGAAGCGTTGCCCAATGGGACCGGTGCGCCGGAGCAGTCGGTCACGCTGGCGCGGAAGCCGGTTATCCCCGGAACGGTCACGGTGCGGGTGACTTCCCTGGAGGAGACGACCGTCTGGACGGAAATTGACGATCTCTATGCCGCCGGCCCCGAAGTTCCGGTGCCGGATCTCCGGCTGCCTCCGGGTCGTACCCCGCTTCCACCCGCTCCCTCCGAACGATTCCTGCTCGACGCCGAGGCGGGTGTGATCCGGTTCGGTGATGGATTCCGCGGGAAGCGTCCGCCGTCGGGAGCCATCCTCCGGGCGAACTACGACCACGGTGTGGGCAGCGCGGGAAACGTCGAGGCCAAGGCCATCCATTCCGCTCCGGCCTTGCCCGCCGGACTCACGGTCAATAATCCGGTCCGGACTTGGGGAGGCGCCGATGCCGAGTCCGCCAGCCTGGGGGAAAAGCAGATCACGCGTCATCTGCAGCATCGGGAACGGTTGGTCACCGCCGAAGACTTCGAAACCATTACGCTGCGAACACCGGGGGTGGAATTGGGACGGGTCGAAGTGCTGCCAGCCTATCACCCGACGTTGTCCCCCAACGAACCGGGCGACGCTCCGGGCGCAGTCACCCTGCTGCTGATTCCCAAGTACGATCCGCGCAACCCGGACTATCCCGAACCCGACCAAGCCTTCCTCAACGCCGTCTGTGCGCATCTCGAAACCCGCCGTCTCGTCACCACCGAAGTGTTCCTGCGCGGTCCGCTGTACCAGGATGTGTGGATCAGCGTCGGCATCGAAGTAGTGTCCGGACAGAGCACGGCTGAAGTCCGGGAGAAAGTGGAGGCCGAACTGCGGAGCTACCTCGCCCCGCTGCCGCTCAGCGCCGACCTGCTGCTGGAGGATGCCCCGGCCTTCGTGAACACGCCGCAGTATCAATTGCGCCAGCGCGGCTGGCCGTTGCGGCAGTCGGTGACCGACGGCGAACTGCTGGTGACCGTTAGCCGTGTTCTTGGCGTCGCAGCCGTGACCGGTTTGATCCTGGCGGCGGGCGCGGAGCCGGCGAGTTCGACGGTGGGGCTGGACGGGTTGCAACTCCCGCGCATCGCTGGTCTCTCGGTGGTGGTGGGGGATCCGCTCAGTTTGGAAGATCTGCGGGGCGAATCCGGAGCCACCTCGGCGGCGGATGCGGCGGCGGTGGGGAATTTCGTACCGGTGCCGGTGATTCCGAAGGAATGTTGAGGAATGCCGTTCGGAGTCCCGGCTTTAGCCGGCGGAGCGGTGCCTTGCTCCGAGGCGTAGGAGAATAACTTACCCCCAGAAGAGGCATAGCGTTCCGCCGCCTAAAGGCGGGACTCC
>CAYYSX010000015.1:0-25432 GCA_964474315.1 uncultured Verrucomicrobiota bacterium | reverse complement strand
AACTTACCCCCAGAAGAAGCATAGCGTTCCGCCGCCTAAAGGCGGGACTCCGTACTCGAGCAGACGAGCCGTCCGCTCCCGACAGCCCTTCCCCCATCATGGATGCCAACGGCACTCGCTTTGATTTGCTGCTCGGACGCGCTGATTGGGCACGTTGCACCGACACGGCGTTCGGCAGCGGACTGGAGACGTTGTGGAGTTCTTCGCCTCCGCCGGCGGAGCCGTCCCGTCTGGCCTGGGACGAGGCGCGCCAGGATCTCACGCTCCGGCCGGAACTTCTTTTCTTTCAGGCGGGCGCTTCAGACCGGCCGGTGTCGCTCGAAGATCGCCGGGGAGCGGCCGCCGACTGCTTTGGCAATTGGTATTGGATCTCTCCGGATCGCCGGGCCGTGCTGGTAAAGAATGCGGGGGACAAGACGGTGCGCACCTTCTGGCCGGTAGCCTCCACGCCAACGACTCCGCCCGCAGGCGCATTCCACCCGATGGAACCTCCGCCTCGGTGTCCCGTCCTGGAGTTCGCCGGACTGACCATCACCACGGACCATCATCTCGTGGTCGGCGTAGTGGATCCACCGGGATACCTGCGCTTTGATCTACAGGGAGGTGGACCACCGCGACGAATCATCTGGCCGGAAGACGTCATTGCCCCCTTCGACCTGACGCCGCGTCCGCGCGGGGGATTCTTTCTCTTGGACCGGGTTCAACGGCGGTTGTGGGAATTCGATCGGGCGTTTCAGCTCGTCTCGCGCGCGACCTCGGTCGATCCGGTTCCTGAGGCGACGTTTGTTCCCGTCGAGGGGCCGGAGCTTTCCCTTCCTTCGGAGATACCCTGCCTTCCGGATCGTCCGCCCCGCTTGGAGGATGGGGTCGCCCTGGAGTTGGAAGATCCCATCGCAGCCGAGGCCCTGCCCGATGGTTCGGTGCTGATCCTGGATCGTCGGCCGGGATCCCGGCTTCCGCTGCTGGCCCATTATCGCCAGGGAATCCGCGCACCCGACCCCACCGGCTTGGCCGACCTGCTCACTCTGCTGGCCGACCCGGTGGCCGAGACGTTCCGGCTCGAAGCGCACGACCTGGCGGTGGTTCCCGTTCCGAATTCGGACGGGGCGCTCCGGCTGTATCTGGTGTCGAGCGAAGGCAACCAGGCTTTCGCCTTTGATGTGTCCGGAGTGGACACCCGACTGCAGCTTCATCCGGTCGCTGAGTTTTTGCCGATGCGCCGGTTTGGGGGGCGCGCGTTGGTGCGGGTCGGCGAGCGGGCGTTTTATGATTCTTTGGAAAACTGGGTCCCCTTGATTGAACAGAAGCGTCCGCGGTACGTGCCCGAGGGCACGCTCTGGTCCCCCGTGTTCGACAGCCAGACACCGGATTGTGGGTGGCACCGGATCGTGTTCGACGGCGCCGTGCCGCCGGAGACGCGGATCGAGATCTTCAGCCGCGCTTCCAACGATCCGGACGAGCTATCGCGGTTGGACTGGTGGGCCGAACCGGCCCCCCTGCGACGGGTGACCGGGTCAGAACTACCCTGGATGCGCGCGGAGGAATGCGCGGACCGGGGAACCTGGGAGACGTTGTTCCAGCGGGCCAAGGGACGGTATGCCCAATTGCAGATTCGGTTGGTGGGCAACGGCCGGTTGACGCCCCGCTTGCGAGCGTTGCGCGTGTATCAACCGCGCTTCTCCTATCTGCGCCAGTATCTGCCGCCGGTGTACCGCGAGGAGCCGACTTCGGCGTCGTTTCTGGAACGCCTGCTGGCCAATTTCGAAGGCCAATGGACGGCGCTGGAAGACCAGATGGCGGCCGTCCAACTCCTGTTCGACGCGCGCACCGCTCCGCCCGACACGCTCGAATGGCTGGCCAGTTGGTTCGGCGCCGTCCTGGATCCGGCCTGGGACGAGACCCGCCGGCGGCTGTTTCTCCGGCACGCGATGACCTTCTTCGCCTACCGGGGGACGGTGCGGGGCCTGCACCTGGCGCTCCGGTTGATGTTCGACTGCCGGCTCGACGAGGGCATCTTCCGGGCGGACCTTCCGTTGCAGGGCCGACTGGCGCGGTACCGGATTGTGGAACGGTTCCGGCAGCGGCGTTCTCTGGTGCGGATTCAGCCGGACGGCTCAGGTCGCTGGACGCCGGAACTGGGAGCCGCCGACTTGCATCAGCGTTGGTGGAATTTTCTGGGGACGACGGAGACGAGCGTTCGCTACCCGCTGCGGCGGCCCACCAGTCAGGGCGAAGAATGGGCCGCCTTCAGCCGGGCGAACCTGGGGTTCATTCCGCGGGCGGCCGAGTCCGATCTGGAATCGTGGCAGGCGTTCCTAAACCAGCGGTACTCGGGAAATCTAGTGGCTCTGAATGACGCGCAGGGAAGTAACTGGCCCGACTTCAACGTCATCCCTCTTCCCGGAGACCTTCCGTCTGAAGGTGATTTGCGTGAGGACTGGGAGAGCTTCGCCAACGAAGTTCGCGGTCCGGATGGGACGACTCAGGAAGCCCTCTGGAACGCGTTTCTCCGACGACGGTATCGCAACGTGAAATTCCTGCGGGAAGCGTACGGGGCGTTGGTGAATTCCTTTGAAGACGTGACGCTTCCTTCGGAACTGCCCGCCGAAGAAGCGCGCGTCAGAGATTGGTTTGTGTTCGAGGGCGTGGTGCTGCCCATGCAGGAGACGGCGCATCGGTTCACCGTTCTGCTGCCCCTCACGACCAACGAGCTGCCCGGCTCGCCCGAAAAACGCCGCGAAGTGCTCCGCCTGGCCGACCGGATCCTCCGCCTGGAAAAACCGGCGCACACGGTGTTCGACGTGCGGTTTTTCTGGTCGGCCTTTCGCGTGGGCGGAGCGCGCCTCGGGGACGACACCGTGTTGGGCGCAGGCAGCCGTTCGCCCGATTGGTGGCCCGGTTTCACGCTGGGCGCCGAGCACCTTTCCGAAGCTTTCCTCGCCGCTCGTCCGCCCCGCGACGGCACCGACCGCCTGTTGGTGGGTCAACACCGGGTCCGACGGACGTCCCATTTCATCTCAAGTTCCAGGAGAATCCCATGAGTTGCTTCCAAGATTGCGTCGGCACCCAGCCGTGCCCCGACCCCAAGAAACGCGTCAACTACGTCGAGGGCATGCTCCTTGGCGCCGATGACTTTGTTCAGGATCAAGTCCATCACCGAGAACGCCTGCATACGCTCGCCCGCGAAGCGCTGGGCTACGGCACACTCACGGGCCTGCGCGTCACGCTCCGTCTGGGAGAACGGGGTCCGGAAGTCTCCGTGTCACCGGGGACCGGGCTGACCCCGCGCGGTGAATTGGTCCGCATCTGCGAGGCGCAATGCGCCAGCCTCAACGACTGGCTCGCCGTTGAGACGGTGCGCAACGAGGTGTTGGTGCGCGTGGAACCCGCGAGCCCGCCCGCCGCGGGAGTCGTCCGCGCCTACGTCGTGCTTTGCCAGGCCGAATGCAAAACCGATCCCGTTCCCGTTCCCGGCGATCCCTGCCGGTCGGACGAGGACGCGATGGCGCCTTCGCGGATCAAGGACTCCTTCCGGCTGGAATTGCGTCTCGACCCGCCGGCCCAGACCGAAGAAGTCGCCATTCACGACTTCATCCATTGGCTGGCCTCGATTCCGGTCGAAGGTTCCGGAGCGGCCTCGACGCTCGAGGAGTTCATCGCGGTGATCCGGGAGGCGTGGTTGGAAAGCAGCTCCCCGCCGACACCCATTGGGTCTCCGATCGGTAGTCCTCCGGTGGGGCTGGTGATTCCGGCGGATGAACTCTGCCGCTACTTCCATGCCGCTCTCCGAATTTGGGCGACGGAGATTCGGCCTCGGGTGAAGGCGTCGTTTGGGCCGTGCCACTGCGGTTGTTCCGGAGAACCGGCGGGTGCGGGTTCTCCGCCCGCTTCGCCGCCGGGAATCGCCGCCGAGCCCTGTCTGCTCCTCGCCGCCCTCGACCTCACGGTGGACAACGAACTGGCCGTGGCTTCGCCCGACGACGTGCTCGTTTTGGAAGATGAACGACCGATTCTCGGTTCGCTCCGATTCCTGCAGGAATGGTTGCTCTGTTTGAATCGCGGCGGGGCACTGGGTTCGGAAGGCCTGGCCGGCCCTGAAGGTCCGGCTGGTCCAGCCGGTCCCCCGGGTCCGTCCGGAGCAGATGGCGCCGATGGAGGGCCCGGTCCAGTTGGACCGGCAGGTCCCCCAGGACCGCCTGGAGCGGATGGAGCGGATGGAGCGATCGGCCCTGCGGGACCGCCCGGCCCCGCGGGGCCTCCCGGACCGGCTGGACCCGCCGGAGCGAATGGCGCTGCTGGACAGCCAGGACCGGCTGGGCCTCCGGGTCCAGGAGCCGAGTCCCTTCCGGTGCATTCCGGACTGGTCACCTTTGTCGGCGTTCCCCCCGGTTCCACCCGCCAATCACCGGCAATCGACCACGGCTTGGGAGATCGTCTGGTGATGATCCGGCTGGCTGTGGTTTTGGGGACGCCTCCGGTCACGGTCATCGCGGAAAACAACGACACGGATCCCGGCCTCAACCCCATCACTCCGCGGATCACCGTGCTGTATCCGTCCTCATCGCCCGTCTTTGCGGTCCGCCTCGTGGATTTGCGACGCGAGGGGCAGGCGACCGATTGGGTCATCCGCTGGTTCGCCGTTCCGGTCACCCGGCAGTTGCCGGTGGTGACCGTCCCTCGGGCGGAGGAAGGACCGAGCGGCGGAGGTCCCGTCAATCCTCTCCCCTTCGAACCGATCATCGTTCGACCGAGCGGGGGAATCGTGACCAATCCCGACGGTGGAACCCAAGGCGCCGCGGCACCCTCCTCCGGTCGGCGACCGGGAGCCCGCGCCCAAGCCACCGCGGCGGAGCCGAAACCGAAGACTCCCGCCCGGCGCAAGCCACGCCGGACGCCGCCGGCCACCTGATCGCTCTTCTTTCCCGCACCTCTCATGAGCACTCCCCGACTTGAAGAAACCATCCTGAGCGGGACCAGCGTCCGTTCGCCGTATTATTTCAACGGACGGCTGCTTTCGGCCGAGGATCTGGCCGCCGAACATGCCGCTTCGTTGGCGCGGGAGCGCAGCCTCGGACGCGCGCTCGGAACGGGCATCAGCCACGGGCTGGAAGTCCGGCTCGTCGAAACTCCTTCCGGCACGACCTCCACGGTCTCGGTGACCAAGGGACTGGCCCTGAACCGGTGCGGTCACGCGGTGGAACTGTGTGAAGATATTTCGCTGATCCTGGAAAAACCGGCCGCGTCGGCCGGGGAGCAACGGGGTGGTTCGTTTTCCGTTTGCACCGCCGTGCCACCGGGAACCGGGCCCAGCCGCGCCGGCGCCTATGTCCTTACCATTTTTCCCTTCGAAAAACGCGAAGGCCGGGCGCCGGTCAGCGGATTGGGAAACGAGCTGGCCCCTTGCAATGCGAAGCAGCTCGCCTCGGGGGTGCGGTTTCGGTTGGTCGAGATCGACACCGCGGGATTGGCCTCGGACGACTTGACCCGGAACCGATTGGCCTGGCGCTGCCTGGGATTGGGCAAGAACGATCTGCTGGCGTACCTGCGCCATCCCGCCGCCGGTTCGTTGCCCGACTACGGTATCTTCGGGGAACTCGGCGCGGGCCGCCTGGTGGAAAGCGAGGTTCCGCTGGCGGTGGTGTACTGGAGCGCGCCGGGGGCCCTGGAGTTCCTCGATTCCTGGTCGGTCCGTCGCCGGTTGATCCGCCGCGAGATAGCCGCGCCCTGGAGCTATTACGCGGATGACCGCCGCCGGGCGGAGGCCGAAGCGGGCTTCCTTCAGTTTCAGGATCATCTGCGGGACGTGCAGACCACCGCGGCCAATCCCGCCACGGTCCAGGCGTCCGATCACTTCGAGATGCTTCCGCCGCTGGGCCTTCTCCCCGCGGGAGGCAGCCAGCCGCCGGCCGGTTTCGATCCAGCCACCTTTTTTGGCGCGGCGGCGTCCGATCCCGCCCTGCTGGAGGCGGCGGATCTGCGGGCCTTGTTCCAGGAATCCCTGCATCATGAACCCTTCACGCTCACGGGCACGGAGCGACTGCAACTGTATGTCGTGCGGGAAAGCTTCGAGGCCGCCCTGGCCGATTTGAGTTCCGGGATGACCGTGGTGTTCGCTTCGCCCCTCCTTCCGTATCGCGGTCGGGCGCGGTTCAATATCTCCCGCTTCAATCATAGTTATTTCTCCAGTCACATCCTCTAGCTCAATACGTATATGGCTACTTACAATTATACGAACACGCACATGAACACGCTGGCCGGCCAACCGTCCACGGCGACCCTGTCCATCCTGGGCCAACTCTTCGGTGGCTCGGATTTCGTCCTCGGCGGCGCCGGAGGTGCGGGTGGGACCGGCGGGACGGGCGGCGGTTCCCCCAGCCCGGGCAATTCATCCTCCGGCGCCTCCGCCGGCACATTGGCTCTGGCGTTGAACACCATCCCCACCGCCCAGCCCGGTCATCTCATTACCAGCGAATATCACAATGCCCTCCGGACCGCGGTGCTGCTCATCGCCAGTCAGTTGGGTATCGACACCACCGGGGCCGCCGGCTCCCAGACCTATCCACCCCAGTTCCTGATGAATGATACGGGACCCAACTGGATCGTCACCAATGGCATCGCCACGCCCGACCCGGAAATGCGCTCGGCCAACGGCTATTTCCCGTTGCTGCTTCCCGAAGGCGTCCGCTTGCAGAACTTGCGGATCCGGGGACGGCGGGCCGGAGCGGTCGGCGGATTCCGCGTCCGCCTGCTGCGGGTCGCCTTGGCCGATGGGGAAAGCACGGAACTTATCAACGCCAGTTTGACCACGATTGCGGACAATTTTGATACGGTCCGCAACGTGGCCTCGACTCTCTCCAACGAGACCCGGATCGTGAACAACAGCAACTTCACCTATCTGATCACCGCGGAGGCCAGCAATGTGGGGGAACTGGTTCAGCTCAACGGTTTCACGGTGGGCTATGATCGTGTTTAGAAGACCGGGTGGGGAAGTTCCAAAACCCAAGTTTCAAGTTCCAAAGAAGTTCCAAGACTAAAGTTCCAAGCTTCTGCGGGAACCACCGCGAAGGCTAAGACCACTGAGTTAACTGCCCCTCCGTGTCCGCCGCTTCTCCAGGGTGGATTCCCCGGCGCCTTTTATTCTCTGCGCACGGAGTCCCGGCTTTAGCCGGCGGAGCGGAGGACTTCTCCTGCGGATGAGTCGTTTTCCGGAGCGTCGGGGCAAGGGACGTCTCCACCGCCTGAAGGCGGGACTCCGAACTCGAGCGGACGAGCCGCCCGCGCTCCTGGAGAGAATTTCATGCATCTCCCCGCCACCCAGATTCGACGCGTGCGCGCTTGGGTCCGGCCCCGGGACGCCCTGGCGGCCCAGCGTGACCTCGAACGTCTGCTCATCGCCTGCGAGAGCCCCACGAACCTGGTGCCACCCGGCGCGATCCTGTGCATCCGTGAGGTTCGCGATCCGCTGCCGCACACCCTCGGGTTGGGGCGGGGCGCACTGAGACCTCCGGCCCGCTGGCGCGAGGCCCTGGACCGGCAATGGACGGAGTTCCTTTCCGCTGCCGCCCGTCCGGCGTTCGGACCGGTCGCGGCCGCGCCCTCCGTGCTCTTCGCCAATGAAGCGGAGTTGCTGGCCTGTCTGGCCGTGGCCGCAGTGAACGGCCGCCTCGCCGACGACTGGTGGTGGCGCGGACTCTTGCGGTCCGATGAGTGGTCCAACTGGTTGCTCCGCTGGTTGCGCCGGTCGCAGGCGGTTCCCGGAGCCGTCGTCCAGTTGGCCTCCCGCGGAGAATTATCCACCGTCGCAGGCCGGGTATCGGCCGAAGCAGCGGGGACGTTGTTGGAAACCCTGATTCAAACGTTCGGCCTGACGCATCTCCTGCCGGTTCCCTCGGTCCTTCGTTCCCCGGATCGGTCGGCCCGGACCCCTCCGGTTCCTGTCCATGGCCCGCGGGAGACTCCGGGTTCGGATACCCTTCGACCACCGGTGTTGGAATCGCTCCCTCGCTGGACGGCCAGTCTCCCTGACCTGCGAGCTTCCGTCGGGTCGGTGGAGAACCGCGCCTGGCTGGCGGTGGCAATGCTGCTGGAGCAGGCGCCTCGAGCCGTTCGGGAACCGTCGTTCTCGGAGGCCTTCATCGGCTGGCTGACCTCTCCTGTTCTGAGGGATGAGAAGGAATCGCTCGCTCCGCCGGAACGATCCGTCGGTCGGGCACCGGCTCCCAAGCCTTCCGTGACCCGCCAGGAATCGGCGGATTTCCAGATGCCAGGGGTCGCGTTAGGATCCCAGGCTACCGCATCGATAACGCCACCGCGCCCGCTCGTTCCCGACGCGATCAACTCAGCGTTTCCCCCGGTCCCGATGCAGCAGGGTGCGGTCGCGTTTGACTTGAGCGACGGTCCGCTGGTGGAAGCGGCTCCGCTCTCCCGTCCGGCCGCCTTCTCAACGCCGGGTGAAGACCCCGCAGCAGCCACTGAACTTCCGTCGGAACCGGTGGTGCGGTTTACCACCGGCTTCGGCGGCTGCTTCTATTTGCTCAACGTCGCGTTGGCGCTTGGACTGTACGGCGATTTCACCCAGCCGCTGAAGCCCGGCCTCGCCCTTTCGCCGTGGGATCTCCTGGCGCTCCTGGCCGGCCGCGCGGTCGGCGATGAGTTCACGCGCGATCCCTTGGCGGAACGTTTCGCCTCTTGGGCGGGCCGCCATCCGGAAGACGTCCCTGGTGCAGGCTTCGTGCCGCCACCTCCTGAGCCCTCCCCTCTTTCCCCTTCTCCCTTTTCTCACCACCTCTCGTCGTGGTTGGACCAAGTAGCGGAGAAGTTCGAATCCCGCCTCCGCCTGGCCTTGCCGTCGTGGGAGTCGCTGCCGGTTTTGCCCGGTCTGCTGCGGCAACGCGCGGACATCGAGACCTACGACCGGGTCATCCGGGTTCGTTTCGCCCTGGAGGATCATCCGCTAGCGGTGCGGCTAGCCGGCCTCGACCGCGATCCCGGCTGGATTCCGGCGGCCGGTTGGGCGGTGGCTTTTCTGTATGAAACGTGAAACGTGAGGCGTGAGGCGTGAGGCGTGAGGCGTGACCGGGGACGAAGCGTCACGCCCCACGCCTCACGCTCCACGCCTCCCTCGCAACAGCCCTCCCGTCTGCGCTCCAGCCGACGCGTCCCCCTTACCCCTTACCTCTTCCCCCCATGCCCTCTCCGGTCCGCCCTCTGTTCGCCGATCTCGAACCCACGCCCACCCAGCATTTCCGGGTTCACCTTTACGGAGCGGTGCTTCGCCTGCTCGCCTATGCCGCGGGACGCTTCGGTTCCTTCGAGGCGGCGGTGGAGCGCTTTCCCTTTCTTTCCGGATACCACGACGAACTGGCTACCCGCTTGACCGGCTTGTCCGTGGCCGAGGCGCTGGAACGCTGGTGTCAGGATATCGCTCTCTGGGAGGCGCCGGTTCCCGGTCACCTGCCGCTGCGAACCGCCCGGCAAGCGGCGGGGCTCGGTCCGGCCGAGGCCTGCTGGTTGCTGACCTTTGGCCTGCCGGACGAAGACTCCCGCTTTGGTGAAGTCTTCGAAGCCCTGCAGGGAATTCCCGGACAACGACGGCCCGTATTCGGTTTGCTGGGACGTTGTTGGAGTTCCGCGCCTGGACTGGGACCCGCTGCGGATGTGCTGCACCGCTGGCGCGAACTCGGATTCGCCCAGCTTACCAATCCCGACGATCCGCGTTCGGAATGGGTGCTGCAGATTCCCACACCGCTGTGGGATGCCCTGGGCGGGAGTGTTCGACCCGCGGCCGAGGGATTCCTCTGCCGAACTCCGGACGAACTTCGCGAACTGGATCAGCTCATTCTTCCTTCTGGAGTGGCGGCCACCAGCCGGGCGCTGGTGGATTCCTTGGGTTCGGGCGAGGTCCGGGCGGTGGTGGTCCGGGGGCCAGGTCATAATGGTCGGCGCACGCTGCTGGGTGCGCTGGCCCGGGCGGCGGGGCGGGGTCTGGTGGAGCTCCGGGCGGACACGCCACCCGAGGCGGAGCGGTGGCGGCGGTTGGCGGCTTTGGCACTGGCGTTGAAGGCGCTGCCGGTGGTGGTGCTGGACCTGGGGCCGGGCGAAGTGGTGACCACGCCTCCGTTTTGGCCCACCGCGGTTCCCCTGGCCATCGTGCTGGGAACTCAAGGCGGCCTCACCGGACCGGTGGTCGAGCGGGCCGTTACCCTGACCTTGGACTTGCCCGACGTCGAAGCCCGCCAGCGACACTGGTGCGCTTGCCTGCCGGCGGAGGAACACGGTTCGGCCGTCGAGTTCAGCCGGCTGCTCCGGATCGGGTCCGGCAACCTGCGCCGTTTGGCCACCCTGGCCCGCACCCGGGCGCATCTGGCCGACCGACCGATCCTCGTGACGGAGGACGTGGTGGAAGGAGCGCGGTCGTTGAACCGCGAATCGCTCGATTCCCTGGCGCGCGCGCTTCCGCCCGGCGGCGATCTTGATGAACTCCAAGCCACGCCCAGCACCTGGGACGATCTCGAACACCTGGAACAACGCTGCCGTCATCGCGAACGGCTTCCGGCCCGCCTCAGCGAATCGCCTGGAGGACGTCCCGGATGCGGCGTGCGCGCACTGCTGACCGGCCCCAGCGGCACCGGCAAAACTCTGGCCGCGCGTCTGCTGGCCGGACGACTGCGCAAGGATCTCTATCGGCTCGATCTTTCCGCGGTGGTGAACAAATACATCGGCGAAACCGAGAAGAACCTGAACCGCATCCTGGACCGGGCCGAGGAGCTGGACGTGATCCTGTTGCTGGATGAAGGCGACGCGCTGTTGACCCGCCGCACGGACGTCCAGAATTCCAATGACCGTTACGCCAATCTGGAGACGAATTTCCTTCTGCAACGTTTGGAGAGCTATCAGGGCATCCTGCTCATTACGACCAATGCCCGCGAACGCATCGATTCGGCGTTCGAACGCCGGATGGATGTCATCGTCGAGTTTCATCTGCCGGATGCGGAAGAACGGTGGGCCTTGTGGCGGGCGCATCTGCCGCCGGAGAACTCGGTGGGCGATGGGCTGCTGCGTGAAGTGGCGGCGCGCTGCCATCTCACGGGCGGTCAGATTCGGAATGCCTCGTTGTACGCCACGCTGCTGGCGCTGGACAACGGCGGCGTGGTCACCGGCGGCTATCTCGACGCGGCGGTTCGGCGGGAATACGTGAAGCAGGGGAGTGCGTGTCCGCTCCGGCAATGGGCGGGGGCCGGAAGACCCGGGACACGAATGGACACCAATGGGGGACACCAATGAACACGAATAGCCCGGCAGGGCCACGCGGCCTCAGCTAAGCCACGACGACCGAGTGGTACGGAGTCCCGCCTTTAGGCGGTGGAGACGTCCCTCGAGACCACGTATCGGAGCATGAACAGCCCGCTGGAGAAGCTCATCGTTCCGCCGGCTAAAGCCGGGACTCCGAACGCCGATAGGCACGAGCGACAACTCGTCTCTACCGGGTCCTGAAGAACAACCATGCCTGCGCCTGCACCAGCTCCCGCACCCCAGACGGCGCCGCCGGCCACCGGCGCTCAACGAGCGGTTTCGCCCAAGCCCGATCGTCCGGCGAAGGCCGTGGCCCCGGGTTCGAAGACGGCTTCGACGGAAGCAACCGTGGCGAAGAAGCCGGTCCTAACTGGTCCGGTCCGGCCGACGGTTCCGACGCTACGGGTCGAGGCGGCGACGGATCCGAAGGAAAAGAAGGAGGAGGCGACCCGCCGCGAGCCCGCGCCCAAGCCCGTTCCTCCGCCGACACCGAAACCGAAGCCGTCAGCGAAACCAGCGGCTCCTCTTGCCCCACCACCGGCCGCCGCCCAGCCTGCGCCGGCCGACCCGCTGCATCGGGCCTTGGACAAGACCGGTGTCGCCCCGAAAGCAACGACGGCGCCTCCGGCCACTCCCGCGGCCGCTGCCGCCGCTGCGGCCCGCCCCGTCCCTACGACACCCCAGCCGGCCTCGCCGGCGACCCCGGCTGCCAAGCGGCCTGAACCGGGCGTACCCCCGGGCAAACCTACCCCCGCCGTCCGTCCGCCCGCGTCGGGATCCGCTCCGGCCGCTCCCACGGCCACCTCGGCGACGCCACCCGCCGCTGCGCCTGCACCGGGTCCGGAGGCCGCGCCGGAAAACACGGCCGCGCCGGCTTCTCCATCCGCCGCTGTCGCTGCTCCCGAGCGAGCGGAATCTTCTTCCCCTCAGTCTCCCGCGGCGGCACCCGTGCCCACCGCCAGCCTCCCGGCCGGAGGAGCGCGAACTGCGGCGTCTCCGGCGACGGGTGGCCCTGTCGCACCCGGCCTGGCCGCCGACCCGGTCTCCGTCGGAACCGCCCCTGCTTCCGCCAGCCTCGACCGCCTCGCCAGCGCGCCTCCCTCACCCCTCAAGATCGTTGCGCTCACCCAGGCGGCCCTGATTGCCGGGGACGGCGCGCGCAGTGAGGGACAGATCATCCAGGTGTCCGGGGCTCGCCGCCTGCAGATCAACGGGCAGTTTTCCGGGGCGCGTCAGCAGTTGACCGGCTTCTTTCAGTCCCGGGTGGCCGGCACTCAGGCGCTGTTGGGAATCAAGCTCGCCGAACTCCTCGGAGCGGCCGGACGAACCTTGGCCCGCGCGCGCGCGGCGGTGTCCGGTGCTCTGCAATCGGCGCAGGCCTTCGTCGGCCAGATTCGTCTCCGGGTCGGACGCCTGTTCGACGGACTGACCACCTCACTCCAGGGCACGGTTCAAGGTATAACGCGGCAGGTAACGGGTCTGATCGATGCGGTGCCCTGGCCGGATCTTCCCGGCGTAGCTCCGGTTCGCGCGGCGGCGCGGCGGTTGTTGAATCAGGGCGCCGGACTTTTGAATCGGGCACTGGGCCGGACGTTGACGTTCGTTCGCTCGGCCCTCGACGCCGCCTTGGGAATAGCCGAGCGGCTGCTGGCCGGGTTTAGCCGCTTGGTCGAGCTGGTACTGTCCGGGGTCTCGACCGCGCTGCTCGGAGCGATGCAACTGGCCACCCAGGCCTTGAACCGGGCCGCGGCGTTGTTGGTGGGATTGTTGGAGCGGGTCCTGACGAGTCTGGTCCTGCCGCTGCTCAGCCGCCTGGAAGGTTTGATCCTGGGCCTGCTGAACCACGCGATGCGGCGCGCGCTGGCTCGGCTGCGGTCCAACCGGGACGAATTCCTCGCGGCCTTGGCCGCTTCGGTCCATCCGGTTCCGGGAAGCGCCTCCGCTCGGGCTGCGGCTTCCGGCAGCTCAACCAACCCGGTTGCCGCGCTTCTTCAGTTGGGGCGGGACGCGATACAAAACAACCGGACCGTCATTCGCGAGTTCAGTGCGCGTACCGGTGCGGTTCTGGCCGTTCTGTTTGGCCACGTCGTTGCCGCCGGAGCGCGCGTCATCGCGGGAATCACCGCGCTGCTCGCGGGAGTGTGGACCGCTCTCACCGGCTTCGCCCAACGCGCGGTCGAGGCGCTCGACCGGCTGGTCGAGGCGGCGGCCGATGGGCTGCGCGAGTTGGTGCGCAACTTGGTGGAGGGTCTCGGCGGATGGGTCCGGGAGGCGCAGACGTGGGTGACGAACGCGGCCAGCCAGGTCGCCCAAGTGGTGGCCCGCGCCCTGTCCTGGATGCGGGACCGCGTCGGCCGCCTGGTGCGTTCCGTGGTAGCTGGGCTGACCGGTGCCGCTCCCGCGCCGGCGGAAACCACGGGACTCGAGGCGGCCACGGCCTCTCCCGCCCTTTCGCCACTGCCGGCCGGTCCGATCACCAAGCCGCCACCCCAGTTGATCGAACTGTTCGTTCGCATCGTGGTGGGCGGATTGGTCGTCGCCACCACCTGGTTGTTGACCGTGCTTTTCGGTGCGGAACTGGCCGCCATCATCATGGCCAACCCGGTGCTGATGGTGATCGTCCTGGTCCTGCTGGTGCTCGCGCTGCTGCTCCTGTTGTTGCTGCTGTACCTGCTCTATCGCCTGCTCAAACCGCGCCCTGGTCCACCGCGCCGACGCGTCCTCCGCATTGTGCCGTCGTCGTTGGAATTGGGAGTCGGCGGTCGCGACGTGATCCTCACCGCTCATCTCAGTCCGGGAGTTCCGCTGTTTCCGCCGCTGACCTGGACCCTCAATCCCGGCGCCACCGCCCCGGCCGGGGTGGTGATCATTGGCCGCGGCTCCCGGGTTCGCCTGCGCGCCAATCATCCGCCGCACGGCACGGTCACCGGGGGCCGATCCATCACGGTCCGCGTGGCGCTCGCGGCCAATCCGGCGGACCGCAGCGACACCGGGCCGATCGATCTGATTCAGGTGCTGACGGCCACCTACACGGCCGTGCCGGCGCTGGCGAACGTTCCATCGCTGATTCCCGGAACACCGCCGCCGAACACTGCCGAACCGAACCGCGACGGCATCAGCGGGAACACCGCCACGGTCAACACCACCACGGCGCCGGCCGGTCGCCCCATGCGCGTCGCGTTCCGCCGCTCGCTGGGGGCCAGTGTGGCGGGGACGACGGTCACACCAGGGAGCCGTACGGGCGACGTGGGTCTGCGCATCATGGACCGGGCGACCCAGGCCAAACTGGATGAGACCCAGCCGGCCACCGCCGGACCGGCCACGCTCATGGCGGACCTGACGGTGAACGCCGTGCCGTTGCGGGTCAGTGGTCTGACCGACGTGGGCCGGGATGCCGCCGGTCCCTACAGCACGCGCAACCGGATTACCTATTCGACGTCCGATTCCTTGCATCCGCCGTTGACCCGCATCGTCGGCGAGCTGATCACCGATGGCGGAGATCACTTCGACCTGCCGGCTCCCAATGGGGGTTTCAACAACGCGTTTCGTTTGAATCTCGCCGTTCCGGCCAATTCCTGGACCGATCGGCTCGTCACTCCGTCGGGAATCCGGAATGTCACCGACGGCCGTCCTGCCATCGACGTCAACCGCTTTGTCGGACCCGGGGTCCCCCAGTTGCCGCGCCGGGTCATCTACCGACAACGCTTCCAATACTCCGCCTGGCAGGGCGCCGGCACCGTCCTCAGCCGGACCATCGATGACGGGCAGCACATCCGTTCGCTGATCGGGGCGCCGGGGAATTTTTCGTTCCAAATCGCGCATCGGTTTCCCGGGGCATCGGTCACCGCCGCTCCCGAGGCCTACGTCGGCAACCCGCTCATCATTTTCACCAACGTCGTCGCCATCCCCACGGCCCCGGGCGCGACCGATCTGGCCGCCGACGGTGCGGCCACCGCCAACCTCGGTGTCACCTCGAGTGTTCCCGGTCGCACGGTTAATTGGAGCATCCTCAACGGGGACACCACCCTCATCGCCGGGAATCCCGCTGTTCTGCCGGCCACGGCCACGGTGCAGGCGGGAAACCGTACCGGGAACTTCCGCGTTCGCGCGGCCGACACCGTCTTTGCCAACCGGCGGGCCGACGGTCCGGTTCGCGTGGTGCCGGTCGCCCTGCGGAACATGCGCGCCACACCCGCTACGGTTCCGTCCGGCACCCTGACCACCACCGTGACGCTCGATGCCCAACCCGGCGGCCGCACCATCCACTGGAGTGTCGATCCCGCCGCGGCCCGGGGCGGCGTCACCGTCGCCCCCAACGTGACCGGACCCGGCGCGCCGGCGATGGGTGTCACCGTGACCCGACCCGCTGGTTTCACCGGAGCGGTCACCGTGACGGCAACCGACTCCGTTCTTGCCCGACGGAGCAATCGGGTGGTAATTCGTTTCCGTTGACGTTCCGTCGATGAGTACGCCCCTCATACCGCTCCACGCCGGCTTCCGTCTCCTCGAGGCGAGTGACGTGGCGGGAGGCCCGATTGAACTGGAGTTCTCCCTCGAGGTGCCGGGTCCCGCTCCCTGTTTCCTGCTGGTCGCCGGCGAGCGCCAGACCGGGCGCCCGGGTGGATTCTCCTTCGTGACTACCTTTGCCGACGAAGTGCTGGCGGATCCGTGCGCCGGCGTGCCTGACCTCGGCGGTCCGGCCGGGGTCGTCGAGATTGCGCCCGGCCGACCGTGGCGGCAGCCGATTCTGCTGAATGAATTCGTTCGACTGGAAACCGTATGGAACCGGCTTCGCCCTGGTGAATCCGACCGTCTGACTGTGGTCTGCCGGCGAGCCCTTTCCTTGGGACTCGACCGGTCGAGTGCGCTGCATTCCTCCACTGAACTTCCCTCGGTCGAAACCCTTCTGGAGTTCGAACTTCGGCGCGACGAGGCCCGCCTGATTGCCCTGGTGGATCAGTTGATGGCCGAAGTCATTTCCGGAAAGCCGGAGCAGCGCGAGCGGCCGCTGCGGAGTCTCCTCTCGCTACGCGTCCCCCTGGCCGTGGATCGCTGGCGGCAACTGGTCAATCATCCGGATCCCTTGGTGGCCCAACGCGTGGCGCAGGCCTCTGAGCCGGCCCGCGGACTCCGGGAGGCAGGTTAAAAACCTGCGGTACAGCAGACAGGAATGTCTGCGGTACAGGCGTAGCGCAGGCCTCTTGGCCTGCTGTTCCGCAGGTTTTTAACCTGTCAGTGAACCCGGGGGCAGACCAACGATCAGGGTCCATTCCACGGCCTTCCCGGTGGCCACCTTGCTGCGGGTCGCAGACCCGCGCTCCCTTCATTTCGGAGCCTCATGGCCCGTACCCACGTCCAACGACCCGCCGCCACACCGGCGGCGCCGACCCGTACGGTCACGCGAGCCCGACCGAATCGGGCACGTCCGGCCCGGTCGCCGGTGCGTCCGGTTCCGCGTCCCGACTATCGGCCGGCGGTGCCGCTGACCTCCTCGCCGCGGACTCCCGGCATCGGTTCGTCCACCCGGCCTCAGCCGTCGTTGGAGATCTCTTCTCCGCGGGATCCAGCCGAACTGGAGGCGACGTCCACCGCGCGGCGGGTCAGCGAAATGCCCCGTCCTGCGGACGTGGTGGTTGGACACCGTTCGGCAATGGGGACGGCGAGATTTCCCTTGCAGCCCGTGGGGACAGGAAAATCTGAGGTTGGACCTGACCTCTCCGCGGAGCTGCAAGGGAACCTTTCGGGAGGAAGGCCTCTGCCTCCCGCTGTCCGCGGATTCATGGAGCCGCGGTTCCGCGCCGACTTCAGCGGCGTCCGGATCCATACCGATGCGCCGGCGGGGAATCTCAGCAAGCAGCTCCGCGCCCGGGCGTTTACTCTGGGGGGGCACATCTTCTTCGCCCCGGGCCAGTATCAGCCGGAAAGTCCCCCAGGACGGGAACTGATTGCCCACGAGCTGACGCACACCATCCAGCAGGGAGCCGTAGCGCAACAGCGCGCCGCCCTTCAGCGCAGCGAAGACACCACGGTCACCGCGCGGACGCCGGTTCAGGTCCAGCGTTGGGGCGTCAGTGACGCGCTCGATTACTTCGCGGACAAGGCCAACATCATTCCCGGGTTCCGGATGTTCACGATCGTGCTGGGCGTGAACCCGATCAACATGAGCTCGGTGTCCCGGAGTGCCGCCAACATCCTCCGGGCGTTGATCGAAGTGTTGCCCATGGGCGGACTGATCACGCAGGCGCTCGACAGCTCCGGCGTGTTCGACAAGGCCGGCGCCTTCGTCGAAGAACAAATCGCCTCGCTGGGCCTGGTCGGCAGTTCCATCAAGCAGGCCGTCACCGACTTCCTCGATTCGCTAAGTTGGGACGACATCTTTGACTTGGGCGGCGTCTGGGAACGGGCCAAGAGCATCTTCACCACCCCCATCGACCAGATCATCGAATTCGCCACCGGTCTGGTCGATGGCATCGTCGAACTGGTCAAGGATGCCATCCTGCGGCCCATCGCTGAATTGGCCGAAGGCACCGAAGGCTATGCCTTGCTGAAGGCGGTGTTAGGCTACGACCCCATCACGGGCGACGCGTATCCCCAGACGGCGGAGACGCTCATCGGCCCGTTCATGAAGATCATCGGGCAGGAGGAGATCTGGGAGAACATGCAGAAGGCGAATGCGATTCCGCGCGCGTTCGCTTGGTTCCAAGGGGCACTGAGCGGTTTGCTGGGGTTTGTCGGCCGGATTCCCGACCTGTTCATCAGTGCGTTCCAATCGCTCGAACTGATCGATGTCATTCTCATTCCCAAGGCCTTTGCCAAGCTGGCCGATGTCTTTGGCGGATTCTTCGGGGAATTCGTCAGTTGGGCCGGCACGACGATCTTCAATCTGCTGGAGATCATCTTCGACGTCGTCAGCCCCGGCGCCTTCTCCTATGTCAAAAAGACCGGTGCCGCGCTAAAGAGCATTCTGCAGAATCCGCTGCCGTTCGTCGGCAACTTGGTCAAGGCGGCGAAGGGTGGATTCCAGGCGTTTGCCGGACGGTTCCTGACCCATCTCAAGAAGGGCCTGATCGACTGGCTCACGGGTTCGCTCACCGGCGTCTATATTCCGCAGGCACTCACGCTGATCGAGTTCGGCAAATTTGCCCTCAGCGTGCTCGGCATCTCGTGGGCCAATATCCGGACCAAATTAGTCAAGGCGTTCGGACCGGCCGGAGAAACCATCGTCAAGGGACTCGAGACCGGGTTCGACATCGTCAAAGCGCTGGTCACGGGCGGTCCGGCCGCGGCCTGGGAGGTCATCAAGGAGAAGCTGAGCGATCTCAAAGACAGTATCGTCAGCGGCATTACTTCCATGGTGGTGGAGGCGGTGGTGACGAAAGCGATTCCGAAGTTGGTCGCCATGTTCATTCCGGGCGCCGGCTTCATCTCGGCGATCATTTCCATCTACGACACTATCATGGTCTTCGTGCAGAAGCTCTCGAAGATCATGGCGGTGGTGAAGGGCTTCATCGATTCGATCGTGGCCATCGCCTCGGGCGCCATTGGGGCCGCCATTAGCAAAGTGGAGAATGTTCTGTCCCGGCTGTTGTCCCTGGCCATTGCGTTCCTGGCTGGGTTCGCCGGCTTGGGTAAAGTCGCCGACAAAGTGATGGGGATCGTCAAGAAAGTGCAGGCCAAGGTGGACCAGGCCATCGATGCGGCGATCGCGTGGATCGTGGGGAAGGCGAAGGCGATCGTCGCCAAACTGCTGGGAAAAAAGGACAAAGACAAAGACCAGAAGAAAGACCAGGGGAAACCGGCAATCGACGTTGGTGAATCAGTCCCCTTCGCCGCGGGAGCCGCATCGCATCGATTGTATATTCAGGTGAGCGGCACCGCGGCAACGGTCATGGTGGCCAGCGCGGCGCAACCGTTGGATGCGGCGCTAACCGGAATGGAGCGCAAGCTTTCCACGCTGGCCCCGGAATCCCGAAAGAAGGCGACCCCGCTGATCGCGACGGCCCGGAGTCTCCTCACCAAAACGGACAAAGGTGCCGATCAGGTGGCTGCCAGCCTGGCCGCTTCCGGACCAGCGGGAAATGCCTTGCCCCTCAACGAGCAGGTCAAGGCAGACGAGCACGTGTTGGCCCGTACGTTGGGAGAACTGTTCACCCTCTTTGGCGGGGCCGCGGGACTACCCTTTTCCCTTCCCGTCAGCATGGCCGGCGGTGGTCATACCCTTACCATCAAGGATGAAGGCGGCCATTTGACCGTCTGGATGGCCTCCCGGGAGGATTCCATTCGCGGCAAGTTTGCCCAAGTGGACCGCATCCTCCAGCGCTGGGAAGATTACATCAATGGCCTCGCCAACCCCGCCATCAAGGAGGAGTTTAGCATTCTGTTGCTGCCCGAAATCAAGGCCAAGAAAGCCTCTGGCCTCGCCGCTGCGGTGGCGAAGCTCGAAGGGATGAAATCAGCGGATTTTGAGACCTTGAAAGCACAGGTGGATGCGGCCATCAAGGGATTGGCCGCCGACATCTCGGCCTGGGCCGTCAGTGCCGGTTTGGTCGTTCAGGACTTCAGCGACGAGGCGGTCAAGGCCGAGCTGGACCGGCAGGCCGAGGCGGCGGCCGAGCGGGTCTGGCAAAGCCGGAAGGACGAGGCCCAGCAAAAACTCGAACAGTTCGTGACCCAGATCCAGGCTTTGGACTCAGCCGCGCGGCTCAAATATCGGGGAAGTCTCGCCAAGGGGCGCAAAGGCGTCAGCAAGGGATTCGGGGCGTTCGATCCCTTCAGCTTTGACATCGATTTGTTTATCGAGAGTGACAAACTTTATCTGGAAGCGGTCGGCGGAAGCATGCCGGCGCGAGCGTCCTCCGCGGAGATCTGGGCCGATCGGCATCCCGGCGTCCGGCCAATCATCCAGAGCATGTCGGTTGCCTACAACAGCATCACCGGCGTCCGCCGAGGGGACTTCTCCCTGAAATTGCGCGCCGTCTCCAATGTCCGTGAATTGTTGAGCAAGGCGGGAACCCGCGAGTATGCGGGCGAAACGCATGTGGAGATCACCCCACCCAAGGCCCCTGCGCCTCCGCCTCCTCCCCCTCCGGCCACCCCCTGATCCCCGTCGCTCCATGTCACGTATCTACGTTTTCTTCGGTGTCCGCTTGAAGACCCCCGAGTCATTGACGATGACCGGACAACGGGTCGGACGAATCTTGGGATGCACGTTTGTCGCCTCATCGGATCCGGACTATCCGAACACGACGATCATGGAGGCGGAGTCATTCTGTTTGAGGCTCGTCTTGAGCGAGAGGAAACTTTCAGGCCCGGAAAAGATGTCTATCCATCAACTGAACGGTGAAAACCTCATTGAGCCCAGGTGGGACTACTCTAACGAGATCAATTTGACTCCGTGGCTACTGGAGGAATTGCAGAGGCGTGACTCACCAGACTGGTACGTGCCGACCCTTGAGGAATTGAAAGGGGAGGCCGGCATCCTTTGAGGAAGGCGGCCACCGTGCGATTCCGCTCAGACAAAATGTAACGTCATATTAGGCGACCTCTATGAACAACAAGTACGTTATTCCTGCAGTCATGATCATCGTAGCCATTGTCCTGGTTACCTTCGGCCTGTTGATCCTCGGCCTCGGCGTGGGTATCGGGCAACTTCGTCAGATCTTCGTCGCCCTGGCCCCCCAGACGGCACTGGTCCTCGGCGTGGGATCCGTCGTGCTGCTGCTGTCGGCTTGGCTGATTGCCTCGGCCCTTCGCCGATCCCATGAGCAAAGGGTCGAGTCCCAGAGGAGGATCGAGCAGTCGAAGGCCTACGCGGGGGTTCTCCAGTCCCTTCTGGAACGACTTCAGGTCGATCCGCCGCCGGACAGATTCAACTCCGTCGAGGCGGCCCTGCTGCTGTGGGGTAGTCTCGCCGTTCTGAAGGAATACCAGAACGTAGTCGAAGTGATTTCCGGGAGGCGCGGTGTCACCGACGAGACCCACTCCCGATTCAACCGGTTGCTGATGGCCATGCGTCGTGATCTCGGAGCCGACCCCTTGGGGATGACTGGCATCAACTGGCTCGGCCACGAGGGAAAACGGGAAACGGCTCCTCCACCCTCCGAACCGAATTTTGTCCTCCAGCCGCGCAGCCGGATGGCGTGACCGCAGGGAAGCTCCAAGTCCCCGTGGGAGACAGTGCCCCTCGGTGTTGAACTTTCCCTGCTTGCTCCTGCGTTTCCGCTCATCCGCGTACGGAGTCCCGGCTTTAGCCGGCGGAGACGTTCCTTGTCCCGACGCTCCGGAGAATTACCAAACGACGGGACAAGCCGATCGCTCCACCGGCTAAAGCCGGGACTCCGTACGCGGGGAGCGCGGACGGTTCGTCCGCTCGATCACCCGGTGGGAAGCTCCACATCCCAAAACCCAAGCTCCAAAGAAGTTCCCAGTTACAGTGGCTAAGGATCCGCCCGTCCTAGGCGCGTCAGGTTGTGTCGCAAGATGCCAGCGGGAAAGCTTGGAGCTTCGTTATTGGAATTTCTTTGGAACTTGGAGCTTGGCTTTTGGAGCTTTCCCCCATGAATCCCCTCATTTCCTGCCTCATGCCCACGGCCGACCGCCGGGAGTTCGTTCCCGCCGCGATCCGGCACTTTCTTGAGCAAGATTATCCGGAACGGGAATTAGTCATTCTCGACGACGGAAAGGATCCTATCGCCGATCTGGTGCCGCCGGATCCGCGCCTCCGCTATCTTCGTCTGGAGCGCAAGGAAGTCATTGGCGCCAAACGCAACCGCGCGGCCCGCGCGGCCCGCGGACGCATTCTCGTCCATTGGGATGACGACGATTGGATGGCGCCCTGGCGACTCTCCTATCAGTTCCGGCGCCTCCAGGAGACGCGAGCCGACGTCTGCGGCCTCGCCCGGGTTTGGTTCATCTCCCACAAGAGTCCGGAGGCCTGGCAGTATGTGTATCCGCGGAATCAGCGCCGCTGGTTATGCGGCGGAACACTGATGTATCGGCGGGAGTTTTGGGAACGGAACCCGTTTCCCGCCATCGCCGAGGGAGAGGATACCCGTTTCGTATGGGCCAAACCCACGGCCCGGCTGGAGGTGCTGGACCATCCTGATTTCTACGTGGCGCGCATTCATTCGCGCAACACCAGCGCCAAGCGGACCCGTGGTACCTGCTGGCGCCCCGTCAATCGGCAACAGGTGGATACCATCATGAAACAAGCCTCTGCTAACGTTCGACTTGTCCAGAGCGAAAGGACCGCGAGCGGTTTCGTTCCGACTTCTCACTTCCGCGTTCCCACTTCCGCGTTCGATGACACGGAATCGGAGCGCATCACGGTTTCCATCCCGTTCTTTCGGGCGCGGCCCTACATCCGTCGAGCGGTGGAGAGCATCCTAAGCCAGACGCATCACAACCTGCGACTGGTGGTGATCAACGACGCCGATGCGGAGGGGCCCTGGCGGGAGCTGACCGACCTCGATGATCCGCGTTTGATCCGCTTCGATCTCCCGCTGAACCGGGGCCGTTATTTCGCCGATGCGGTGGTCCTGGCGGCCACGCCCGACCCCTGGTTCGCCACGCAGGACGCCGATGACTGGAGCGAGCCGGACCGACTGGCCTGCTTGTTGGCGTTGGCGTGCCGGGAACAGGCCGATTGCGCGGTGTCTTCCGTCGTCCATGAGTCGGCAGAGGTTGCCTCGGCCAGCCGACGTCAGGTCGATTCGGTCAACCTGGCGCTCCGCCGGCCGATGGATCGCGCCTTTCGCCACCGGCTGGGGCATCACGCGCTTTTCCGGTCGGAGACGGTGCGAGAACTGGGCGGGTACTATGCAGGCTTTCGGGTGGGCTATGATACGCTGCTCATGAACCTGCTGCTCATGGCGGGGAAGGTGGTGGGAGAGGAACGGGTGTTATATCACCGGGTCCTTCGTCGAGGATCGTTGATTCATGATCGCGCCACGGGATGGGGTTCGCGCCTGCGGACCACCACCAGCCGCCATTTGGCCCGCCTGTACGTCCAAGCTTATTCCGCCCGTCATCCGTCTTCCGGCGCAGAGGCGGTTCTTCCCGTCGTGCGCCAGCGCTTGAAGGACCTGGTGGCCCGCAATGTCCCGGCGGAGGAACGCCGCGCCTTGGTTGAGCAATCCGAGCGGTTGCGCGCTTTGTTGGAGGCGTCAGGAACCGGAGACGGAAGAACCACGACCCGTCCGCCCCGGCTGGCCTTGCCGGCTCCGACCGCGGATGGGCCGTCGCTCTCCGCGAAAACCATCCGGAAACGTTCCGCCGACCCGTGGGGAACCTGGTCGATTTCCGATGACGTGGCGCAGGCGCTCACGGAGCACTGCCACACGCGTCGTCCGCGTCGGGTCCTCGAATTGGGCAGTGGTCGGTCCACGCTGGTCTTGGCGGAGGGGGCCCGTGAATTGGGCTTTGAGCTGGTCACACTGGAGCATGACTTGAAATTTTATCGTCAGACCCGGGCCCGACTAATACGGGCCGGACTTGGGCGTTTCTGTCAGCTCCACTTTGTCCCACTGCGAAAACACTCCCTCCCCGGCCGGACCGACGCCCGATGGTATTCGGCCCAGCTCGAGGGGCGGTTCGATTTTGTCTTCGCCGATGGTCCGCCGGAACGGTTTGGTCGTTCGGCCATTCTGTTCGCCTTGCAACGTCATCTAACCAGCGCCTGGGAATTGTGGCTCAACGATGCGGAACGCTTACACGAGCGCGACTGTGTCCGTCTCTGGCAGCAGCACATCGGCTGTTCGGCCACGTCGCTCTCCTGCGGTCACCAGAAGGTGTGGCGTCTGGGGCCGAACCGAGCGGGGAAGGCCGAAGCGTCCACCCAGCGCGACGGCATCATCCTGACGCTATTGACCGGGCAGCGTCCGGAGCTCCTTCGGCGCACCCTCACCGCCCTGCAAGCCGCGTTGGGTGAGCGGCTCGCGGGAATTCCGGGAATCGTCCTGGTCAATGGAGGGGATGAGCCGACTCACCGGGTGCTCGACACGGCTCCGACTCATTGGCGGCGTTTGGAATCGCGGGGCGAAGTTCTGCCGGTGGGTCCGGCCTGGAGCCGGCTGATGCGCGAGGCGCTCTCGCTTTCGGAATGCGGCCTGGTCTTTCACCTGGAGGACGACTGGGTGGCGGCGGTGCGGGGAACGGACTGGTTGTCGCGGGCGGCCGAGGTGCTGGCGTCGGATCCTTCCGTGGGACAAGTGCGGTTGCGATCCGCGGCGGAAAAGACGTTGCCCTACCACATGATCACCCGGCGTCCGATCCGTTGGGTGACCCGGGGAGATCTGGCGGTCGCTTCCAGCGCCCACTTCACCTTCAATCCGTCCCTGGTCCGCGCGGCAGAGATGGCCCGGATAGGTCCGGCGGCGGACGAACGGGACGCACAAAAGCATTATCTCGCCCAGGGCTTGTGGACCGCGCAACTGCTTCCCGGTGTGTTCCGTCATATTGGCCAGGGCCAGAGCCTGTCTGAACGCTTAGGGCGGCGGTGAGCCCTCCTCGGGAGCGCGGACGGCTCGTCCGCTCGACCACTGAGGGCCGCTCCAAAGTCCAAGACCCAAGCTGCTAGGGCTCAGGAGCCGCCCGTCGTGGGCGCGTGGTATTATGCTTAGGGTTCCGCCGGGAAAGCTTGGAGCTTCGTTCTTGGGATTTCTTTGGAACTTGGAGCTTGGGTTTTGGAGCTTCTCCCCGGGTGATCGAGCGGACGAGCCGTCCGCGCTCCCGAAAAAGAATCCCGCCGTCGCTCCCTTCGCGTTACCCTGGAGGTCGTTGTTGCTCCAGGAATCTCCAGCTTGAAAAGCGCACCGCACTCGTCATCGGCTCCACCAAGGGCATCGGCTTGTGGCCCAGCTCACCCGCGGCACGGAAGTGACCGTCAATGCCGTGCTGCCCGGACCCACGGCGTCCGAAGGGGTGAGCGATTTCGTAGCGAAGCTGGCGACCGACGCCGGGCAGACGTCGGTGGAATTCGAACGGGAATTTTTTCGTTCGGTCCGCCCGACCTCGCTGTGGCAGCGGTTTGGCACGGTGGAGGAGGTGGCGAACCTGGTGGCTTACCTCAGCTCTCCGCTCGCCGGCGCGTCCTCCGGGCCACGGTGTGAGGGCCGGGGCCTCTTGGCCGGGTCATTGGGAT
>CAYYSX010000014.1:24009-45221 GCA_964474315.1 uncultured Verrucomicrobiota bacterium | reverse complement strand
TGAAGGCGTCGTCGGGAATGCCTTCGCCGATGAGCGCGGGGGTCGCGCCGAGGAGGCTGTTGCCGCAGCGGATGTGGTGATCAAGGAAGGAGAGCGGTTTGCCCGCCTCCATCGCTTCCAGCCAAAGACCGACTTTGCACAACTCGACGGACATGGGGTTGATGTCCACGCCGTAGATGCAGTGGCTGATGACTTCGCGGAGCGTGTGGCGGAGGAGTTCGAGGCTCGGCTCTTCGTCGCCCGCGCGGAGGACGGCGAGGCGGCGGGCGATGCGTTGGGCGGCGGCAATGAGGAAATGGCCGCTGCCGCAAGCGGGGTCGCAGACCTTGAGCGCGAGCACGGCTTCGTCGCCGGATTGGTAGCCGAGCTTGGCGAAATTCTTCAGGCGATCTTCCAGCACCGGGTCGAGCGCGGAGTCGAGCAGACATTCGACGAGGCTGGACGGCGTGTAGTAGCTGCCGCTGGTCTTGCGCTCGTTGCCGGCGGCCTGCTTGAAGGCGAAGCACGGCGGCGTGCCGGGCGTAACCGTGGGGTGAAGCTCGAGGAGGGATTCGTAAACGGAGCCGAACTCCTCGGTGGCGATGGCCCCGTAGTTAACCCGGATGACCTGGTGGGTGCCGGGTTGCTCGAAGAGGGACAGCTCGCGGAGGCAGCCCAGCAGCGTGGCGTTGTCGAGCTGGGCGGCATTCAGCGGCCCCAGGGCTTCTGCACCGAAGAGGCGTCCGGCCAGCGGTGAAAGCCCCAGCTTGGCGGCGTGTTCATCGCCCTCGAAGAGGCGGAATGTCGCGCGCAAGGCCAGCCAGAGGTCGGAGTGGTTCTTGTCGGCCAGGAAGCGGTGACCGGCGAGCCGGCGCAATCGGGCGAGGCTGTAGTGCTGGCCGTAAATGGACTTGAGGCGGCGGTCGGAGGTGCGCGGATACACGAGGCCGCGTTCTTCGATGACCATGAGGAAGAGCAGCCGGTAAATCAGTCGCAGCCGGTGGCCGTAGTAGTCTTTCGCCGAGAAAGCGCCGGACTGAAGGACCGAACGCAGGGCGTCGTTGTCCCGGTGAGCGAGGAAGCCGTTGCCAAGGCCGACGATGGCTTTCTCGACGGCATCCCGCAGGCCATCGCGGATGCGGGCACCGGATTCTAGCGCGTCCTGGTGGTAGCGCTCCAACAGGCATTGCGCGGCGTGCTCGCGGCTGGCCGGCAGCCTGGTGACGTGGAGCAGGCGGAACAGAATCGCGAAGTCGGCGAAGAGCTGTTCGGTGAAGATGCGTTCGAGGTCGAACTCGACGTAGCTGAGCCGGATGAGCCGCGTGCTGTTGCGGAGCAGACGGAGCGACAGGCCGTTCGTCGTGATGCCGTAAAGGGTGTCGGCGAGGTTGAGGTATTCCTGCACCAGCGCGTGCGGGCTCATGCGCGGTCCGGCGGTGGCCTTCACGTCGAGCGTGGAACGGTCGGGCGGAACCGTCGGGTCGCCGTGGCGCGAGCCGACGATGTGGACCGGGAAGCCGTCGCGGCCCGGAAGCCGGTGGCTGAGGGCGTAGGTCTTGTCGATGACGACCTCGGCGCGTTCGGGACGTTCGAGCTGATAGCCGAGCAGGCCGAGGAACGGAACCATCCAGAGATTGCGGGTCTCGCTGGTGACAGGTCCACGCTGGTCAGGTTGTCAAGGCGTCGTCGGTAAATGGCCCAGAGGCTCTGGGCTTCCGCCCAGGCGCGGGCGATCTCGTCCTTCACTTTGGTGCCACCGGGCAGCCCAAAGTCCACGGCCCTTTGCCCGGGGAAGTCGTCACGCTCGACCTTAGCGAGCAGGTCGCCGGAAAGGATCGCTCCTTCGATACGGATGGAGGGAAAGGTCATTCACCAGCCCGGCGTAGGCATTCAGCGACCAAAGCGGGCCCGAGGTGGTAGCCGCCTGCCTGCATCCCTTCGAGCAAGGGCCGGACGGCGCCGATCAAGCCACGCTGCTTGGCGGCCACCAGCAGGCCACCAGTGCCAATCACCGACAGCCGGTAGATCAGGGACGCGACCCGACGGCCTTTGCGTTCATCCATCAGCACGGAAAGCGGCCCGTGTTGCGATGCCATGGCGATGACGGCCGCTTCCCCCGGGTCGAGTTGGGCCTGTAACAGGGGATCAGTCGGGCCGGAGGCCGTCGGCAGGGTGAATTGAGCGAGCTGCTGCCGGAGATCCTCCACGTCGGCACGGGGCGTCAGGAGCAGTTCATCCACTACCTCCCGCGGGATTAGCACCTGCGGGAACAGCCGGGCCACCAACCCCATCTGGCCGATGCGCGACAGCCCCAGCAACGGCCCGGTGTTCGAGACGATGGGCCGGCTGAAGAAGTCAGACATGGGCGAACTCGGAATCGAATTCTTCGGGCGAAAGTTCGGCGATGGCCACGCCGAGACGGCTCGCTTCCAGCAAGAACGCCGTGCGGCTTAGTCCGCACATCCGGGCGGCCTGGCCGGAGCTGAGTTCGCCCAGCTCGAAATACTTCAACGCGAGCAGGAATTGGCTGCGGCGTTCCACGCCGGCCAAAGTTTGGAGTGGGTCCAATAGGAGCACGTCAGGCAAAGCGAGCTGGATCGTTTTCATGGCTCAAGCGGGTGGGCGGAGGAACCGGGCGGCCCCAGGCGACGGTGGAGTTCCTCCAGCCATCCGAGATTAACGGGTTCGCCCTCGAAGGCCATGGAAGCCGCCACATTGCGGGGAATTCGTGCCCAACGGCGACGCTGCCGCTCCGCCAGAGGCAGAGCACGCCACCGTTGCAGGCATTCGGTAACCGTCATGCTCGGAACCGTAGCCGCGGCGCATGGCACCGGGAAGGCTGAGTTGAGTGGGGGGCATGGTTCAGGAGCGGCCGTGGTCCGGCAGCGCGACGTAAACGCCGAGGACATCCATCGGCAGCACCGGATAGACGACCTGGAACTGGTGTTCGTGCGGCTTGGCGCCGTCCACAAGGTGGATGAATCGCTCGTGGGCCGAGACAAGATGCTGGCACCGGTCGTCAGCGAGACGGTCCAACTCCGGCCGGAGCGGGTCGAGAAACCGGAGTTCGTTGTTCAGAAACTCGACGCGGGCTTCCGGCGAGAGGTTGGCCGTGGCGGAGATGTCGCCAAGCAATTGACGGGCTTCCTCGACGGTCAGGAAGTCGCGGTTGGCCGGGTCACCGCGATAGCCCCAGACCAGCATCTCCTCGGCGACGACGCGAAAGCCCCGGGTCTTCTCCGTGATGACGTTGCGGACCCGCAGCAGGAGCAGCGTGGTCTTGAGCGAAACCATCCGACTGCGGATGACTGCCGTCCGGGCGGCGCGCGGGGTGCGACGATGGACGGCGTTGGCCAAGAGGAGCTGGCAGAGCTGTTCAACGAAGGGGTGGTTGCGGCCGAGGTAGAGCGCGCCTTCCGGCGTGGGCGAGTCGAAGCTCACCAGCAGGTCGGCCTTGGCCGGCAACGTGGCCTTGAGCGACTCCGGCAAATTGACTGTGTGCAGGCGGAAACGGGAACCGTCCTTGAGCGGCGTGAACTGAGCACCGGCCAGCAGGCAGGCGGACTCCACGAACTCGCGGACCGCCTAGGGATTGCCGATGGACTCGTCTATGATGCGGAGGTCGGCCTCCACTTCGTCGGCCTTGATGGCGTTCTGGGCGAAGATGGAACGCGATACCTTTTCACGGGCCTCGGCCTCGTCGAGCTTGCGGCTGACCTGGAGGCGGTTGGATTCGGCCTCGGTGAACTCGGCGAAGTCGAACTCCAGGTTGTTGTCCCGTTTCATGCCCACCCGGCGGTCCGGGTTGAGCAGCAATGCCTCGGCGACGGTGTCAATGATACCCCGGCTGCCCTCGGCGAAGTAGATCTCACTGTGCAGAGCATACTCGTGCCGGAAGTGGTCGAGCACGTCGCCGATCAGGGTAGCCCGTTCGGCCGCAGGCAGCGCATTGAGCACCGGAATGTCTGTCCATGCCTTGGCGGTGTTCGCCACCGTATCGAGATCGCGGTAACTGATGTTCAGTAGGGCACACTGTTCGAGGTTCGGTAGAATGACGCGCCAGCCGCGGCGCAAGTCATGGAACGCCCGGTAGGCGAGGTAGGTTTCCAACGCCTCCTCGTACTGCCGGCAAACGTGTGGGAAGGTTGGTTGTTCAGTCCGGTTGGCGAATTCCAGGAACGAAAGATTCAGCGCGGTCCGGACGGCCATCCCGAGATTTCTGAAGTCGAGCTGTCCTCCGGGAGCCGAGGCGACGGCCTGGGCAATGGCCGCACGAAGTCGGACCACGGCAATGAAATCGTTGAAGTGACCCGACTGCAGGGCGGCGTCCTGCCGGTTGTCGGTGAAGCTGAGAAGTTTTTGGTCGGCGCTCGGGGCGCCGGCTTCTGCCAGGCGTCGCAGCAGTGAAAAGGCGGTGATGGTCGTCGAGGTGCTGCGCCCTTCGAGGCCGAGGGCCGTCAGCTTGGAACGTTCGCTTGCCTGGCGGTCGAAGAAAACCCCCGCCGTTGGATCAAACAGGAGCGGCGCGGGCATGAACCAGCCATGGTAGGTAAGCGGCTTGGTTTCGGAGTAGCCCCCCTGCGCGTCGTAGAAGATCGGCGTGGGCAGCAAGTCAACGTAATCCGCGACAGGAACCAACTTGCCGTCGGCAGTCTTCTTCAACCAGGAGTCCGGCAGCTCTTCGAGGCTCTCATCCGGATTCCACAGATCTTCGTTCGTGAGCAGATAACCATCGAGGAGAGTCTCCTCCTCTCCTTCCTCCGTCGTCCGGGTCCGAAATTCACGCGGGACCAGGCGTCCGGACTCAGGGTCCTTGGTGACGCAGAGAAGCGCCTCACCGGAATACCGGCTAAACACGTTCACAAACAGCGGCACCTTTTCGGCGACGGTGGACAGGAAGACACCAGGATCCAGCGTGATGATGCGGTCCCCGCCCTGGGTCAGGGTCGTGTAAACATTACCGGTCTGGGAGATGAACTGGTGAAGCCGAAACGGGAGTTTGGTGTAACGCTGAGCGGAGGTGACGTTGAGACGAGCGATCCAACGGAGCAGCGCGCGCAGATGGTCGCCGCAGGCCGAATCTGGAAGCCCGGTCAATTCAGCAAGAACCCTGGCCATCTGCCCCAGGGTTTTCGGCGCCCCGCGGACCAGACGACCCTCGCATTCGGCCAGCGCCACCGCGTTCTCCACCCACACCGCGGTGGGATGCCGTGCCAGCGCCTCCGCTGCGGCGCCTTCATCAATCACTGCTAAGACCGCGGCGCGCAGTTCCGCGGCGTTGGGCAGTCCTGCGTGCGAAGCCAGGGAACGTTCCAGTTGCTCCACCACGATTTGTCCTGGTCTGATTTGTTTGCCGAAAACCCGGCTGGCGACCTCGGCAACTTTCTCCTGCTGGGCGTTCTGCGCTCCGCCGGAAACCATCGTCGCCGATGTGCCAATACAGGTCACCGCGCGGGCACACTGCGAACGCAAGCGGCGGATCAACAGGGCGACGTCGGCTCCCTGGCGGCCTCGGTAGGTGTGGAGTTCATCGAAGACCAGAAACCGGAGCGCGGGAAAGATGGCGTCGCGCAGCCGTCGTTCTTTGATCCGCGTTAGGATCAGCTCCAGCATCATGTAATTCGTGAGCAGGATGTCGGGCGGTTGGTCCCGCAGTCGCTGCCGTTCCGCTTCGTCTTCCTGTCCGGTGTAAACGCCCCACGAAAACGGGAAAGGCCGGCCCCTCTGCTCGAAGACGGCTTTGAAACCTTCCAGCGCCTTCTCCTGGGAGTTTACCAATGCGTTCATCGGGTAAACGATGATGGCGGCAACGCCTTCCCGCTTGGGCTCACGGAGGAGCGACTCAAAGATGCTGGCGAGATAGGTCAGCGACTTGCCTGAGCCGGTGCCCGAGGTCACCACGAAGTCGTGGCCTTCGGCGCCGAGATCGACGGCTCTCGCCTGATGTTCGTAGAGGCGGAGATCTGGGAAAACGAGGTCCAGTTCTGGCCGCAGTCGGCGCTGATCTACCAATTGCCGGACAGAACCTGCGGTCTTGAAAGATGGGTTGAACTGGATCAACGGCTCCGGCCAAAGACGGCCGCGCTCCAGTTCGGTGCTGACCTTGGCCGCTATCGCCTCATCCCGGATGTGGATGAAGCTGGCGATGTAGTGCCGGTAGTCGGCGATCACATCTCCGTGAATGGCGAAGGTGTCCATTGGTTTGGTACAACGGCGTCTTCCGTGGAGAACGCTGAGACGATCCCGAGCGGTCGAGTCTCACGTGCAGACCTGCCAATCAAAACGGAGACATTCATCGGTCGGAAGCTTCAAAACCGCTCCTAAGGCACAAGGATTGAGTGAAAGCTGGTTGATGAGGTGTCTGAGGAACTGGGGCCGGATGCCCTTCCGGGCGGCTCCTGAGATCCTGCAATGCTTGGACACTTGGTCATGTCGTCGTGTTGAAGGTTGTTTCAAACTGAGTCGCAGCGGCGATCATCTCCTCGAAGGTCGGCGTTGCCCCGAAGAACATCGGGCCGAGCATCTGCTGGTAATTCTAATTCGCGTTCAAGATGATACTAACTATTTCAAATCAAGTCCGTTTTCAATGGAGGTTTGTCATTGAGGCCGTCTCATCTTGAACGCGAACTAGAATAATCAGCTCGCCACCCGGGCAGGTGCTCTTCAGGCGGGCGCAGCCGAAAGGTTCCGGATTTGTGCGTGGTGTAGTCCACCCAGGAGTGTCGGAAGAAGATGGACCGATGCTCGGCTACCCGTTGGAAGAGTTCCCGGCTCCGAATTGCTTTTTCTCCCACGCCTGCCTGGAGCAAACACCAGAGATCGTAATAGTGGCGAGCCATGCGGGTTTTTCGAGGTTTGTCTGGAGGGCGGAAGGTCTCCTCATGCAACAAGCAGGCCTTTTCCCAGAAGGTTCGCTCCACGGCGAGGACTCGAGCCTCGACGGCTCCTTCCGAGTCGAGTGCTGGGAATTGGTCCAACACGTAAGGAACAATGGCCTTCGTCTCGCTGGGCCAGTCATCGGAGCGCGCGCCCAGTTCGATCTTCACGACTGGACGGACGTAACCGGCACCGCCCGATGGGAATACGGACGGGTAATGGAACAGCAAGCACTGCCCGTCGGCCATATCCGGATCCACTTCCAGCTTCCAGCCCGAAGCACCCAACGGCGCAGTGATGCATTCGGAGAAGGCCGGCTGCAACGTTTGCTGAACCCAGCGTTGGCTGGCATCCATGAGTGCTTCGAGGCGGGCCTTGCGCTGCTTGTTGCTGGGGGCTTTGTCGGGCGCGGCATCCCCGCCAAACCCGAGTACCTTCTTGTCCACCACGAGGTCAATGTCTTCGGAAAAGCGGTGGATCAGCTTCCATGCTTTTGACAGGGACGTGCCGCCCTTGAACGTGAGGTGCGGGGCCACGGACGGCAGCCGGAACAGCTCGCGGAGTGTCCAGCACACCCAGAAGTCCTTCTCGACGCTGAACGCCTGCAGGCCCATGGCGGCATCCACCTACTGGAATGCCAGCAGGCGGCGCGTAGCGGGCAGTTTTCACCTTGATGGCCATCCAGGTCGCCGAGCTTTTCGTGTACCAGAAACACCTGCATGGCCAGTGGCTACTTCAAACTTGAGGCATGAACTCCGAAAAGTCGGAATTCTTGAGCTGGAAGATGGCTCCAGCCCGGCTCGACGCACAGCAAGCTGCGTGGTTTCTGGGATTCCGGCTCCATGAAATCCCCATCCTCGTTGCGCGGGGATTGCTTCGGCCGCTCGGGCACCCCGCGCGAAACAGCGCCAAGTTCTTCGCGGCGGAAGTGTTGGGCGAACTGCGCCGTGACGAGAAGTGGCTGGCGCGCGCCAGTGACGCCATCGGAGGCTACTGGCGGGAAAAGAACGCCCGCAAGACCGTGGCTTGCGGGCGCGCGAATCGAGGTCCCAGAGCTACTGAGCGTTCTGGCCGTGAAGTTCAGTTGACGGCTGATCATGGGGAAGCGGTGGCGGTGGGAGCAGAATGATTTGGGTGGCGGTCTGCTGCTTCTCGTAGCTGGCTAACGAAGGCAGTTTGACCTTGGCTTTCCGAGAATACGCCCGGTGGACGGCTTTGCTGTTGTGGCCGAGTGCTTCCTGTGCAAATCGCTCCGGGTAGCCACATTGTTTGGCGCGTTCCGCCCAGGCGTACCGGTAGCTGTGCAGCGTGACCCCCTTGATCCCTATCCGCCGACAGATTCGGGTGAACTCGGTGGCCCGGTGCCCGGAGTTCATCTTCCGCCGGCTGGGAAACAGCGGGCCGCTCGCTGGCAACGCCTTCAGCACCGCCTCGACCTCCTCATCGAAATGGATCAAGGATACGGTCTTGGTTTTCTTGCGGGCGAAGCCGATGACCCGCATTTCCCAATCCACATCTTCCGCTGAGAGGAAGGCGACATCCGACTGGGAAGCGCCCACCAGCCAGCAAAGCTGGTAGAATGCATGCCACACCGGATTGGTTTGACGGGCGAGGATGGCTTGATGCTCCGCGGCCGTAATGGCCCGCTTCTCCCGAAAGTGGATCTTGGGCCAGTGCTTTTTGGGAATGACCGGCCATGGCAACCATCCCATGTCCACCGTGAAATTGTGGACGCGGCGAAGGAATACGTTGGTCGAGACCGTCCCGACCTCCATCACCTTGAGGAGGTGCTCGGGGCGCGTTTCCAGCAGGGGCAGGTCGCGAATCAGGTCAAAGGCGCTGTCTTTCAGGACGCTCCGCCACCGGTCTTCGGTGGCACCCTGTTTGGAGGTGGCGAGTTCTTCGAGGGGTACGGCCCAAGTCCGCTGGGTCGCGGCAGGGTCGGACGCGGCGAGGTAGGTCCGCGCAATGTGGAGGTTCAGTTGGGGTTGGCGGACCGATTCGTTGCGCGCGTTCAGTAGCGCCAAGGCTTCGGGGTGGTTGCGGGTTCCGAGGCTCTGCTGCTTTCGCGTTTCGGTGTCTTCCAGGTAGAACATGCCGCCGCGCTTGCGGCGGTAGAGGATGAAACGGCTCTTCATGGGCTCAGCATTCCTGCCGGAGCCTGAAGAGTTTCGTGTGGCCCGAGGTGTATTGGCTACACGGGCGGCGGGCGGCGAATCCCGCGTGTCGCTCAGTGGTTGGCGAGTGGTGAGGGGGTAGCGGCCGGATGGCCTGCGAGCCCTGAAATCACTGGCACTTTCACTGGCACTGGGCGTCTCTGGAATCTGCAAATCCTTGTGGTCAAGCCACTTGGAGTTGGAGGCGAGGGTCGGAATCGAACCGACGAATGGGGCTTTTGCAGAGCCCTGCCTTACCACTTGGCTACCCCGCCTTCCGGAAAAGCCGGGCCAATAAAGGGAACGGAAGATCAACCGGCAAGCCGATTCATCCTCCCCCCGCAGACACTTCTTGAATTTGTCTTTATCGGGACGCGATGGCAATCGGGGCGGGTGAAAGCTCCAAAATCCAAGGTTCAAGCTCCAAAGAAGCTCCAAGAATGCGGAGTGCGGAAGGGGTGAAACGGCGGGGTGGGGACATCGTCGCAAGGACAAAGCTCCAAAAAGCTCCAAGGGCCAAAATCCAAACGCTCGCCTCAATTCCCAGGCTGGTGGAGCAGCTCGACTGGAAAAGATGCAACGGAAGCACTTTTTTCCCCAACGCCTCGTTTCTGAGCAGTCCGGGCGGGAACCGGGAGCTTGGAGCTTGGGATTTTTTGGAGCTTGGAGCTTCCCTGGAGATCCCGCCGGCAGGCGAGCCGCCCGCGCTCCCGTCTTCGGTCGGAAGGACCAGTTCAAGAGGCATCCCTGCCTCAGTTCTGAATTCCAGGAACTTCCCACCCGTCCGCTCCCGCGGTAGATTCGGCGTTCATAGGATCATGGTTTTCCCGCGTTTTCCCTGGCTGGTCGCAGTGGTGTTCGTGTGCAGCACGACCGCTTGGGGCGCGACTCCGCCAGACACCCCGGCCGCCACCGTCGATTTCGCCTCCCAGATTCAGCCGCTCCTGTCCAAGAAATGCTTCGCCTGCCATGGACCCGACGAAAGTTCCCGCAAAGGGAAGTTGCGTCTGGATTCCTTCGCCGACGCCACTGCCGCCCGCCGGGACCGGGCCGCCGTCGTTCCAGGCAATCCGGAGGCTAGCGAGTTGTTGCGGCGGATCACGACCCACGATCCGGACGACGTCATGCCCCCGCCGGAAATGAAGAATTCCCTGAAACCGGAGGAGGTGGAGATTCTGCGGCGGTGGATTGCCCAGGGGGCCGACTACTCACCGCACTGGGCCTGGATTCCGCCCAAGCGTCCTCCCCTCCCAGAGGTGAAGGTCGCGGAATGGTCGCGGAACGGCATCGACCGCTTCATTGCTGCCCAATTGGAGGCGAACGGCCTTGCCCCCTCGCCCGCGGCAGACCGTTACACGTTGATCCGCCGCTTGTCGCTGGATCTGACCGGCCTTCCGCCCACGGCCGCCGAGGTGCAGACCTTCGTCGAAGACCAACGGCCGGACGCTTATGAGCGGCTGGTGGACCGACTGCTCGCTTCCCCCCACTTCGGGGAACGCTGGGCGCGAATGTGGTTGGACCTCGGGCGTTATGCGGACTCGGCCGGTTACGGCTCGGATCCGCTGCGGCCGAACATCTGGCCCTGGCGCGATTGGTTGATCGACGCCCTGAATGACAATCTGCCGTTCGACCAGTTCACCCGCGACCTGCTGGCGGGTGACTTGGTGGAGAATGGCACCGACGAGCAAAAGGTGGCGTCCGCCTTCCACCGGAACACGATGACCAACACCGAGGGCGGAACGGACGACGAGGAATGGCGGGTGGCCGCGGTGAAAGACCGGGCCGGCGTGACCGCCCAGGTCTGGATGGGACTCACCATGAACTGCGCCCAATGCCACACGCACAAGTTCGATCCCATCAGCCACCACGAGTACTACGCTTTTTACAGCTTCTTCAACCAAACCGCGGACAACGATCAACCGGATGAACGACCGACGTTACCGGTCTATTCTCGCCGGGAGCAGGAACAACGGGCCGCGCTCCAGACGGAGATCAGCCGGGTGGAGGCAGAATACCGCGCGCCCCAGCCGGCCTTTGAGCAGGAATTGCTCGATTGGGCCCGCCGCGCCGCCGCGCCGGTAGCTTGGATTCCTTTGTCGCCCGATGCGGTGACGTCGTCGGTATCGAACGCTCCTTCGTTCACGATTCAGTCCGATGGCGCCGTGCTGGTGTCGGGTGGCAAGCCCAATCGCGACAGTTATCTCGTCCGCGCCACGGCCAACCTGCCCCGCCTCACCGCGGTGCAACTTGAAGTTCTCCCCGATTCTTCCCTGCCCAAAGGCGGACCGGGTCGCGCCGACAACGGATCCTTCGTGGTCAACGACCTGCGTCTCGAGTTGCTCCCTTCGACCGAAAAGACCAAGCCGGTGCAATTCGTCCGGGTCGAAGCTCCGGGTGACAACCGGATTCTCAGCCTGGCGGAGGTGCAGGTCTTTAGCGGAGGAACCAACGTGGCCCTCCGCGGCGTGACGCGGCAATCCAGCACCGATTATCTCGGGGACTCGAATCGGGCCGTGGACGGAAATACCGACGGGAATTATGGCGAATCGAACTCGACCACTCATACCCGGATGGAAACGGACCCGTGGTGGGAAGTCGATCTGGGCGCCGAGTATCTGGTGGAACAGGTGGCGATCTGGAATCGTACCGATGGGGGTGTTGGTACCCGGCTGGCCAACGCCCGCGTCTTCCTCCTGAACGCGCAACGCCAGCCCTCCTCGCAGGAACTGTTGGAATCAGCTCCCAATCCCGTCGCCCACGTGGGCCCAGCCGCGCCGCGTCCGCTCAAACTGGTCCGCGCCTCTGCCTCCGCCAGCCAGCCGGATTCCCCGGCCAGCGAGGCCATCGATGCGGATGCCGGACGCAATTCCGGGTGGAGCGTCGGCGAACCGGACGGCCGCGCGTATCGTTGGGTCGCCGAACTGGACGAGCCCCTGGAGTCGGGTCAGCCGGTTTCGTTGCGGATCGCCCTGGCCCAAAACTTTGGAGAGGGCCGCACGTTGGGGAAATTCCGGCTGTCGGTGACCGACCACGCCACTCCGGTCCGGGTCTATCCGCCGCGGGTGGAAGCGGCCTTGGCGGTTGCCTCCGCCCAATGGTCGGCGGAAGACCGGCAGAGTCTGGACGACCAGTTCCGCCCCGAATCCGAGACGCTGGGCGCCAAGTACCGCGAGCTGGTCGGGCTACGCTCCCAGTTGGAGGCGGTGCGGGGGACGCCGGTCCCGGTGATGCAGGATTTGGCGAAGGATGTCCTGCGAGTGACCCGGATCCTCAACAAGGGTAATTTCCTCGACCCCGGCGATCCCGTGTCGCCGGATATTCCAGCGGCCTTCAATCCCTGGCCGGCCCAGGCGCCATTGAATCGGTTGGGGCTAGCCCATTGGTTGACCGCGCCGGACAACCCGCTCACAGCGCGCGTCGCGGTCAATCGCTTCTGGTCCCAATTGATGGGGCAGGCACTGGTGGAGACCGAGGAAGACTTTGGTACGCAAGGCACGTTGCCGACCAACCGCCCGCTGCTCGACTGGCTGGCGGTTAGTTTCCAGTCCCCGAAGGTCGCCGGCCGGTCAGCGGCCGATCCGTGGAATGCGGCGTTGGGCTGGGATTTCAAGGCCTTGGTTAAGCTTATCGTCACCTCCGCCACGTATCAGCAGTCCTCGGTGTTGACCGCGGACGGACGGGAAAAGGATCCATTGAACCAGCTCTATTCCCGGGCTCCGCGCCGCCGATTGGATGCAGAGACGGTCCGGGATCAGGCGCTCCGGCTGAGCGGTCTCCTCAGCCAAAAGATCGGTGGCCCCAGCGTGTATCCGATGCAGCCCGATGGACTCTGGCGCGCGGCGTTCAATGGCGAGCGGAACTGGTCCACCAGCGAGGGGGAGGACCGCTATCGGCGTGGAATCTACACGTTTTGGCGGCGGACGGTTCCCTATCCGAGCATGGCCACGTTCGACGCTCCGAGTCGGGAGACCTGCACGCTGCGCCGTCAGCCCACCAACACCCCGCTGCAGGCGTTTGTGACGCTCAACGACCCGGCCTTCGTCGAATGCGCCCAGGCGCTGGGACGCCGCTTAGCGGAAGGCCCGGGACCGGTGGCCGAGCGGGTTCGGCGGGGTTTGGAGGAAGTGTTGGCGCGACCGGCGTCGGAAGCGGCCGTGGCTGGTTTGATGAACTTGTATGAGAGCGAATTAAGCCAATATCAGAACAACCCGAAGGAAGCCCGCGACCTGGCCACGATTCCGCTAGGGCCGCTGCCGCCGGGTTTGACCCCGGCCGAAGTCGCTGCCTGGACCACGGTAGGAAATGTCCTCCTCAACCTCGACGGCGTGTTGATGAAGAATTGAGGGGTGGAGCGTGAGGCGTGATCGGGGGCGCGTGCCGGGGCGTGCCGGATTCGGTGTCCCGCCGACAACCGACCTGCCATTCAAAAGCACAGAGGAGTGGCGGACACGGAGAGGGGTACCGCAGACATTCCTGTCTGTTGTTCCGCAGGCCTTTCAGCCTGCCAGGGCACCCCGCTGCGACACCTCCGTCCTGGCCTCTTACCCTCGTTCGCCTGAGACCGGCGACGCTACATGGCTGTCCTCCGTCCTCCGCTCCCACGGGCAGGTTAAAAACCTGCGCCACAGCAGGTCGGAAGACCTGAGGTACAGCAGGCTCGGAGGCCTGCGGTACTTCTCTCCGTGTTCGCCGCTCCTCCGTGGTTCTATAAATAAGGGGGGGTGTTCGGCGGAACGCCGTCAACCTGCCCGCCCCGAGGGGCACGCTGGGCGGGGGCGCCCAGGGGCCGTCGGCGGGGCGCCGACGGCTGCGCCCGGGGCGGGCGCGGTCCCCAAAACGACTGTAAGGTTACAGCTTAGATGGTATGCAAAGCCGCCACGGTCGCCTCCAAACTGGCGACGTCGCCCACGTTCAGCGTTTGAACGGAAGAATCGATCCGCTTCATGAACCCGGACAGGGCGGTACCAGGTCCCAACTCGATGAACCGGGTGAACCCGTCAGCGAGCAGATACCGAATCGAGTCCTCCCAGCGGACCGGTCGGGTGACCTGGTCCACCAGCAACGAGGCAATCGAGGCCGGATCGCCATGCGGACGAGCCGTCACATTGGCGATCACCGGTACCCGAGGTGCGGTCAGACGGAGGCTGGCGAGTTCCGCCGCGAGGCGGGATTGGGCGCTTTGCATCAAGGGGGAGTGGTAGGCCCCGGCCACTGGCAGGGGAACGGCTTTGCGGGCGCCCTTGGCCTTGGCCGCGGCAACCGCGGCGGGAATCCGGTCGAGTTCGCCGGAAATCACGATCTGCCCGGGACTGTTTAGATTGGCCAGCGTCACCCCGGTCGCCTCGCAGACCTCACGCAACGGTCCCTCGGCCAATCCGATAATGGCCGCCATCCCTCCACGGGTGGCCTCACAGGCCTCGTGCATGAAGCGTCCGCGAGCCCGCACCACTTTGAGCCCGTCCTCGAAGGTCATCACTCCCGCCGCGGCCAGCGCCGTAAACTCCCCCAAGGACAATCCGGCGGTCGCTTCGAAGGTGAGACCGGAAACCCGTTCCTGGAGCAATTCCAGGGCAACCCAACTCACCAGGTAGATGGCGGGCTGCGCGTTTTCGGTTCGAGTCAGTTCAGCCTCTGGTCCGTCGAAGGCGAAACGGGTGAGATCGTAGCCCAGCCGGTCGTTGGCCTGCTCGAACCGAGCGCGCGCGGTGGGGAACGTTTCCGCCAGATCTCGACCCATGCCCACCTTCTGCGCTCCCTGGCCGGCGAACAACAGTGCAGTCTTCATTGTGTTGGCCCAGCCTACCCGTCCCGGCCGACGCGGGAAGGCTCAAGCCACTCTCAACCGAAGACAGGAAAAGGCCATCGGAGTGTCAGCCGGAAGGTGACCGTCCGTCACCGTCCGGCGAGCGGGAGTTGGAGGCAGACAGCTTCGCGGTCGTTGCGGATCAGTAGCCGGTCACCCCGAAGCGCGACGGGATTCCAGGTCTTCGAATCAAAGACCTGGAGACGAGCCAGTTCGTTAGGCGCCTCCGGGGTCGGACGCAACAACACCAGATCCCCGGATTCGCTCATCAGCAGATAGATCTCTCCGACCCACAGTCCTTGCCCATGTCCATACCGGCCTTCCTTCCAGCGCTGGGAACCGTCTGTGAGGTCCAGGCAGGCCAGCATTCCGTCGTCGAGTCCGTACACGAAGCCTTCCCGACGCACGGGATTGGCAAACTTGGCCTTCAACCGCTTGGACGCCCAGCACTGCCGGGGTGGCGCGGTGGGGTTGGTGACTTGGAGCAATTCCGCTCCCACGTTGTAGCCGGCCGTGATGAGGATCTGATTGGACGAAACGAGAATGGGATTGGCGACCAAGGGCATTCCCGTGCCAAAGGGGTGTTCCCACAACACGGAGCCGGTGGTGGCATCCTGGGCGATCAACGAGCGACGGCCATAGGTCAGGAATTGGGACCGCCCGGCCAGCTCCACACGGAATGGGGAACCATAGTTGATCCCGCCGCCGCCGTCGGCCCACACCGGTTCACCTGAAGCGGCGCGGTACGCCCGCAGGGACTTTCCGTCTGGCCCGCCGGCTTGGACCACCACCAGGCCGTCTCCCACCCACGGTGAGCCGGCATAGCCCCACTCCGGCGCCGCCACGCCTTCGTGTTCGTCGGATAAGGACCGGGTCCAGAGCAGCCGTCCCGTTTCCAAGTCGAGACAGTCCAGGATTCCCGTGGCACCGAGGGTGTGGACCCGATTGGACACGACCGTCGGCGTCGCCCGGGGGCCTTCACCAGCGATGGTGGTGTGATAACGAGCGACGTTGGTGTGAACCCAGAGCCGGCGGCCACTTTCCCGGTCGTAGGCGGTGATCCATTCCTCCGGTCCGTGCTGCTCTTGGGTAATGGCGCGCTCGCCGACCAGGGCAAACCCCGACCAACCCGCGCCTATGGGTTGGCGCCAAAGCAATCGAGGCGGATGGGCATGCCAATCAGTGGCCAAGGCCGGACCGTGAAGAATGGCGTCGCGGTGGGGGCCAAGGAACTGGTGGAAGTCGAGTGCGTCGGCCGTCGGTGACGCCGATGAGACAGCGGCCGGCGGGGGCGAGGCTGAGGGGAGGGGGGCGGAACGCCAGCGCGCTTCAACGATCGGCACGAAATCCCCTGTCACTCCCTTCACCCGGAACGCCGCTTTCCCAGCCATCCCCGCCAGAATCAACAACACCAGTCCCAGCAGCCGCATCCGCCAGGGGGCCCGGGAACCGAAGAGCCACCAGATCACGAGGCCCAACCCGGTCGCCATCGCCACGCTCAGCGTGGTCAGATTGCGCCTCTGAAATGGCCAGTCGGACTGGAGACGGACGAAGAGGATGATTCCCAGGGCGAGTCCGACCAGGGCGAAGGCCGGCCAGAGACGAAGGCGGGGCAGGGGAGGCGTCTCCGGGGCCGAGGACATGAGAATAACAGGTAGGCAGAGGGGACCAGTTGGCAAGCAGTAGAGTCCCCAAGGGCGAGCAACTGCGCCCGCCCGTTAGAACTGGACCTGCTCCAGAAATCTCAGCGATTGCGGAATCTGCTCCGGGGCCAAGGCCGCTTCATCTTCGATAAAGTAGTGTTTAACCCCGGTCTCCTGCGCGGCTTTGAGAATGGCCGGCCAATCCAACTGGCCCTGTCCCAGCGGGACATCGTTGTTCGGATCCGTGCCTCCGGTCAGCGATCCCCGGGCGACGCCTTTCTTCAGATCCTTGAGATGCATGAGTTCCCAGCGACCGGGGTATTTGCGCAGCCAGGCGGCGGGATCTTGCCCAGGAAAGAACACCCAGACGGTGTCCATTTGGAACGCCACATTCTTCGGATCGGTTTCACGGATCAGCAGGTCCATCAGGGTCCCGTCCTGATACGGATGAAATTCGTACCCGTGGCAATGGTAGAAGAACCGGATGCCGTGTTGAGCGCATTCGGCTCCGACGCGGTTGAACAGGGCGATGGCGTCGCGAGCGTCGGATTCCTTGAACGGGGCGGAATGGTCGATCCAGGCGGTGCCGGCGTACTTCAGGCCCAGGGCCTTGGCCTCGGCGATGACGTTGGTGAGGTCATTCTTCCAACGTCCGTAGCCGAAATGACCGCTGACGGGATTGAGTCCGGCGGCGAGCAACAGTTCCCGAAATTTTTCGGGCGACAGGTTGGCGGTGCCGGCGGTTTCGATCTCCTTGATTCCGAAACTCTTGGTCAGCGCGATGGCGTCGGGGACACTGCGGGTGAACTGTCCGCGGAGGGAGTAGAGCTGGAGTCCAACCGGACCTTTGAAAGACGAGCTGGTTTGGGCGAACGCGGCCGGTGAGGTGAAGGCGGCCAAAGCCATGGTGACGAGGGCGAGGAGATGGAGTCTGTTCATGAGTGGGGAGCAAGGTGCCACAGGCGGAGCGGCGCGCCGACAGGAAAAAAGCCGCGGTGTATCACCGGCCTCTGAGCCTGCTGTGGCGCGGGTTTTCAACCTGCCTAGCGGGGTGGGAATGAGGACCGGAGGGTCCGCGGGCAGGCTGAAAGACCTGCGGAACAGCAGACGAAAGACGTCTGCGGTACACTTCCGACTCCCCAACAAATCGTCTCGTCAGCAGGCTGGATGGAGGCTAAATATCCCCGCGTATGAGTTTCCCTCGTGCGCTGCGGCTGGTCCTGCTGACCACTTTAGCGTTGGTGCCGGTCTGGCTTTGGTCCGATCCGCCGCCAGCTCCCCCTCCTCAGCCGCTTCAGCCGAATCCCCGACCGGTGGCCCCGGTAAGGCCGACCGGACCGTCGGCCACGGTCCCAACCCCCAACCGTCCCGCGGCCGCTGGCTTACCCGCTCGGGGACCCAACACCCAGCCGGGGAAGCCCGGGATACTCAGCTTCGACGCGACCAGCCGGCACGTGGATCTGGCCGAAGGCGAACGCACCGCCGCCTTTGTATTCGCCCTCACCAACATTTCTCCCGACGAAGTGACCATTTCGTACATCAATACCAGTTGCGGCTGCACAGCGGGTCGCCTTCCGTCTTATCCGTGGAAGCTCCAGCCCGGCGAAGGCGGACATATCGATGTGTCCATGGATCTGACCGGGAAGTTTGGTTTGGTGACCAAGACGGCCACCGTTGTTTCGTCCGCGGGCAGCTATGTGCTGACCGTCAGCGCCAAGGCGCCCCCAGCGGTGGCCGGAGCCATGGGTGACCGCACGCGCAACCTGTCCATCGCTTCCGCCGATCGTCAGGCGGTGTTTCGCAACGACTGCGCGAATTGCCACGTGCAGCCCACGCTCGGTAAAACGGGACGCGAACTGTACGAAACGGCCTGCGGCATCTGCCACGAAGCCGAGCACCGGGCGCAAATGGTGCCCGACTTGCGAGCTCGGTTGAAGCACACCGACCGCAACTATTGGGCGAAATGGATCGCTGAGGGGCGGCAGGGCAGCCTGATGCCGGCGTTTTCCGCGAAGCTGGGGGGAATCTTGAGTGATGTGCAGGTGGAGTCGCTGGTGGACTATCTGGAGAACGACTACAAAAAGAACCCGCCGCCCGCCGCGACTGCCGCTCACGCCGCGGCCCAGCCGGCTTCCACTCCCGGAGTTCCGGCGGTCACGGGCCGCTGATGCCGCACGGACTCCTGATCACGCTGGAGGGCGGCGAAGCGTGCGGGAAGAGCACGCAACTGGTGCTGTTGGGGGATCGCCTGCGCGAAGCCGGCGGGAACGTTTGTCTTCTGCGTGAACCCGGCGGCACGCCCCTGGGGGAAAAGATCCGCCATTTGCTGAAACACGATCCGGCCGGCCAGGGGATGGCGGCCGAGACCGAACTTCTCCTGCTCAACGCCAGCCGCGCTCAACTGGTGCGTCAGGTCATCGTGCCGGCCCTAGCTGCCGGCCAGAGGGTCCTGTGCGACCGTTTCTTCGATTCGACGCTGGCTTACCAGGGATTCGGGCGCGGTCTCGACCTGACGTTGGTTCGTTCCGTGGTAGCCGCCGCCGTGGGGCCGGTGCGTCCGGACCTGACGATCTGGCTGCGGATTCCCCCGGCGGAAGCGACCCGGCGCCTAGCCGCGCGGAATGATGGCTGGGATCGCTTTGAAGCCGAGCAGACGGAGTTCTTTCAGCGGGTGGAATCCGGATACGAGCATCTGGCCGCCGCCGAGCCGGAGCGATTCCGGGAAGTGGATGGGATGGGGGAACCGGCCGCCGTGGTGGAGCGGATTTGGGAGGTGGTGGAACCGGTGCTTCTGTCGGGTGTGAGGCGTGAGGCGTGAGGCGTGAGGCGTGGCTGGCTGGCTGGCGCCTCTCGAATGGTTGCTCGATCACCCAACCGGCCGCCTCGGCTGCGGCGGAGGTCTGCGAAGCTTTTCGGCGGCATCCTCGCTGGCAAGTCCTCGGTTTCCCGCCCGACAGTCGGGCTTTTCACGACGCTCTTTGGCCCCGCCTTCGATGCCCTCCCGAAAGGCTCACCGGACCCGTGAAGTGAGCCAGATACCAATCACCCCGAACCCGAGGTTGGGTAGCCATCCCCCCACCCAGGCCGGAATCGTGCCGCTCTGGCCGAGAGCGAATCCAAGGCGCTGAATGGCGAAATACATAAACCCCAGCGCCAGACTCCCCGCCACGCCGTAGAAGATGTTGCGCCGTCCCGAAGGGGCTCCGAACGGAATGGCGATCACCGATACCACCAGGCAGGTCCAGGGCGCGGCAATCCGGGCGTGCAACTGCGTCTCCAAGAGTGCTCGGTCGTTGCCCCCCAGATGAGGATGCAGATGGAGGTATTCGAGGACGTCCCGCACCGGCAATTCCGGTCGTCGCATCGCCCGGTTGCGGGTCAGCAGGTCACTTACCCGAACTTCACTGCGGATCATGTCGGGGGTTTCGTCGAACTCTGGAAGATCCAGCTCGGGATGATACACATCCGGGACGTCGCCATCGGTGGCGGAGCGGTACAGGAACTCGTGGGTGTCGAGAAACCGCCATTGCCCGTTGGTCCAGATTCCGCCTTCGGCAATCACCACCCGTCGAGCTCCCACGCTGAGCGGCGCGGAGAACCGGAATCCGGTCAGCAGTTCGTTGGTCAATACGAAGGAATCGGCCGTCCAACGACTACCGGATTCCTCCTCCCGCCGGGCCACATTGGTGATCGCCACCACCACGTTCGATTCCATCAGAGAGGTTCCGGGCCAGTTGGCCACGGCCTCGGGTGTTCCCCCCATTTCTTCGACGGTGAACAAGGCCTTGGGGCGTTCGCCGGGAAGCGGATCGTCTTCGGCGCGATAGATTTTCTCCAACCCGTTGGTCAGCCGCCAATAGCCGTTGGTCCATTGGGCGGTGTCGGCGATCACCTCACGGAAGGCGCCCTCCGGCAGGAACATACCCACGCGTACCTGGCGCAACTCTGCGGTGTCGGGATGAAAGGCAGCGATGCTCCAGTCGCGTTGGGCCTCCGGATTCCAGAAATTGACCCGCTCCCGCCATTTCCCCGCGTCGCCCAGGTCCACTTGTTGATGCCGGCGGGCGAGTTTGTCCTTCTGGTCGGCCGCATCGACCATGAGGTTTTCGTTGATCAGCAACAGGAGGAGGGACAAGAGGAAGCCCATCGCGAAGTACGGCCGGCAGATGCGCCACAGACTGAGTCCGGCCGCTCGCATGGCGGTCAGCTCGTTGTGTCGGGAATGGGTGGTGAGCGCGTAGAGCAGCGCCAGCAGCAAGGCCACTGGCAGGGCCGTGTTCAGCAGTTCCGGAAGGCCCAACCAGTAATACTGGACCACGTCGGCGAGACTGAACTTCCAGTCCTGGAAATCGTCCAGCCGCCCGAAAATGTCGAAGGCGATCCAGAACATCAGGAATCCACCCAGGCAGAACCCGAGCGGGATCAGCAATTCCCGGAGAAGGTAACGGTCGAGAAGACGCATCCGCCACGGACACCATACGGACCGGTCGCCCGGCTCCAAAGCGGAAAGCCAGTCGGTTCGTGTTCTCGGGCGCCTCTTGATGGGGTCCTTAAACGGGGACCTCTCAAGTCCCCCGGTCCATGGCACAGCCCCGAGCGGGACGAGGCGCGACCGATGCTCTATTCTCCACACCCAGCTCCCCGAGCGGCTCGGGCGGGAACCAGACGCGTGGGCTTGGAACTTCTTTTGAGCTTTGAAGTTTGAACTTTGAGCTTTCGCCCCCCACCGCGGCCGAATCAGGACCCCATCAAGAT
>CAYYSX010000014.1:0-23909 GCA_964474315.1 uncultured Verrucomicrobiota bacterium | reverse complement strand
TTTGAACTTTGAGCTTTCGCCCCCCACCGCGGCCGAATCAGGACCCCATCAAGATACACCCTGACCCAAGACCATTTCCCGTTTTTCCTCGCGCCTAGTGCCCTCCTCGCCTCTGCTTGGCCGGCATGCGGTTTCGTTGGTGGATCGTGTTGGTGGCCGGACTTCACGTCCTGGGGGCGGAAGATTCCTCTCCGGCCGCGTCCGCTCGTGACCGCGCGGCGGCGGCCGTCCGGGCCGGTAACCTCACCAACGCCCTCACCATCATTTCTGAAGCGCTGCGAACGGAACCCAAGGATGCGCGCCTTTGGAATTTTCGGGCGCAACTGCGTTCGCTCAGTGGCGATTCGTCGGGAGCGGTCACCGATCTCACCGAGGGGCTTCGGCTCAATCCCGGTTCCGGCTTTCTGCATCAGGAACGCGCGATCGAGCGGTTCAAACTGAGCCAGGTGAGCGAAGCACTGGCCGATTTCGACCGGGCCAACGAGCTCAACCCGGACTCCGTCCCGTACAACTGGCAGCGAGGGATCGCCCTGTACTACGGCCGGCGGTTCGCGGAGGGACGGAAGCAGTTTGAACTGCATCGGACGGTCAACCCGAACGACGTCGAAAATGCCGTGTGGCATTTCCTGTGCGTCGCCCGCGCCGAGGGCACCAATGCCGCGCACCAAGTGTTTATGGACATCAGCGGCGACGATCGCATTCCCATGGCGGAGATTCATGACTTGTTCGCCGGCGAGGCGCCGCCCCTCGAGGTGTGGGAGGCGGCCCAGGAAGTCACCAGTCCTCCGGAAGGGCAGCGCCAGGCTCGCTTCCATGCGTTGCTGTATCTGGGCCTTTACGCCGACGTGATGGGCCAGTCGAACGACGCCCGGACCTACCTGAAGCAGGCGGTGACCTTGGCGGCGCCGCGGGACTTCATGGGCCACGTGGCGCGACTCCACCTTTCCCGCCTGGGCGAACCCGCCGATTCCGCAAAACCATGACTCCTCCTCCCCCCGGCGGTCCCGACCGTCCCGACCGTCCCGAGCCCCCTGGAACGCGTCCGCCGAAACGGGGCGAGCCCTGGCCCAAGAGATTCACCTTCACTCCGGACGGCCGCATGCGCTTCGAGAAGGCGGGTCCACCCCGCCCACCGCGGCGGTTCGACGACCGGCGGCCGTATCCCCCGCGTCCGGGGGCTCCGGCGCGCGAGGGACCCGGAATGGGACGTCCCGGATCGGGCCGCCCGCCCTTTCTGCGTCAGCAGGATGAGGGCCGGTTTCCAGGAGGCGGACGACCGTTCTTTCGCCGGGACGAAGGAGGGCCGCCTGGATCGCGCTCATTCCCCGAGCGTGGCCCGCGTCCCGGCGGAGATCGCCGCCCGGACCGACGCTGGGAACCGCGTGATTCCCGGCCGCCGAGTGGGCCGCGGGATGAACGTCCGTTGCGCGAGGTTCCTCCGGGTGCCTTCCGTGGACCCCGGCCGAAGTTTGAGCGCGGTGCTCCCCGTCGTGACTTTGGCCCGCGTCCCGATGCCCGGGGTCCCCGCCGTCCCTTTGACCGGCCCCAGGGTCCCGGTGGCCCGCGCGTCAGCGATGCCGCCACCGGACGCCGCGGACCCCGCTTTGACCAGCCCGGCAGGAATCCGCTGCCCCGTCCGCAGTCGGGGGCCGACGAGCGGGTGATGCCGGTTTTGGCGGCCGATTCCGCGCCGGCGACGCGGATGGAACTGGCGGTGCGGGTTCTGTCGAAGGCGACACCGACGATTCCGGCGGATTTGCTGCTGCGCCAGACCTTGGTGCGCCGAAAAAATCTGAGCCGGGCCGATTCTGCGTGGATCAGCCGCGCGGTGTTCAGCTTTTTTCGCTGGCGCGGTTGGCTCGACTTGGCGCTGCCGGTGGAAGCGCAGATCGAGCAGGCTCTGTCGCGGGCCGACGACTTCGCGATGTCGCCGGGTTCACTGGCCGAAGATGATCTGTTCCGCGCGGTACCGGAATGGACGGCCGGGAGCCTGGAGGTGACGCCGGCATGGCTGCGGTCGTTGCAGGCCGAACCGATGCTCTGGCTGCGCGCTCGCACTGGGCTGGTGGGCGACGTTTCGGCAAAACTGGGGAACTGCGAGGCGGCGTCCTGGCCCGCGCTGAACCACGCCCTGCGGTACGACGGCCAGGAAGACCTGTTTCGCAACGAACTGTTCCAGGCGGGCGGCTTCGAGATTCAGGACATCGCTTCCCAAGCGGTGGGAATTGTCTGTGCGCCGCAACCCGGAGAGACATGGTGGGATGCCTGTGCCGGTGAAGGCGGCAAGACGCTGCACCTGTCCGACCTGATGGGCGGTAAGGGTTTGGTCTGGGCCAGCGACCGGGCTGAATGGCGGCTGCATCGACTCAAACAGCGGGCCGCGCGGGCCGGTTGCTTCAACTACCGGAGTGTCTCCTGGACCGGCGGGCCGAAGCCGCCCACCCGCACGATCTTCGATGGCGTTCTTCTCGACGCCCCATGTTCGGGCGTGGGTACCTGGGGGCGAAATCCGCACGCGCGCTGGACCACCCGGGCCGAGGATGTCGCCGAACTGGCGGTGGTGCAGAAGGACCTGTTGAACCACGTCGCCGGCTCAGTGCGTCCGGGCGGCCGATTGATCTATGCGGTGTGTACTCTGACGCGAGCGGAGACCGTGGAAGTGGCGGACGCCTTTGCCACGGCGTACCCGGAGTTCGAGCCGCTGGCCTTTCTCAATCCGTTTGCGCCGACAGCCGCCGCAGTGGATCGATTGCTGCTGTGGCCGCAGGAGACGGCCGGAAACGGCATGTTCATCGCGGCCTGGCGACGTCGAGATACGGAGACACCGGTTGCGGTTTAACTTAGAAAAAGCAGATGAACCCACCACGAAGGAGCAAGAAAGGTGCAACGAAAGGAAGCTACTGAGAAGACCGCAGGATGGGCGGCGCGTGGAAGGTATGGAGTTCCGCCTTTAGGCGGCGGGACGGTAGGCTTCGCCCGCGGGCGGGTCGTTTTCCGGCGCGTTGGGGCGAGGGGTCCGCCGGCTAAAGCCGGACTCTATGAACAAGGGACTTCGAGTGCAGAGTGGGGCCTATCTCGCAGACTGTTCAGTATGCATGGTGAATCCAGGTTCCTGCCGGACACGTTGACCGCTGATGGCTGAGTTCTTCGACACCCACGCCCACCTCGATTCCACCGCGTTCGATGCCGACCGGCCGGCGGTGCTGGAACGCGCCCGTCAGGCGGGCGTCCGGCGCTTGGTGACGGTGGGGACCGACTTGGAGGACAGCCGGCGCAACGTGGCGTTGGCGGGTCAACATCCGGACGTGTTGGCCGTGGTGGGCTGGCATCCGGGCGAGGCCGAAGCCGCGCCGGATAACTTCCGAGATGAACTAAGGGAACTGGCGCACCAGCCGAAGGTCGTGGCTATCGGCGAATGCGGACTCGACTTCTTCCGCCTACCGACTCGGATGGGAACCGGGACCGCTGCGGACGATGCGCGGGTGAAGGAGCGCCAGTCCCGGGTGTTCCAGCAACAGCTCGAAGTGGCGGCTGAGCTGGGGATGAACGTGGTAATTCACACCCGCGATTCTTTCCCGGAAACCCTGGAACAATTTCGTCCCTTTGCCGGCCGGGTGCGGGCCGTGTTTCACTGTTTCGTCGGCACGCCGGCGGAGATGAAGGAAGTGTTAAAATTGGGGTCCTTAGTGAGTTTCACGGGCATCGCGACCTTCAAGAACGCCGCCGGGGTTCGCGAGACTCTGGCCGCGACACCGTTGGAGGGGTTCATGCTGGAAACCGATTGTCCTTACCTCGCGCCGGTGCCTTATCGGGGCCAACGATGCGAGCCGGCCTATGTCCGGAACCTGGCTGAAGTCGTGGCTGGCGTGAAGTCGTGCAGCCTGGAGACGCTGGCCGAAGTGACTGGCGCGACGGCGCGTGCCTTTTTCCGCGGATGGGTCTGACTCGCACTCTGTGTGGGGAGCGCGCCCGCCTCGGGCGCTGCCGTGGGGACAACGGAACTAGTTATCTCTCCAAGGCAACCTGAACCGCGTCCAGGGTGGTGCAGGTGGCTGCCTCACGATTCCAACGACGGAGGGTGGAAAGGTCGGATTGTGCCGAAATCGTTTCCTGAATCTCCGAGGGAACCGCCCCAAAGCGCGCCTCCAGCACTTCCAACACGCCTTCGCGGGCACCGGTCAACAGTCCAGTCTGCAACCCTTCCTGTCGCCCGGTCTGCAAACCCTTTTCGAGGCCGAATCGCTCGGCGCTGCTGATGTATGGCATAACGTTGTCCTTCTCTATCGTCTCCAGCTCTTCCTGCAACTCTCTTTCGTGCCGCTCCGGAAGCGGCATCAACCAATCCAAGAGCCGGTACACTTCCAGAATCTCTTAACTGAAGAAGCGTTCCAAGAGGTCCTTCCAGGGGCTGTCGGTGTCGGCCCGTTGACGTGGCATGATCGCCAGTAGAGCCGAAGGCAGATCGGTTCCGCTATCGCTAGAAGTGATGAGTGAGGCGTGAGGCGTGGTTCGTTCTCTGTGCCCTGCTTCCAATTCGTTTAGATCACCGGCTGGAGCGCAATCTGGTGCAGGACTTTGCCCTCCAGGTTCAGCACTCGGAAACGGAGCTGATGGGCGTCGGCCACGCCTTCGGTCCAGGTGGCTCGCGGTAACTGCGGGCCACCGCCGATGAGCTGGCCGTAGGGAAATTCTCCGGTGGGCGCCAGCCACGCTGACTGGTGCGTGTGGCCGGAAAGGATGATCTGCGCCTTCCACGCTACAAGCGCGTCGTGCCACGCCGCACGACTGCGGCCGCTGTGCCGGTCGAAACCGGTTTGGGAATAGTCCTGCACGCTCTCATCGATCCACCGCAAAGGAATGTGACAGAAGACCACGCGATACGGGGCGTCGCGCAATTCCGGGCGCCGGATGGTTTCCGTCAGCCAGCGCGCTTGTTCGGCGCGGAGGGCGTCAAAGGCCACCCGACCCTGGAAGGACGGGTGATCGTCCGGCTTGTCCTCGCCCGTGTTCAGACAGATAACCGCCACCGGTCCGGAACGGAAGGCATAGAACGGACGTCCTTCCGGGGTGGCCACCAAGCCCGGCACCCGGAAGGCGTGGGCGCCGCGGACGTCGTGATTGCCCCAGGTGATGAACAATGGCCGCTTCTCCGTAATGTCGCGTTGGCCGGGATGCAGCAATGTGGGCACCAGCAGTTCCTCCTTGGTCCAGTCGTTGCAGGTATCGCCGTTCCAGAGCAGGAAATCTGCGCCGGGCGTCGCGTCATCCAGTGCGCGGATGGTGTCATCGTGGAGGTGCGTGTCGTTCCACATGACGAAGCGGGTCTCGGCGGCCGCCGGGTTGAGCGTGCGAAAGGTCTTCCACGCGCTGGTGACCGTCTCCGGGTCGCCGGCGGCGCTGGTGTGCGAACGTACCCGGCAGGTCGTCCCGGGTTTTAGCCCCGTCAGCCGCACGCGTAGGACGTTGTCGCCCTGAGGCACGAAGCCGAACGGGTCGGCGCCCGCCATGCCCTTCGCGCTGTCCTCCGCTTCCCATTCGAGCCGACCACGGCTGAGTCGGCTCACGGCCCACACGGCCTCGATGCCGTCGGCGCGCGGAGCCATGAGCACCATCGGCGTGCGGACCAAGGGCGGTTTGGGCGACGGGGTAACGTCCTGTGCCTCCTGAGCGAACACGGTGCTGACCCCGCCGACGGCGAGAGTTCCGAAGAAATGCCGGCGCTTCACGGTCATGATGGAAGGAGTTTGGCTGATGGGGCTGGGGAGAAACAAGCGCGGGTGAAAATTCAAAGCTCAAAGGGCCAGAGAAGCTCCAAGTTCCAAGGTTCAAGGCGTGGTCCGGCTTGGAGAAGGGATTCCACGCCAATCGGAAGCTTCCGTCTTGGAGCTTCTTTGGAGTTCGACTTGAGTTTTGGAGCTTTGGCCTTTGGAACATCGTGCCCCAGAGGAGACGCAGAATCCCGGACTTTTGAGCTTTGAGCTTAACTTCCCGCCCCCTCTTCACCCTTTGCGCGAGAGAAACTTCCGGTGCGCCGAAAAGGCGGGACGCAGCCCGCGGCTGATTTGGTCCTGCAGCGTCTGGAGTTCGGCATAGACCGGGACCGTTTTCGGATTCGGTGTGGTCGTTTCCTTCGGGTTCAGCTTCACGAAGGCATCGGTCAACTCCGCGAGATCGATCCGGTCGCCGCGATCGAGACGCCAGCACCAGAGGGCTTGCAGGGCGGCCCCGAACGCCGCGCCTTCGGCCACCTGCAACGTCACCACCTCGGCGTTGAACACATCGGCCATGATTTGTCGCCACAGCTTCGACCGCGCGCCGCCGCCCGTCGCGCGCACCTGGGTGGCCCGGACCCCGAGTTCCGCCAGCCGACGCAGCCCGTAATTCATCCCCAGCGTCACGCCTTCCATGGCGGCCCGCGCGAAGTGCATGGCGGTGAAGGTGCGGGGGCGAACCCCGAAGAACACGCCGGTTCCGTCGGGAACATTCGGCGTGCGTTCGCCTTCCAGATACGGAAGCAGGAGCAGTCCCTCTGATCCGGCCGGGGCCTTGGCGGCCGCTTTTTCGAAAGCAGCGTGGTCGAGCCCGAAGTCGTTGCGCACCATTTCCGTCGCCACCGTGACGTTCATGGTGCAGAGCAACGGCAACCATTGGTTGGCGGAATCGCAAAATGCCGCGATCTCCCCCTGCGGATCGACCACGGGTTTGGCGGCGCAGGCATAGATCGTTCCGCTGGTGCCCAGACTGGCCGTCACGACGCCTTCACGGGTGTTTCCCGTTCCGATGGCCCCCATCATGTTGTCACCCCCGCCCGCGCTGACCACCAGACCGGGAGTGAGCCCCAACTGCCGGGCCGCGGTGGCGCTCAGGCGTCCCCCCGGTTGATCGCTGGGGGAAAGAGTCGGGAGCTTCCCGGTCAGGTCGGGGTCGATGGCCTTCAGCACGGCCTCACTCCAACGCCGTTTGCGCACATCCATCAGGGCCGTCCCGGACGCGTCGCCGAATTCCATGAACCGTTCGCCGGTGAGCCAGAAGTTGAGGTAGTCGTGCGGCAGCAGAACGGTCGCCAGTCGGGCGAAGTTTTCCGGCTCGTGCTTTTTCAACCACAGAACTTTCCCGGCGGTGAATCCGGGCAAGATCGCGTTGCCCAAGGCTTTGATGGTGGCCTTGGGACCACCGAGGGCAGCGGTGATTTCCTCACACTCGGCGGCCGTGGACGTGTCACACCAGAGCTTCGCCGGCCGGATCACTTTCCCCGCGGCGTCGAGCGGCACGAAGCCGTGTTGCTGGCCGCTGACCCCGAGCGCGACCACTTCGGACGCCTGCGCCCGCGCCGCCTTCAGCGCTTCCTTCACGGCCTTTGCCGTGGCCCGCACCCAGGTTTCCGGATGCTGCTCTTTGGCGCCGGGCGGCAGGCGGGGAAGCAGGCCGTACTGGGCGACGCCTTCACCGAGTACTTTCCCGGACGTGGCGTCAACGACGAGGGCCTTGGTGGACTGGGTTCCGGAATCGATGCCGATGAGAAGGGTTCGCTGGGACATGGTGAAGCGGTGAAAGCAGGATGAACCGGAGGCGGACGAAGCTCAAAAGGGAAATGAAGTGGGGCGTGAGGCGTGAGACGCTTGGTTTTTGGAGCTTTCGTTTCCCGGTCTCGGTAAGGACAAGGTCAAGATGCGCCCCGTACGGTGTGAGGCGTGGAGCGGGATGAGATTTCCGACGCGAGGGTGCGGAGGCGGGTGCGTTCGGCGGCGGTTAAGCCGCGTGGATCGAAGCGGAGACGTGAGTGGAGCTGCAGGGCCTCCTGAAACAGCCCGGCGGTGGAAGTGCCACTGAATCCCAGGCGTCGGATCCAGGCGGGCAGCGTCTCGGAAGGCGGGCGGGGGCCGAACTCGACTTCCAGGCGGCGGATCACGGGGAACAACTCGGAATCCAGGCCCGGATACACGGGCGTGTCGCCGGAGCCGGTCGTGCCCGGCCGGCTGCGGCGCCATCGGCTGCCGCGCAACTGGCGCCAGGCCATCCAGGAGAGGACCAACGACGCGGCGGCAAACACACCCAATTGCCAGTTGCCGCCCTGCTGCCGCCATTCGGCAAAACGAAACCAAAGCTGCGAGAAAAAGTCCGATACCGGTTCCCACCAGCCAGCGTGGGCCGACTCCCGTTCGCGCCAGATTCCCGGCGTGGTGTCCACCTCGGTCCAACGTCCGTCCACGAACGCTAGGCACCAGGCATGCGCATCACGTCCGCGCGCCACCCAGTCCTCACCACGACGTCGCTCCGGGCTGAAGCCCACCGCGTAACGGGTCGGCACGCCGCCTACGCGGAGCAGAAGAGTGGTCGCCGTGGCGAAGTACTCGCAATGTCCGGCGCGACTTTCCCGGAGGAACACTGCCAGGGGACTGCCATTGGTGGACGCCCGCGTTGCGCGTTGCCAGAGGGAATATTCGAAGCCCTGCGCAAAGAATCGTTCCACTGCCTCCACCGCCTGAGCCGCGGCCATCCCGGAAAGTCCCAATTGCTGTCCCACCTCCTCGATGACGTCGCGGTCCGCTGCTCCCAGATGTTCCAGGTCGGTGTCCTCCAGTTCCGGTGGGCCGTCGAAGCCTCCCTCCGAGCCCGCCTCCACGGCATAACGAGCCAGCGGCGGTCCATCCCGCAGGCGGGCGGAGGCGACGTAGTTCGTCTCGATGTTCGCCACGGGCAGATCCCGCACGGAAAGAACCCCGCCAGGTAGTGGCAGCGGGGCTTCGCCCTGGGTGGTGTAACGCGAAATGACGAACCGTTGGCCCGGACGACGTCCGCCCACCACCCGCCAGAAGGTGCCGTCGCCCGGCGCTCCCACCGAAAAGAATTCGCGGTGAATGGTGCTCCAGGACTGGCCGCGGAACCGGCTGTAGGCCGCCTCGCGGAGGAGGCCTGGCGCTCCACCTTCAGGCGCGTGAATGCGGAGGATGATCCGGCTGGACTGCTTCAGTTGCCCCACCGCGCCCAGCGAGGTGAAACTGCGCAGTTGATCAAACCCGCCGGCCCCCGCGCTCTGCAGCAGCCGGCCTTCCAGATTTTGCCAGGCTTCGCGCAATTCGCTCAATCCCCGTTGGGTGACCACGGCGATTCCGAGCAAAGCCAGGGCCAACGCGGACCGTGTCACCCAGCCAAAGCGCCAATTCCACCACGGCCAGAGGGCGCCGAGCAGGACCAGCAGGAACCCCGGCAGAAACCACGGGGAGGTGGTCACGTCCGCGATCGAGGCCAACAGCACCACCGCCAGGTACGGGTGCCCGGGATGAATCTGGCGCGTCGTCCAGGGAGGAGGCGGTGCCTCGGGCGATCGGGCGGCCCGGGCCTGAGCATACAAGGAAAAGGTGGACCACGGCAGCGTTCCCGTCCGGCTCCAGGCATGGATCAGCACCAAGGGAAACAGCACGAACGGCAGCCAGCGCAGGAATGTCAGCGCGGTTTGGGAAATCTCTCGCATGCCCTCCAGGCGTCCGCCGGGAGTTTCGCTGGTCACCAGCGAGCCCACACTGCCGAGACTGTTGCGGGCGAGGAACAGATACAGGCCCACCCCAAGGAAGAGCAGCGCCGTGAAGTTCCACAGGCGGTTGAAGTCGCCCGGCGAAATATCTACCCGGGAACGAACCAGCCGAGGTACCTCCAACAGCAGGCCCATCCCAATGGCCCACGGGAGCAGGCCAGCCTGCCAACCCCACAGCACCAGGGCGGGCAGCAACACCACGGTTGGGGGTTTGGCCATCGGCGCTAACTTAGATGGTTCACAGAAGGAAACGAAGGAAACGAAGTGGTCCGAAAACTTCGTTTCCGTCGTTGGCTTCGATAAGCTGAGAGTTCTTGCATATTGAGTTAGCGCCGATGGGCGGCCTGGCTGCGGGGTGCAGGCTCATGCGACGTCTCCCAGGCGTTGGAGCCCTTCCCCCACGCGGCCCGCTTCCAGCACCACCAAGCGATCGGGTTGGTCCGCCGCCGGTCCGGGATCGAATCCATCCGCGCGCCCGGCCGGTACCAGCAGCATGACCAACGTGGGCAACTGAAGGGATTTCAGCCGCCGAACCAGGGCCCGACGAGGTTCATCCCAGTCCAGCAACACCAAAAGGCACCCGCTCAACGCCACGCTGTTCTCGAGCACCAGCCCCTCCAGTTCGGCAAACCTGGGTTCGCGGAACGGCTTCACCGCGGCGAGGACCTCGAGCATCTGCTGGGAATGCCCCACGCCCCGACCGCTGGTCACACAGACCGTCCCCGGGCCGACGAACATCAGGTCCAGCAGCGATTCCTGATCGGGAATCGTGCAGGCGAACGAGGCGGCCACCGCCACGGCTTCCTCGAACACCGCATCCCGCGACGCTTCGCAAAAAGTGTCGAGTACCAGTGCATGCCGGACCAGGTATTCGTCCTGGAATTCCTTCACCACCAATTCGCCCAGGCGCGCGGCGCTGCGCCAGTGGACCCGTCGGAGGGGGTCGCCCCGACGATACTCCCGGAGCGCCACAAACTCCTCCGTTTCCCCCACGCCGGCCGCCATGGCAACTCCGCCGCGCTGGTAGTGGCTCTGTCCGGGCAGTGTCAAGGGAGGCAGCGGATAGCGACGGGGGAGCACCAGAATGGTTTGCGGCGCCGCCCGCCGACTGAATCCGCGGAACAATCCGAACGCATCGGTGCGCGTGATCACGCCTCCGGCCAGCACCAGCGGGCCGCGTCGCCACGCCACCAGTTCCAGCGGCACTTCGGCACTTTCCTGAGGTCCCAGTGTGGGAAGCGGCGCGGGCCGAACTCGGGCCGCCCGCAGCGGCGGCAACGGGCCGCCCATCCGGAAGCTGCGGTTCTCCCGTCCTGGCCGCAGCCGGGCCGCAAATTCGGCCACCGTCAACGGCGCTTCGTGTAGCTCCTCGAAGTATTCCAGTCCGCGCTGCCGGCGGGAGGTTAGGTTTTTTACCCGGGCCCGCAGCGGAAACGCATCGCCGGCCGTGACAAACCGCGGAACCTGTCGCTCCACCGCGAAGCGCATCCGGAAAAAAGGAGCCGCCAACAGCGCCAGCAACAGCATCCCGCTCAACAACAGGAACACCTGCAGTCCCATGGTCTGCTCGGGATTGGAGGCGCCGGCCGACAACAGCCAGCCGACGACGACGAAACCACCGGCCGGAGTGAAGCGCTGCCGCACCCACCGCAGAATCCGCTGGGTGATCTGGTAAACGCGATGCAGGAGGCGCACGAACATGGGGAGGCGGGCTGGGTCACGCGGGCGCTGGAATGCGCCGGACGATTTCCTCCACGAGACTGCGCTGGGTCTGGCCGGAGAACTGGGCCTGTGGGTCCAGCACCAGACGATGCGCCAGGGTCGGAACCGCCAGCTCCTGGACTTGGTCGGGCGTCACCCAATCCAGCCCGTCGAAGAACGCCAGCGCCTGGCTGGTCTTCATCAGGGCCAACGAGGCGCGCGGACTGGCGCCCAGCCGCACGCCCACGGTTTTTCGCGTCGCGCCCACCAGGTCCACGATGTAGCGCCGCAGCTCATCGCTCATCCGCACCTCCTGAATGGCCCGGCGCAGGGCCAGGATGTCGGCCACCGTGGCACAGGGGGTGATCCGATCGAGCGGATGATCCTTCATCTGCGAGGCCAGCAGAGCCGTTTCCTCCTCTGGCGACAGGTATCCCAGTTCCAGTTGCAGGGCGAAGCGGTCCATTTGGGCCTCCGGGAGCGGATAAGTTCCGCGGAATTCGACGGGATTCTGCGTGGCGATGACCAGGAACAGTTCCGGCAGTTCGCGGCGGCGTCCTTCCACGCTGACCTGTCCCTCGGCCATCGCCTCCAGGAGGGCCGATTGGGTGCGGGGCGAAGCGCGGTTGATTTCGTCGGCCAGCAGGATGTTGGTGAAGACCGGTCCCTCGTGGAATTCGAAGTCACTGGTCTTCTGATTGAAGATCGCCACGCCGAGGATGTCGGACGGCAGCAGGTCGGGCGTGAATTGGACGCGAGTGAACTCGGCCGAGATGGCGCGGGCCACGGCCTTGGCCAGGGTGGTCTTGCCGGTGCCGGGAAAGTCATCGAGCAGCACGTGTCCACCGGTGGAAAACGCGGCCAGGAGCCGGCGTACGTTGGTCTCCTGTCCACGGACCACCTGGCAGATGGTGTGATGCAAGCGGACGAAGAGGTCACGGGTAGGGGTGGAGGCCGGATGAGTCATGAGCGCGAAGCGTGGCGTGTCCCGGCAGTGTGCCGTGGAGCGCCCGATGGACTCCAGCGTTCGCTGTTGGTTCCCAGGGCGCGTTCCGGCCGGGAGCGCGGACGGCTCGTCCGCTCGAACAGAGCAGGGGAAAGCTCCAAGGAGCGCGATAGCTGACCTGGTACTTTATCATGGGGCACTTAATCGGCCATGGAAAGCGCCGCCCCCCTCACTCGACATTCCGCCAAGCGATATCCATTCTCGCCCGCCCGGCCCTCTATTGGATCCGATGAGAACCGCTGCAACTCTCGCTTGGTCGCGGAAGACCAGTCGCTGGGGCTGGCCGGTGGCGACGGGTCTTTTGCTCCTGCTCGCCTGGGGGTGGTGGAAGGGCAGGAACGCGGCATTCCGGATCCATGATAACCTGGTCATCAAAGTGGCCGGCGTGACGGTAGGCACCAATCATGTTACCTGCGGTCGGTTGTCCCTCCTGCGGTTTCCTCTGCCAGGACAGATTCGAGAGGTGGTCCGGAACGCTTCTAGCCCCGGACCGCGGATTGACCCGGTGGCGGTAGCCTCGGTAGCCTCCCCACCTCCATGAAGTTTTTCTCGCTCGCCGTTTGGTTCGTCCTGACCTCGTCCCTCGTTGTGGTCGCGGAACCCCGCGCCACGACCGGCCGGCGGAGCAGCATGTATCCCCTCCACGGTTACGTCGAACGCCTGTCCCCCGCCCTCGACAGTCTGCTGGCTCCGGATGCGCAGATGGAACGCCTGGCCGAGGGGTTCAACTGGTCCGAAGGACCGACCTGGTTGGAGCGGGATCATGCCATCGTGTTTTCCGACGTCCCCGAGAACCGCATCTACCGCTGGTCGGAAAAGGATGGTCTCAGCGTGTTCCTTGAGCCCAGCGGCTATACCGGCCATGAGATTCACTTCAACGAAAAGGGGTCCAACGGCCTCACCACCGACCGCGCTGGAAAACTGATCATCTGCCAGCACGGTGATCGGCGGATTGCCCGCCTGACCGGACAGAAAGGCATTGCCGGAACGTTCGAAACCGTGGTGGGCACGGTGAATGGCCGCCGGTTCAATTCACCCAACGACCTTTGTTTCGCCTACAACGGCAACCTCTACTTCACCGACCCACCCTACGGACTGGATGGCTTGAACCAGAGCCCGTTGAAGGAACTCATGGCGAACGGAGTGTATCTTCTGCGGCCCAAGTCGGAAGCGGTCCTGCTGACCGATGAGCTGACGTTTCCCAACGGCATTGCGCTCTCGCCGGATGAGAAGACGCTGTACGTCAACGTTTCCGATCCGGCGCGTCCGGTGATCATGGCCTATGTCGTCCGGAAGGACGGCACGATTGCCTACGGCCGGGTGTTCTTCGATACCAAGCCGCTGGCCGACCAGGGAAGGAAGGGACTGCCCGACGGACTGAAAGTGGATGTGCAGGGGAACGTTTGGGCCACGGGGCCGGGGGGTGTTTTGGTCATCAATCCCGAAGGGCAGCACCTGGGCACGCTTCTCACCGGGGAAGCCACGGGAAACTGCGCCTGGGGGGATGATGGCTCCACGTTGTATATCACCGCGGACATGTACTTGCTGCGCATCAAGACGCTGACCAAGGGACACCATCCGTGGCCCACGCGCTGAGGGTATCAATTGTTGCGAACGTACGTGCGTGTAGCGTGCGGTGTCCTCACCGCACCGCCGGCGGGCCAGCATCAAGTGGTGTGAAGGTGCTTTCGCAACGATTGATAGTGTCTATCACCGATACCTTAGTGCCCCACTCCGCCGAGCAAGATCGCGAGGTCGATGATGAATAACAACACGATGGTGGCCTCCAGAATCATCATCCACCGGTTGGCCTGGTCGGACTTCAACATCTGATGCAGCTCGTTGAGCGTCTTGAGTTTGTCGGCCACCGCCCGGTGCCAGTCGGCCAGATGAAAGCGCGTGCCGACTACTTCATAGACGCGGGCCAGGTGCCAGTCGCCGAAGAACTTGGTGATATTGGATAGCTCGTCGTTGAAGCGAGCCATGTCGATGCGCAGTTCGCGCAAGTCACGGAGCACCTCCGACCGCCGCCGCATCGGGGTCGAACGTAAGTCGCGGTAGCTGCGATCCAGGGCGGCATCCAGCAGGCGGTCGTAAGCCTCCAGTTCGGCGAGCTGCACGTTGGCCAGCTCCAGGATGTGTAACGTCTCGTCGAAATCGCGCGGCTGGTCGATGAGGAGGGCGGCGTCCCAATCAATGACTACCAAGTCGTCCTCATAGTAACTGAGGCTCCGGCTGGTGGATTCCACCGCTTCCTGATGCGACAGGCTGGCCGAACTTTCCTGGGTGAGAAGGGAGGCGACCTCCCGTCGATTGCCTTCCAACCAGAGTTCGGCCCGGAGCGGCAAGCCGGCTGGGTCCCGTACCGGCGAGGTGAGGCAGAACACGGTATAGGCCTCTTCGTTGGCCACCTGTTCGACGGGTCGCAGGATATAGGGCGCCAGATCTCGCCGGACGTCCTCGGCCAGCTTCCGGACTTCGTCGTGGAGGGAGCCGTTGTTGAACTGGAGATCGTGGAAATCCACCAGTCGTTCGAGGCGTTCGACCTCAAAGGGCACGCGGACCGCAATGCTGATGGCACCGACGGGGAGGATCTTGACGACGAACTCGACGCGGACCGATCCGAACGGTCCGTAGCGTTCCTGGATGGGAAGGCGGACCATTTGCGGCTGGTGAAAGAGCAGGTTTCGCGGGCCGCGCCGGCTAACATCGAAGTTGAACTGTGCGACGGGTTGGCCGAGGAGTTCGCGGATGGGTTCGCGGCTCAGTTCGTAGGCGACGTCGAAGGCATAGAGATAGACGACCTCGCCCCGCAAACGGACGGTGGAACCGGAGGGGGTTTCCATGCCGGGAGGCTATCGGCCCGGCAGCGCATCGGCCAGGGAGTTGCGGGCGGGCAGGGCTGCGCGGTAGCGCAGACCTTTCCAGTCTGCTGTACCGCAGGTTTTTAACCTGCCCGCCGGGGCTCACCGGGCTTGGAGCTGGAAGAACTGAGCCGTTCCATTCACGGGCACTTTCACCGTCATCCGGTCACCCTCGATCGTGGCGCCCGACACTTCGTTCCAAGTCGCCTGGGTCAGAACGGTGGCGGAGTAGAGCTGGTATTCGATCGCCGAGGCGGGCCAGGACACAGTGACTTCGTCCGTTCCCAATTGGATGGACACGGCCGGGGTCGTGGAAGAGACCGGCAAAGCTCCCACCCGAAGGTTGTCCACGCGCAGGCCGGTGTAGCCGGTCTCCGGATCGGCATTGTTCAACAGGAACTCGAGTACATTAGTGCCAGCGACAAAGCCGGCCGACACCGTGAAGGGCGTGAACGCGTTGAACTGAGTGCCGTTCTGCAAACCGGTGGAAGTCCCGTTGATCTTGATGTCGGTTCCCAGGTTGTCGGTGGCCCAATTACCCAATAGCACGGCCGTGGCCGGGTCGAACCCGGTGAGGTCGAAGGTCGTCTGGTACGCGTAGTCACCACCCAGAGCACTCGATGAATCGGGCAGCGGCGCGATCCATTTGGAACGGTCCGTGTTGGCCACCCAGGGGCCGGATACAATCGGGAAGATGGTCGAGTCATGGACGAAGGCGTCCTCCCATCCGGGATCCGTGGCGTTCACTACCAAGCGGTAGTGCGGATCGATCGAAGCATCTTCGAGCACGACACCGTTGGCATCCACCCCGGTGTCAAAGATACCGGGAACACGGCCCAAAATGGTCACCACGGCCGGATTGCTGGTCAACGAGCTGATGCTATTGGCCACCACCACGGTGTAGCTGCCCGCCTCGGCGAGTCCGACCGAATTCAAGGGCAGGGTGGTCCTGGTCTGTCCGGTCAGGTCCACGTCGTTCTGCCGCCATTGGTAGATGAGAGGTGGGGCTCCGTCCGCCACCACCGATAGCTCCAGGCTGTCACCGGCCAGCAGCAGCCCCCCCACCGGTTGGGAGACGATTCGGGGTGCCTCGCCGACGCTGCCCTGCAGCGCGCCGCCCCGGAGACCGTCCACGCGCAACCCGGTGTAGCCGGCGCCTGCGTTGTTGACCCGGAAGCCGAGCCGGTTGGTTCCGCTGAGGAAGCCGGTTTCCAGTCGGAACGACGACAGGTTGCCAAAGTCGCCGGAATTCACGATGGCCGTGGCGGTGCCGTTGAGCACGAGCGTGGCGCCATTGTCGGTGGCCCAGCGCCCCTCGATGAAGGCGGTGGTCGGATCGAAGCCCGTCAGGTCCACCTCGATTTCATATACATAGTCCCCTCCCGCCGCGGCCGACGTTTCCAACTGCGGCCCGATCCATTTCGAGGTCTCCGAGTTGGCGATCCAGGGGCCTTCGACGATCGGGAAGACCTGGGAATCCTGCACCAGCGGCTGCGTCACCGACGGATCGTCGGGGTTCACGACCAACCGGTAGTGGGGGTCCTCCAGCCCGTCATCGAGCGGGAAGCCGTCGATTCCCACCCCGGTATTGACGAGGCCCGCGATGGGTTCGAGGACCCGCACCCGGGCGAGGGCGCTGTTGGTCTGGCCGGAGTCGTTACTGACCAGCACCGTGTAATCTCCGCCTTGGTCGGCCGTGATGGCTTCGAAGAACAGGGTCGGTTCGGTCGCGCCCGCGACGTCCGCTCCATCGAGCTTCCACTGGTAAGTCAACGGCGGCGCGCCGTCGGCCACCACGCTGAGCATGACGGGATCGCCCACGATCACGGTCGTGCCCACGGGCTGGTTGATGAGGCGGGGCGGTTCGCCGGGCAGCTCCACCGTGCCGATCATCTCCACCCGCAAGCCGGTCGGATTGACCGCGTCCCCCGCGTTGTTGACCACAAAGTCGAGGGTGTTGAGGCCGTCCATGAATTCGGTTTCGATCAGGAAGTCGTTGAACGCTCCAAAGTTGCCGCCTTGGCTGATCCAGAGAGAGACGCCGTTCAGCAGGACGTCCACCCCGGCATTGTCCGACGTCCATTGACCGCTGATGCGGGCTTTGGCTGGGTCGAATCCGGTGAGGTCGAAGGTGGTACGGTAGATGTAATTGCCCGGTTCGTTGCCGGTGGCCTGGCTGGCTTGCGGGGCGATCCAGCGGGAATTCGGTCCTTCGGCCAACCAGGGTCCCACCGGAAATCCCGCCGTGAGGGTGAAGGCCTCCGGGCCTGGAAACGCCGGATCCGCACTTTCGAAGATCTGGTAGTGCGGATCGACCACGCCGGCGCCGAGAAGTGCCCCGGTATCATCGACTCCGGTGTTGTACAATTTGGGAATTGGCGCGCCCTGGAGCGAGAGGGCCAGCGCCCCGAGCAGCCCCAATCCGGTCCGGCGAGGAGTCCACGAATAAAGGTTCATAGGAATGGCTTGTTGGCAGCGAAACCCAGAGCGGAACGGGATGGGAATCCCGCAACACGACCAGGCTGATAACGAAGAGCCAACGGCAACCTGGGCCATCAGGTCAAGATGCCCTTGAACCACCTCCCCGTTTCTCGGTGAGCCACCAGTCAGCAGGATTTCGGGCACCCCGATCCGAGGGGCAGGACAATTGAAGATTTCCGACCGGGCGTGGATTTAGTAATTACCACCACTCGTTCGCATGTCATCTGAGCTGCTCCTGTCGCTCCTGGCCGTGCCGGCGGCCTTGGTGGCCATGGCGGTGGCAGGTGCGGCACTTCGACCCCAACCGCGGCAAACGGCGCAGGTTTGGTTCGCCATCGGACTGGTGTTGCTGGCGGTGGAGACCCTGGTCGGCGGATTGGGCGGAGTCTCCCTGGGAGTGGCCGCGGTGCGCCGATGGGAGATGGCGCGGCTGGGGGTGGCGGCGCTGATGCTCGCTCCGTGGGTCCTGTTCAGCCAGTCCTACTCCCGGGCGGATCAAGGTGGAAAGGGATCACCGCGTTGGAAACCGTGGCTGGCGGCTTCCCTGGCCTTGACGGCCCTGGTGGGAGCGTTCCCGGCGGCGGTGATGGCCCCGTTGGATTCGTCGCAGCCACCGTTTCAGTTGGGCCCTGTGGGTTTCGTCGTTTCGCTGGCCAGCCTTTCGACCGCGATCGTCGTGCTGACCAACCTGGAGAAGACCTATCGCCACGCCATGGGAGTCATGCGCTGGCGCATCAAGTATGTCGTGTTGGGCGTGGGTCTTCTCTTTGTGTTCCGTCTGTTTGCCGCCAGTCAGACCCTCCTGCACGGCGTGGTGAATCCGCTGTTGCAGCGACTCGATGCCCCGGTGCTGCTGTTGGCCTGCGGACTCATCGGCGTGGCGCTGCGCCGAACCCAGGCGTTTGCCGTGGATGTCTATCCGTCTCACGCGTTCCTGTTCCGCTCCCTCACCCTTCTCCTGGCTGGGATCTATCTGGTGGTCGCGGGACTGCTGGGTCGCGTGGTGAGCCGGATGGGCGGCGACGCGGCCCTTCCGCTCACGGTCCTCTTCATCCTGGTCGCCCTCACGCTGCTGGCGGTTGGGGGGCTTTCCAATCGGGTTCGGCAATGGTTGAAACAATTTGTCAGCCATCACCTGCGCCGCCCGGCTTACGACTACCGTAAAGTCTGGGCGACCTTTACCGCGCGCACGACGTCCCAGGTGGACGAAACAGCCTACTGCCGGGCGGTGGTGATGTGGGTATCGGAGACGTTTGAAGTTCTGTCCGCCAGCATCTGGCTTCTGGACGAGACCCGGGAGCGGCTCCGGTTCGGCAGTTCCACTTCCCTGGTCAACGTGGACGCCCGGGAATTGGAGCAGAGCTCCGGCGATCTACGGGAACTGCTGCCTGACCTGGTGAAACAGCGCCAGCCCATCAATCTCGATCATGCGCGGGGACGCGAGGTGAACTTTCTCCGGAGACTGCATCCAGGAATCCTCGCGGACGGCGGTGACCGAACGAGCCTGTGCCTTTCCGTTGGTGAGGAATTCCTGGGTGTGCTCCTGGTCGGAGATCGGGTTGGCGGGTTGGAACTGTCCCCGGAAGATCACGAGTTGCTCCGTTATGTGGGAGACCAGGTGGCGGCCGGCCTGCTCAACCTGCAATTGTCCCGCCGTCTCGTGCGGGCCAAGGAGATGGAGGCGTTCCAAACCATGTCGGCGTTTTTCGTTCATGACCTGAAGAATACGGCCACTTCGCTCTCGTTGATGCTGCAGAACCTGGAGGAGCATTTTGCCGATCCCGAATTCCGGGCCGATGCCATCCGGGCGGTGGGAAAGAGTGTTCAGCATCTGAATGATCTGATCGGGCGGTTGGGGATGCTGCGCCAGGAACTCAAGCTGCAGCCGGTCGAGGTCGATCTCGCCACGGTGGTGGAGCAGGCCCTGGCGGAAACCGGACAGCCGAGCCATGTCACTGTTGAGAAAAACCTCCGGCCCGCGAACCCCGTGCGGCTGGATCCAGACCAGATTCACAAGGTCGTACAAAACCTGGTTCTCAACGCCCAGGATGCCGTGGCGTCCGGGGGGAACGTCCGCATCCACACCCTGGCCGAAAAAGATTGGGCGGTGCTGACCGTGACGGATGACGGCTGTGGCATGAGTCCGGATTTTGTGCGGCGTTCGCTGTTTCGTCCGTTTCAAACCACCAAGAAACGGGGATTGGGGATTGGCCTGTTTCAGAGCAAGCTCATCGTCGAGGCCCATCAGGGCCGGCTGGAGGTGGAAAGCACTCTCGGACAAGGAACGACGGTGCGCGTCCTGCTTCCGCTCGCAAACCGCATATGAAGCCCAAGCTTCTCATTATCGAGGACGACGAGGAAATTCGTTCCCAGATGAAGTGGGCGCTGGCCAAGGACCACGAGGTGGGACTCGCCGGCGACCGCCGGGAAGCCCTCAATTGGTTCCGGGAACATCGTCCGCCCGTCGTCCTGCTGGATCTGGGCCTGCCGCCGAACCCCGGCGAACCGATCGAGGGGATGGCGGTGTTGTCCGCGTTGTTGGCCGAGGAGGGACTGACCAAAATCATCATTATCAGTGGCCAGGGGGAACGCGCCAATGCGTTGGAGGCGATCGGGCGCGGCGCCTATGATTTTCTGGGTAAGCCGGTGGTCATGGAGGAGCTGCGGGTCATTCTGAGGCGGGCTTATTTTCTGGCTCAGGCGGAACGGGAGCGTCGCGCGGCGGGTGAAGCGGGGGAAAACCGGGAGGAATTCGAAGGCATGCTCGGCCACAGCGCCCCGATGCGCGAGGTGTTCGCGACCATCCGCAAAGTGGCGACCACTGATGCCCCGGTGCTCATTCTGGGGGAGAGCGGCACGGGCAAGGAACTGGCGGCCCGGGCGATTCATCACCGCAGCGTCCGCCGAAAAGAGCCCTTCGTGGCCATCAACTGTGGCGCGATTCCCGAGAACTTGATCGAGAGCGAGCTATTTGGGCACGAAAAAGGCGCCTTTACCGGCGCCCATGCTGCCCGCCCTGGCCGCATCGAATCGGCCCAGGGCGGAACGCTTTTCCTGGATGAATTGGGTGAACTTCCGCTCCCGCTGCAGGTGAAACTGCTCCGCTTTCTCCAGCAGCGGGAGATCGAGCGGGTCGGTGGTCGGACGACCATTCCGGTGGATGTCCGCGTCGTCGCCGCCACCAATACCGACCTCGAGCAAGCGATTGCCGGTGGAACGTTTCGGGAGGATCTCTTCTACCGCCTGGCGGTCATCGTCCTCCGGTTGCCTCCCTTGCGAGAACGCGAGGGAGACCGGGCGCTGCTCGCCGAAACGCTCCTGGGCCGATATGCTGAACACTATGGCCGGCCCGGTTTGCGTTTCGATCCTGTCGCCTTGTCCCGGCTGGAGCAACATCCTTGGCCGGGCAATGTGCGGGAATTGGAGAACCGCATCCGCCGCGCCGTCATCATGGCCGACGGCAAACGAGTCACCGTGGCCGACCTCGAACTGGGATCCGCCCCACTTCCTCCGGTCGCGGTTACGACCTTGACCGGAAGCAACCTCAAGGAAGCTCGGGAATCCGTCGAACGCGAGTTGGTCCAGCAAGTCCTGCGACGCAACGGAGGAAAAATCACCGCCGCCGCCGCCGAACTCGGGATCAGCCGCCCCACCCTCTACGAGCTGATGGAGAAGCTCCGCATTAGCCGCGATACCTAACTCTTCTTAGAAGAAAACGAACCGTTCGGGCACCACGACGATATCCGACGGTCGGAGATGGAATGGAGGGCTCTCGGCGCGCTCGAGGGCCTGTTTCAAATTAATGACGAACGTCTTCTGCACGCCGCCCTCCTGACGGATGATTTGGACCTTGCGCAGGTCGGCTCGGTTCACATCAAAGCCTCCGGCTTCCATGATCGCCTCCAACACCGTGACCGACCGGTTGACCAAGACCTTTCCCGGGCGAAGGACGGCTCCGGAAACGAAGACGGGAAACGGCGCGCTGGCGACGGAGACATTGACTTCTTTCACCACCAAGTCCGGACCGAAAATTTTGAGCAGCTCGGCGGCCAATTCTTCCTGGGTGCGTCCTACCGCCTGGACCATGCCCGCCGATCCCAGATTGAGCATTCCGTCCACGCGCACTTCCTGGGTCAGATCCAGGTTGGGCGCACCGGGAAACGTCACTTTGATCTCGTCACCGATCTGAATGTTGGTGGCGACGTAGGGGGCGGCATCGACGTCGCTGGGAGGCGCGGGCGTCGGCTGGTGGGCGCAACCGGCGACCCACGCCAGCAGCAGCAGTGCGATTCCCGCCCTCAGAACCCCCTGCGCCCAGGGTAGGACTCGATGCTCAGGTGCCGGCGAATCTGAAGTCGAAGAGGAGCGCATAACGTTTCATCAAGTTCACGGGGAAGGAAGCGGGGAATCAACGGAAAACCGGCCCGCGGGACTTCTTCGGGTGCCTCTCCGTTTTGGTACTGGTGTACCGTAGAACGTCGAGGTGTGCCCAAAACTCCAGAGGACTGGAGTACTCCCCGACGCTTTGCGAGATTCCCGCGCGTGGGGGGGCCGCCAGGTTGTGGATTGCGCCGGCCCTCCGGCGCTTTCGGAGCGGGGTGACGGTCCAGAGCGGAAAGGACTGGTGGTGGGGATACACCAAAGGATCACTCCAGGATGCCGGTGCGAGATTCGGCGAAGCGGACGTCCGGTTCAGAAAACTGCTCCGGCATGGAGCCGTTCCATAAAGTCCGCCCAGGGCAAGACCATCAGACCGTCGTATTCATAGCGGGCGTCGCCGCAGTACACACCGTACCGGGCGGCGACCCGTACGGAACCACTGGAGGCCAGTTCGCGCATGGGCGTTTCCCAGGCTCGATTCCATCGGGAGGTTCGTTTGACCTCCACGCACACCACCCGGGCCGGACGCGTCACCGACTTCCGTTCCAGTTCGATGATGAAGTCGATCTCTGCTCCGCTGCGCGTTCGGTAATAACACAGGCGCGGTTCGCGACCGGTCTGCTGCGCATGGACCCTTAGTTCCCGAAACACCGAGGTTTCCAAGGCGACCCCCAGCCAGAGCGGGTCGGGTGTTTCATCCAGCCGGCCCGCGGCCGCCCGTGCCACGCCTGGATCGAACCAATAGAACTTGGGGCGGGCGACTTCCCGCACCTTGGCGCCCGGTTGATAGGCGGGGAGCCAGTGTCCGACCAGCGTGTCGATCAGGATTTCGAAATAGCCATCGACGCTGCGCCGCGGAACACCGGCCTCCGCAGCGATGGCCGTGGTATTGATGGCCTGTCCGTTCAACTGGCCGGCGATCTCCAGAAATCTCAGGAAGGGTTCGACGCGTCGCACCACCCCTTCCTCCTTGATCTCCTCGCGGATGTACGTCCCGGCATAGGCAGACAAAATATCCCGGGCCGCACCCCGCTCAGTGACGACCAGTGGTAACGTTCCCCAAAGAAGCGTCTCCTCCAGACTCAGAGTGTTGTTCAACTCCGGCCAGGCGAGTGCTTCGAGATGGCGGATGGACGCCCGGCCGGCCAGCAGGTTGGCCCCCTGGCGGCGCAGCTTGCGGGCCGAGGATCCGCTGAGGGCAAAGCGCCAGGAACGGGTCTCGATCAGGCGATGCACCTCGTCCATCAGAGCGGGGACCTTCTGGACCTCGTCGAGCCAGATCCAGGTACGGGGCGGCGGACGGCCGATGCGAGCCTCGAGTTGGGACGGTTGGCGGGCGAATTCGAACTGGAGCCGGGTCTCCAGGAGGTCGAAGGTGATGGGCTGGGCCAGAGTCTTGCGCAGCCAGAAGCTCTTGCCCACGCCCCGCGGTCCCAGGAGGAGGAACGATCGTTCGGGCGGTTGGAAGAGCCGATTCAGCGTCACGGCTATCATCTTGCCGATTTGGCGGCCGTTTCGGCAAGATGATAGCGGCGACGTGGGAAGGGTGGAGTGCCCCTTGGATCGGTCCTTGCCGCACGACGATGGGGCAGGGGGAGAGGAAAACTCCAAACTCTGCCCCCCGAATAGGTCGTCCCGTAGAGCGTGCTGCCAACCAGCGTCATGCGTGACGTCAATGGGGAGACCGGAACGGTTGGGTGGGCGCACAACAGCCGTGCGAAGCGTCGAGCCTTCTACCTCCAGCATGGGGCGTCCACTCTCCAGGTGTTCAATGAGTTTTGCCGCGGCTTGCCGGCACCTCCAGGACGGCCTGCGGCTACTCTCTGCGTCCTCCCGTCCGTAGCCGCCGGGAGCGCGGGCGGCTCGCCCGCTTGAATCCCCGGGGGGCATCCCCATAGGCGCTAACTTAAACAGGGTTCACAGAAGAAAACGAAGAGAACGAAGA
>CAYYSX010000013.1:0-47442 GCA_964474315.1 uncultured Verrucomicrobiota bacterium | reverse complement strand
TCCAAGCCACGGTGCAACGCGGGGGTCCGGGAGCCGGAATCCATGAGGCCGGTATTGAGCCGGGGCAGTCCATCCAAGTGCAAGAAAGGAGGATGATTCGTTTTCGAAATGAAAAAGGCGCAGCCGCCAGAGCGACTGCGCCGGTATTTCCTGGTTCCTCCTGAAGAACCGATGCTTAGTAATCCATTCCACCGCCCCCATGAGGATCGGCGGCCGGCTTTTCCTTCTTCTCCGGAATCTCGGTGATGAGCGCCTCTGTCGTCAGCATCAGGCCAGCGATGGAAGCGGCGTTCTGGAGGGCGGAGCGGGTGACCTTCTTCGGATCGACCACGCCGGCCTTCACCAAGTCCTCATAATCGCCAGTAGAGACGTTGTAGCCGTCGTTGCCCCGGCGGCGCTTGACCTCCTGGACGATCAGACTGCCTTCGACGCCGGCGTTGTAAGCCAGCTCGCGGAGCGGCGACTCGACCGCACGGCGGACGATGTCCACGCCGGTCTGCTCGTCGGTGATTTCCAACTTGAGGGCCTCGATGGCCGGGAGGGTACGGAGCAGGGCCACGCCACCGCCGGCGACGATACCTTCCTCGACCGCGGCGCGGGTCGCATGCAGGGCGTCTTCCACGCGGGCCTTCTTTTCCTTCATCTCGGTTTCGGTGGCGGCACCGACATGGATGACGGCCACACCGCCGGCGAGCTTCGCCAAACGCTCCTGGAGTTTCTCCCGGTCGTAGTCGCTGGTGGTTTCCTCGATCTGGCGGCGGATCTGGTTCACGCGGCCTTGGATCTCGGAGCTCTTGCCGTTGCCTTCGACGATGGTGGTGTTCTCTTTTTCGACGACGATGCTCTTGGCCCGGCCGAGGTCGGAGAGGTCGAGGCTCTCGAGCTTGATGCCGAGATCCTCGGTGATGCACTTGCCGCCGGTGAGAATCGCGATGTCCTCCAGCATGGCCTTGCGGCGGTCACCGAATCCCGGGGCCTTGACGGCACAGACGTTGATGGTGCCGCGGAGCTTGTTCACCACGAGGGTCGCCAGGGCCTCGCCCTCGACTTCCTCGGCGATGATCAGCAGCGGCTTGCCGGTCTTGGCCACCTTCTCGAGCACCGGGAGCAGGTCCTTGAGATTCGAGATCTTCTTCTCGTAGATCAGGATGTAGGCGTCATCGAGCTTGGCCTCCATCGACTCGGCGTTGGTGACGAAGTACGGGGAGAGGTAACCCTTGTCGAACTGCATGCCCTCGACGACGTCGAGCGTGGTTTCGATCGACTTGGCCTCTTCCACCGTGATGGTGCCGTCCTTGCCGACCTTGTCCATCGCGTCGGCAATGATCTCGCCAATGGTGGTGTCCCAGTTGGCGGAAACGGTGGCGACCTGCTTGATCTCCTCCTTGTCCTTCACCTTCTTGGCGATCTTGGCGAGCTGTTCGACCGCCGCTTCCACGGCCTTCTGGATGCCACGTTGAAGGGAGATCGGGTTGGCCCCGGCGGTCACGTGCTTGAGGCCTTCACGGTAGATGGACTCGGCGAGCACGGTGGCGGTGGTGGTGCCGTCGCCCGCGGTGTCGCTGGTCTTGCTGGCGACTTCGCGAACCATTTGGGCACCCATGTTTTCATAGGGATCCTGGAGTTCGATCTCCTTGGCGACGGTGACACCGTCCTTGGTCACCGTCGGCGAGCCGAATTTTTTGTCGATGACGACATTGCGGCCCTTGGGGCCGAGGGTGGCCTTGACGGCCTTGGCGAGCACTTCGACGCCGCGGAGCAGACGCTGCCGGGCGCTTTCATCAAACACGAGTTGTTTAGCAGCCATGGTACTAGATGAGAATTTATGGTTGAGAGTTAAGTAATGAATCAGTCAACGACGGCGATCAGGTCATCGGCACCGAAGATCTTGTATTCCTTGCCGTCGATCTTGATCTCCGTCCCGCCGTACTTGGAGACCAGCACGCGGTCGCCGACCTTCACTTCGAAGGCCTGCTTCTTGCCGTCGTCATTGGTCTTGCCGGTTCCGAGGGCGCGGACGAGGCCTTCGGTGGGCTTTTCCTTCGCGGAATCGGGAATGATGATTCCGCCCTTCTTGCTTTCCTTCTCTTCGACGAGCTCCACGAGGACGCGGTCGCCGAGGGGTTTCACATTGAGTGCCATACTATGTGTGTGTCGCGTTTTGGTCTGTGTGTAATTACCAGTTAAACAACTCCCGCCGCACCCGCGGCCGGGAAAAAGGGCCGAGGCAGACGGACCTTCATCCTTCTGCCTCGGAAGTTGCCAAGTCAGGACTTTTTCTCGTCCACCACCTCGGCGTCGATAATCGGACCGTCGCCCTTCTTGGCGTCGTCCGGGGAGGGTTCGGCCTGGGCCTGGGCTCCGGGATCGGCCCCGGGGGCCGACTGTTGAGCCTTCGCCTGAGCCTGCTTGTAAAGCTCGGCACTGGCGCCCTGCATCGTCTCATTCAGCTTGTCGAGCGCACTACGGATGGCTGCTACGTCGCTGCCCTTCAGGGCTTCCCGCAGGTTCTTCGCGCCTTCCTCGATGGCCGATTTCGCCCCGCCCAATTGGTCGCCATTATCCTTGGCGAACTTCTCGGCGCGATAGGCGGTGTTGTCCGCCTCATTGCGCACCTCCACCTCCTCGCGGCGCTTCTTGTCGTCGTCGGCATGCGACTCGGCATCGCGGCGCATCCGCTCCACCTCGTCCTTGGAAAGGCCGCTGGAAGCGGTGATGACGATCTTTTGTTCCTTGCCGGTGCCAAGGTCCTTGGCACTGACGTTCAGGATGCCATTGGCATCGATGTCGAAGGTCACTTCGATCTGCGGAACCCCACGGGGAGCCGGCGGAATCTCGGTGAGTTGAAACTTTCCGAGCGACTTGTTGTCGCGAGCCATCGAACGCTCCCCCTGTAGAACGTGAATCTCAACGCCGGGTTGGCTGTCGCTGGCCGTGGAAAAAATCTCCGACTTCCGGGTCGGGATGGTCGTGTTGCGCTCGATCAGCTTGGTTAACACCCCGCCCATGGTCTCGATGCCGAGGGACAGCGGGGTTACGTCCAACAGCAGAACGTCCTTCACGTCCCCCTTCAGCACACCGCCCTGAATGGCGGCGCCGACCGCCACCACTTCGTCGGGATTGACCCCCTGATGCGGCGGCTTGTTGACCAGCGTCCGGGAGGTCTCGACCACCCGCGGCATGCGGGTCATGCCGCCGACCAACACCAGCTCATCAATCTCATCCGAAGTCAGACCGGCGTCTTTCAGGCAGGCCTTGGTAGGCGTGATGGTGCGTTCGAACAGGGCGTCGCACAATTGCTCCATCTTGGCCCGGGACAACGTCTTCTGGATGTGCTTGGGACCGCTGGCGTCGGCCGTGATGAAGGGAAGGTTGAGATCGTACTGCTGGGACGAGCTCAGGGCGATTTTGGCCTTTTCCGCTTCCTCCTTGATGCGTTGCAACGCATCCGGCTGTTTGCGCAGATCCATTCCAGTGTCGCGCTTGAACTCCTCCAGAATCCAATCCATCAGCGTGTTGTCCCAATCGTCGCCGCCGAGGTGAGTGTCACCGTTGGTGGCCTTCACCTCGAACACGCCATCGCCAATTTCCAGGACTGAAATATCGAACGTGCCCCCGCCCAGGTCATACACTGCAATCTTTTCGTCCTTCTTCTTATCAAGACCGTAGGCCAGTGAGGCCGCCGTAGGTTCGTTGATGATGCGGAGGACCTCCAACCCGGCGATCTTGCCGGCGTCTTTGGTGGCCTGCCGCTGCGAGTCGTTGAAGTACGCGGGAACCGTAATCACCGCTTGCGTGATCTTCTCTCCCAGGCGCATTTCGGCGTCGGCCTTGAGTTTCGAAAGGATCATCGCCGAAACCTCGGGTGGGCTGAACAGCTTGGGCTTGCCCTCGACCTCCACCTCGACCGCCGCGTCGCCGTTGGGCGCCTTTACCACCTTGTAGGGTACCCGCTTCAGCTCTTCTTGAACCTCGTCGAACTTGCGACCCATGAAGCGTTTGATCGAGTAAACCGTATTGCGCGAGTTGGTAATCGCCTGGCGTTTGGCCGCCTCCCCCACGAGACGCTCGCCGTTCTTCGCGAAGGCCACCACCGACGGAGTGGTCCGCTTGCCCTCGGAATTCTCCAGTACCGCTGGTTCGCCACCTTCCAGGGTGGCCATGCAGGAATTCGTCGTCCCGAGATCAATGCCAAGGATGTGTGCCATATGCCGATTCTTGAAGCACCCTTTCCCGCAAGGACAATGCCGTAAGCTCTTTTTCGAGTGAATTCGCCTGATTCCGAAAAAATGCGCCCTTTCCAAACCGGCCTTTATCCGGGTCGGGTGAGCACCGGTGTGTCACCGACTGGAAACTCTGGCACACCTGGGTTTGATGGTGGCGCAGTCGCGTTGCGCACACCGTTGGTCCGGAATCGCCGGGGGGATCGGGATGCTTGGCAAGGAGATCCCTCCAAGTCACTGGGAGTCCCCTTACCGGTCTCTAGCACTTCACTCTGGCATGTCCTCCTCAACCCTCAAACCTGCACGGACTGCGGAAACAGTCGTGCATCCCACCAACTTGCTCGCTTACCCTCACCGAACCACTTCAAACTACGTTTATTCCATGAGTGATCGGATTGCATTTGTCGGAGTCGGCCGGATGGGCGCCAACATGGCCCGCCGGCTCAAGGAGTGCGGCGCCCATGTCACCGCCGTGTACGATAACCGCCCGCCAGTTGCCGAGGCCCTTGCGGGTGAACTTGGTTGTGCCAGCCCGGCCAAACTCGCCGACATCACCGCCGCGGCCGACGTCATCATCACCGTCGTGACCGATGACCAGGCGATGGACCGGATCTTCGCCAAGAAAGGCGACAGTCTCCTTTCTGGCGCCAAAGGACGCACCTTCATCAATTGCGCCACGATCTCCCCCGCCGTCCACGTCGAGATCGAGAAACGGGCCAACAAAGCCGGAGCCAGCTCCCTGGAAGCCTGCATGGCCTCCAGCATCAATCAGGCACGGAACGGCACCTTGTATCTCATGGTCGGCGGCAAAGCCGCGGCGTTCCAGAAGGTGAAGCCCCTCCTCACTCAGCTCTCCGACGACGGCAAGCTGCTGCGCTACATCGGCAAGGCGGGACAAGCCGCCCAGGTCAAAGCCCTCGTCAACATGGTCATGAACATCAACACCGCGGGACTGGCCGAAGGCCTGGGCCTGGGGGCCGCTCTCGGGCTCGACCTCAAGACGCTGATGGAAGTGTTCTCCCAGACCGGAGCCAACAGCCGCGTCCTGGTGACGGACGGAGAGGACATGATGAACCGGGAGCACTCGGTGTTCTTCAGTGCGGCGCACGCGGCCAAGGACAGCGGGATTGCCTATGCCCTCGCGCAAAAAGCCCGGCTCGACCTACCCCTCGCCAAGGCCACCCTCGCCCAATATCGCAAAATGACGAAGCTGGGCCTCGGCGAACTCGACAAGTCCGGCATCGCCGAACTGACGTTCAAGGGTCGCGGACCGCGGAAGGGCAAAACGAAGAAGAAGGCAAAGAAGTAAGCGATGAGGATGGATCTCCGGTCGAATGGTAATCCCCCAGAAACAGCGGAGTGGTTACCGAAGCCGCGTTCCTTGCCGTTTCCCTTGGAAACTCAGCCTGCGTCCATGAACAGCCTGCTTCAATCTGTTGCCCATCGGCTGAGTGTCCTCGCCGTCGCAGGTCTGGTCGCCCTCGCCAGCCCCGCAGCGGCCCAGACCAAGTCCGTCCAGCATTCCCCGCCGCTTCGGGAGACGGCGCCCCAACGGGCCGGCGTGTCGCCGGAACGGTTGGCACGGATTGATTCGCTGTGTGAGGAGGCGGTTCGCGAAGGCCGGATTCCCGGCGTCGTGGCCCTCGTCGCCCGCAACGGAAAGATTGTCTATCACAAGGCCTTCGGGCTCGCGGACAATACCGCCGGCCGGCCGTTGAAGCGGGACGACATCTTTCGCATCGCCTCCCAGTCCAAGGCCATCACCGCCACCGCGGTGATGATGCTCTGGGAGGAGGGCCGCTTCCGCCTCGACGATCCGGTTTCAAACTGGATTCCCGAGTTCAAAAACCCGCAGGTGTTGGCCACTTATAATGAACAGGACGGCACCTGGACCGGCGAGCCGGCCCAACGGGAGATCACCATCCGCCATCTGCTCACGCACACCTCGGGAATCGGCTACGGCGTGATCGATGGTGATGCCCGAATCAAAAAGCTCTATGCCCAGGCGGGCGTCGTGGACCTCTTCACCACTGAGCCAGTGACGATCGGGGAAAGCGTGAAACGATTGGCCCGGCTGCCATTACATCATCATCCCGGCGATAAATATACTTATAGCGAAGGGCTCGACGTGCTGGGATACTTCATCGAAGTGGTTTCGGGGCAGCCGTTCGATGTATTTTTGCAAACACGGCTCTTCACTCCGTTAGGCATGGAGGACACCGGTTTCTACCTGCCGGACACCAAGGCCGGCCGCTTGGTTCCCGTGCAGAAGCCGGAAGGCGACACTTGGGTGCGGTATCCGGTCACGTTCTACGACCCCGACTATCCGATTAAAGGCGCGAAGTCCTTTTTCTCCGGCGGGGCCGGCCTGTGCAGCACGGCCAGGGACTACGCCACTTTCCTCCAGATGTATCTCAACGGCGGCGAACTCGGCGGCGTGCGCATCTTAAGCCGCACCACGGTGGATTTGATCATGCGGGAGCAGGTGGCCCGTGAGTTGTGGGGCGGCAATGATAAGCATTACGGTCTCGCGTTTGGCGTGGTGACCGAAAAGGGCCAAGCTCGCGGTGGCGAAGGAAGCACCGGTACTTTCGACTGGGGTGGTTACTTCAACACCCAATTCTTTGCCGATCCGAAGGAAAATCTGATCGGCGTGCTGATGAAACAGACGCAGGGAGGCAATGACTACACGGCCTGGAAATTCCGCCAGTTGGTCGGACAGACCGTGGACGACTGAATGCCGACGCCACCCGGCGCCGTTCAGATTATTGTGTCTATTACGGTGTCGGGTCCGGCGGGAACGACACCGGGGCTTCAACGCCCCGCTCCCGGTGCCAACGTTCGTCGCGAGCGGAACTCCGAGCCTTCCTTCCACACCGGCCACATCGGGGTGCTGGACAGCTCGTAACCGACCCGGAAGAGAAGCTGGAGATCTTCGACGGCCCCGCTCAGATCCCAGTCCGGTTTCACTTCGTCGCTCACTTTGTGGTAGTCGCGTTCCGTGTATTCGTTGGCCTTGTCCAGGCCCCAGCCAGCCGGACGCCCGACGAAACGGGTCCCGCCCGTCAGGTACAACGCCGGCACCCCCACCTTGGCGAACTCAAAGTGGTCGCTCCGATAAAAGGTGCCCTTCTCCGGCTGCGCTTCCGCTGTGACCGTGCGTCCCTGTTCGCCCGCGAACCGCTGGACGAGGTCGTCCAACGTGGAGTGACCCAGGCCCACCATCGCGAGGTCATGAGTCCGGCCCCAGGGGTTCAAGCAATCCAGGTTGACGTTGGCCACGGTGTGGGAGAGCGGGTGGAGAGGGTTAGCCGCGTAGTAGCGTGCGCCCAGCAGTCCCTGCTCCTCTGCCGTGAGGGCCACAAACAGTAGTGAGCGGGCCGGCCGGGAAGGAAGCTGGGCAAAGGCAGAAGCCAGTTCGATCAGACCCGCGGTGCCCGTGGCGTTATCGAGCGCTCCGTTGAAAATGGAATCCCCCCTCGCGCCGATCGTCCCGTCCCAAATGGTCCCAGTGGGCGGTGTAAATGATCCACTCCCCGCGCCGATCCGGGTCGCTACCCGGCAATTGTCCCACCACATTCCGCGAAGTCAGCCGGCGCAGGGTGTTGGTGACCGTCAGGTCCGCGGTCCATCCCAGCGATACCGGACGGAAATCCCGTCGCAGGGCCCTGCGCTTCAGGGATTCGAAGTCTTGCTCAGGAGAGGTGAGCACGCGTTGAGCGGCATCGAGCGACAGCCATCCGGCAGCCTGCAAGGCTGATTCACCCGACTGGACCAGGGAGAAGTTTTCCCGGCCCCAGGAATTCACGACTACGAACCACGGATAACCCGCCGGACCCGTCTCATGAACGATCAGGGCAGCGGCCGCCCCTTTCTGTGCCGCCATCTCGAACTTGTACGTCCAGCGGCCGTAGTAGGTCATGGCGTTTCCCCGAAAGACTTGGGGGTCCAACCGCGTCGGGTCCGCGGGGTCGGGAATCGGAGGATCGTTGACCAGTATGACCAGCGTTTTGCCGCGCACCTCGACGTCTTTGAAATCGTCCCAGTCGTATTCCGGGGCCACGACGCCGTAGCCCACGAAAACCAGTTCGCTATCAACGACTGTGACCACGGGCCGTTGCGGAGGTGACCAAGCGACGATGTCCTGGGGAAAAACCAGGGATTCGACTCGTTCGTCTTTCCGCACCGCTGCATTCAGCGAGGACCGAATGCCCACGAGGGGAACCTCCTGAAACCAGCTTCCCCCGGGGCCGCCCGGTTCCAGTCCCACCGCCTTGAAGCGGGAGGCGATCCACGTCGTGGCTCGCTCCTCACCCGCCGTTCCGAGCCCGCGCCCTTCCATCTCGTCCGATGCCAGCACCCGGGTGCCCTCCAGCAAACGGGTGGCGGAAATGGAATCGAGGGCGTTGCGCCAGGACTCGGCCGCCCCGGCCGGTAAGACCGCGTTGATCACCCAAAACAGAACAAGGAGAAATCGATAGCGCATGGGGTTATTTCCTTCGGTTAGTCAGTTCAGGAACTCTTGGATCATTTCGATGACGACCTGCCGGATTACCTGAAGCCCAGGGTCATCGCCCCAGGGCGGCGGTGTCGCGGTCATGGACTTGGTGAGAGACCCTCGGTGCCATTGGTCCGACAGATGGTAGTGGATTGAACCACAAAGATGGCAAAAGGCACAAATCCTGGTGATCGCACTTTGTTCCTTCCAGGTTCACGGTGCAGTTCGACCGGATGATGTTCTTCAGGAGGAGACCCGTTCGGTGAGGCGACTGAGTTCCAGCCCCATCACCAACAGCGAGAAAAAATAAACCCGGGCGTCAGTCAGAGGATGACTGTCCGCCCGGGGGAATTTTCAGAACAAGTTCAGTAGGATTGTGTAGAGATTCCCGCCCGATGAACTACGTCGAACGGGAAATTTGTTGAACTGCCAAAGATCGGTCCCAGCAGTCCGAAAGTGATTCAATCCTAACCGTCCTTCGGGACCCGGGAAGATATGCAGTAACCAGACCGGGTCAAGCGGTGAGCCCAAATTTATTTGGGTGGAGTGGAATGACGAGGTTGTATGAGTTTAACCTGCTAATGGGTAAATGGTTGCGGCGATAGAATCCATCGACCGAAGCCCAACCCATCGAGAATCTGGCGGACGCCAGCCGTCACGACGCCGTTCCCGAGGGCAGTTGGCGCATCGCCCGACGGGTCAAGGCGCGCCATTGCCGGGCAAACAACCCGCGTTTGGGGGCAAAAACCAGGGCCAGGACAAAGACGGCCGACTGCGAGAGGACGATGCAGGCTCCAGTTGAGGCATTCAGCATGAAGCTGGCATAAGTCCCGGCCACGCTGGCGAACATCGCCGTTCCTACCGCCACCAGCAGCATCCGGGGGAACCGGTCCGCGAGGAGAAATCCCACGCAGCCCGGGGTGACCAGCATTGCAACGACCAAAATGACGCCCACGGCCTGCAATGAGGCCACGATGGTCAGGGCCAACAAGGTCAGCATGAGGTAGTTCAACAACCGCGGATTGAGGCCCACGCTGCGGGCATGGCTCGGATCGAAACAGAACAGCAGCAGGTCGTGGCGCAAAATCAGGGTCATGGCCAGGGTGCTGGTGCCGATGATGACGGTCTGAATGATCTGGGCTTTGGGCAAGCCCAGCAGATTTCCAAAGAGAATGTGGTTCAGGTGCTGGTCCGAGTGGATCTTGGTGAAGAGGACGAGGCCCAAGGCGAACAGCCCCGTAAACACGACCCCCATCACTGTGTCTTCCTTGATCCGGCTGTTGTTCTTGATGAAGCCGGTTCCGACCGCACACAGAAGCCCGGAAGCAAAAGCGCCCAGCGCCAGGGGCAGCCCGGCCACATACGCCAGCACAATCCCCGGAAGGACGGCGTGGGCAATGGCATCCCCCAGCAGCGACCAACCCTTGAGCACGAGGAAGCAGGAGAACACCGCGCAGACCGCACCAACGAGGGCGCCAATGCCCAAGGCGATCAGCATGAAGTCGTACTGGAACGGCGCGGCCCAGTTCATGTGGCGGGCTCCAGCAAGGCTCGGTGGCGCTGGCGTCGGGCCGCCATCATCCCGTGTTTGGGAGCAAGCACCAAGACCGCGAGGAAGAGCAGCGTCTGCAAGACCACGATGCAACCGCCGGTGGATCCATCGAGGAAGTAGCTGAGATACGCCCCCAACAGGCCGGTGCCAGCGCCGATTCCTCCGGCAATCAGCAGCATCCGGCCAAAGCGGTCGGTCAGCAGGTAGGCGGTGGCGCCCGGAGTCACGAGAGTGGCGACCACCAGACAGGCACCGACCGTCTGAAGCGAGGCGACGGCAGTGGCCGCCAGCAGGGTGAGCAAGGTAAACCGAAGCACACCGGTGTTGAGCCCCAGCGCCCGCGCGTGGTTGGGATCGAAACAGAACAGCACCAGATCCCGCCATTTCATCACCAGCACCCCCAAGGTGACAGCCGAGATGGCCACCACTTGTTTCAGATCCGGACTGGCGATTCCCAAGATGTTGCCGAAAACGATCGTGCGCAGACTCACGCCGGACGGACGGACGGAGATGAGGAAGAGCCCGGCCGCGAAGAAGGTCGTGAAAACCACTCCGATGACCGCATCTTCCCGGAGCTGGGTGCGGGCCTTGATGAATCCCATCCCGGCGGCCGCCAGCATCCCGGCGAAGAAAGCACCGGCGGCGAAGGGCAATCCGAACAGGGCCGCCAGAGCGACCCCGGGCACCACCGCATGGGACAGAGCGTCGCCCATGAGCGACCAACCCTTGAGCGTCACAAAGCACGAGAGCAGCCCGCACACCCCGCCAATCAGAGCGCAAACCCAGATGGCCCGGACCATGTACTCGTAATGGAAGGGAACGAGGAGTGTGGTCATGCGAAGGCGGGAGAAGCTCCAAATCCCCAATCCCAAGTTCCAAAGAAGGGTGGACCTCCAAAATCCGGACGTGAATCGAGGCCCTGAACTCTCCCCTGTAGAGTCGTCTCTCCCGAGACGACTGTCGTCTGGGGACAGACGACTCTACAAGGTGGGAAGGGACGGTTCATGGGAAGCTCCAATGGGGTTGCTCGCCTCTGGAACGTTTAGCCGCGCCTGCCGCTTGGAGCTTGGGATTTGGAGCTTGGAACTTCGCCTCTCTCATCCCTGATCCTCCGGTGTCGTCCTGGCCTTCACCACGTCCTCGTGTTCGCTGCGTTCCTTGAACTCGAGATGCCCGTCTTTACCAAAGACCAACGGACGTTCGTCATCGGTCAACACGGTGATGCGCTGGTTGTCGTGCGGTTGGACGGTGGACTGGTCGAACCGGAAGTGGCGGAGCACTCCACCGAAGGCCCGCGCTAGGTTGGCCTCAGTAAAGGTCTCCGCGATGGGCCCGGCAGCGAGAACCGTGCGGTTGATGATGACTGCGTGGTCGCAGAATTCGGGTACCGACCCAAGATTATGCGTCGATACCAGCATGATATGGCCGGCAGCGCGCAATTCCCGGAGCAGGTCCACGATGGCGGCCTCGGTCTTCACGTCCACGCCGGTGAACGGCTCGTCCAGCAGGATCACCCGGCCCTCCTGGGCAAGGGCGCGAGCGAGGAATACCCGCTTCTTCTGTCCGCCGGACAATTCGCCGATCTGCCGTTCGCGAAAGTCCCACATCTGGACCCGGCGGAGGCTTTCCTCCACCAGCCGTTTGTCGGCCGCGCGAGGAATGCGCAGCCAATTCATGTGCCCATAGCGTCCCATGAGGACGACGTCCCACACACTCACCGGGAACGACCAGTCCACCTCTTCGGCCTGGGGCACATAGGCGACCCAGTTGCGCTTCTGGGCCGTTGCGACGGGTTCGCCAGCGATCCGGATCCGGCCCTTGGAGGGAGTCAAGAAACCCATGATCGCCTTGAACAAGGTCGATTTGCCGCTGCCGTTGATGCCGACCAGGGCGCAAATCGTTCCCGCCTCCAACCGGAACGACGAATCCACCACGGCCACGGTGCCGTTGTTATAGGTCACGGTCACGTCTTCGACCGACACATCGAGCGGGTAGGTGGGAGTGAGAGGAAGGGTCATATCAAGACTCACGAGGGGAGAAGAAGCCACCGGAAGCGGCAACCGTGTCCGGGCCGTCCGGTGACACCATTCGCCCTGGGCCGGCGATCGCGTGGTTCCGGGTCATGTCGTGTTATCACTTCGGGAAGAATCCCTGCACCAGGTTGTTCGCATTGAATTCCAGAAGCTTCAAGTAGGTGGGTGCGGGACCGTCGTCGCTGGTGAGCGAATCCACATACAGAACCCCGCCATAGCGCGCTCCGGTTTCGCGAGCCACCTGTTGCATCGGCTTGTCGCTGATCGTGCTCTCGCTGAACACCACCGGAATCTGATGGGTACGGACCGTGTCCACGACCTTGCGGACCTGCTGTGGGGTTCCTTCTTCGTCGGCGTTCACCGGCCACAGGAAGAGTTCCTTCAGGCCGTAATCGCGGGCCAGGTAAGTGAAGGCGCCCTCGCTGCTGACCAACCAGCGCCGTTCGGCGGGAATCTCGGCCAGCTTCTGCCGGAGCTGTTCATCCACCTGACGCAACTGCGCGGTGTAGGCCGCGGCATTGGTGTTGTAGGCGGCGGCGTTGGCTGGGTCGAGGTTGACCAAGGCCCGACGGATGTTCTCGACGTAACTGATCGCGTTGGCCGGCGACATCCAACTGTGGGGATTGGGCTTGCCGTTATACGGTCCCTCGGAAATACCCAGCGGCTGGATACCTTCGGTGAGCACCACGCCGGGCACATTCTTGACGTTCCCGAAGAACCGTTCGAACCAACGCTCCAGTCCCAAACCGTTCCACAAGACCAAGTCGGCGGACTGGGCTTTCACGATGTCCAGCGGTGTCGGTTCATATTCGTGAATCTCGGCTCCCGGCTTGGTAATGGACTCCACGATGGCATTGGTGCCGGCCACGTTCTGAGCCATGTCCTGAATAATGGTGAACGTGGTCAGGATTCGTTTGGGTCCAGCAGCACCATTGCTCGTTGACCGGGTTCCCTCACCCGTCGGCCCGCAGCCCGGGGTGAACAGAAGCAGCCAGGAGATCACCCAAGCGAGGGGGAGGAACCGGTGGGGAGTCGAGCAACGTGGGAAGTACATGACGGACAATGAGAATGAGGATACGCCGGGAAACCGCGTCCCGCTCATCAGGTGGTAACGCGCAGCGCACGGAGGCAGGCCTATCTCCACTTGATGTATGTGTCAAAACAATTTGTTTTAACCTTCACACAATTTTTCACCTGAGTTCTACGCGCTTGGCGACACCGGGTCGTTCCTGCTAAGCGATCCAGATGCCGTCCAAAGCCCAGGTCCAGACCCGGGACAACCGCCGTTCCGAGTCCACCGAGGACCACCTGGAGCGCATCCACGAACTGGTGGAGGCCAAGGGTTACGCCCGCGTCACCGACATCGCCGAGGCGCTGGAGCTGAGCCGTTCAACCGTTTCGAACATGGTGCGCCGCCTCGCCAAACGAGGCTACGTGAACTACGAACGCTACCGGGGATTCACGCTCACTTCGGAAGGACAGGCCGTGGCCCGGCATATCAAACAGCGTCATCGAACCCTCAGCGACCTACTCGGACTTCTGGGACTGGAGCCCGACACCGTGGCGGACGACGTGGAGGACATCGAACACCACCTCCGGCCCCAGACGCTGCGGGTCTTTGAGTCGCTCGTGGAGTTCTGGCGAAGGCATCCGGGCGCGCATCGGCAGTTTCTGGAGTTCCATCTCCGGCGCGAACGTTGAGGGATTCGAAGAGGAAACGGCAGCGGTCCGTCGGAGAGGACTATCCAGCAGTTTTGGGGAAACGTTTTGACCAGCCGGGTGGCGGAGACTAAACGGTTTCTGCGCGTTGGGGAAAACGAGATGACGTAACCACGATGAATTTCACAGCCGGCCTGTTGGCCGCGAACTCGGGTGGCTTCACGCTGTCTTACATCTGGGACCAAGCCACGCCCGAGGCCAAGGTGATCATCGTCATCCTGGTGATCTTCTCGATTTTTGCCTGGATGGTGATGGCGTCCAAAGCGGTGCAAATGCGTCGGGCCCGCCGATTGAATCACTACTTCGAGGCGGAGTTTCGTGACCAAGAGTCCGTCCTGTCGATCCATGACCGGCGGTTGCAGGTGGAGGGTTGCCCTCTCTTTTCCGTGTATCTGGACGGCTGTTCCGATCTGGATCGCCACCTTCGCGGGATGGACGGGAACCGGAAGGAGTTCGCGACGTTGAAGGCGATGGAGCATGTGAAGCGTTCCCTGGAAGGCTCGGTGGCGCGGGAATCCATCCGGCTCGAATCCGGTTTGGTGCTGTTAGCGGTGGTGGTCAGTGGCGCGCCGTTCCTTGGCTTGCTGGGGACGGTGTGGGGCGTCATGGACGCCTTTGGCGGGGTGGCCATTGCCGCCCAGGCTGGCGCTCGCGCGGACTTGGCGGTGATGGCTCCCGGGGTTTCCGCCGCCTTGGTCACCACGGTGGCCGGCCTCTTGGTCGCGATCCCCTCGATGTTCGGCTACAACTGGCTGGTCCATACCTTGCGGGTCCATGCCGTGGAACTGGACAACTTCGCTCAATCACTGGCCTCCCGGATGGAAACGGAATTCCTGAAGGACGAATGAAGCATTGAGACCGGCGACTCCGAATCAGAACGACGAACATGCGGCGCTTCTCCCAAAGAAACTCGTTGGTAACGTTGAGTGAAATCAACATCACCCCGCTGCTCGACCTCGCGTTTGTTCTCCTGATCATTTTTATGATCACCACCCCGCTCATGGAGCAATCGATCAACCTCCGGCTGCCAGTGGGCGGGGCCAACCGTTCGTCGGCCAAACCGGATGATGTGGTCCTGGTCGAGGTCCAGCCGGACGGGAGCTATCTGCTGCGAGGGCGCTCTCTGGGCGGGAACCTTCAAGCGTTGGAAAGCAGCTTGATGGAGGAATACCGCCGCAATCCCGAAATGGTGGTTCGCATCCGGGCGGACGCGGGTGGTAAGTTCGAATTGCCCATGAACGTCATCGAGATCTGCCGGCGCAATGGGATCACGCGCTTTGATATCGCCACCGAGCCTTCCCCCCGCCGCTGACTCATGGACCGAATCCAACAACGGTGCCTGATTGGTTCGACGGTCCTGCATGGCGGCCTGTTGGTTGTAGTCTTAGCCCTGTCGGGTTGGGCGGCGAAAAAGGCGATCCAACCCGAGGTGCCCTTCCTGGAAATCATTCCGACCGACCTACGCTTGACCATGGGGGACCAGATCGGTGGTGGCACACCGAATCCCCGCCCGTTGGCCGCCCGCGAAGGAACTCCGCCGCCGCAAAAGATAGAGACTCCAGCCCCGCCGGTATCTCCTCCCGTTCAGCAGGTGGAACCCAAGCCGGTCGAAGTACCGAAGCCCGTGACTCCGAAACCGGTCGAAACCCGCCAGCCGGATCCGCCCAAACCGGTGGAGACCAAGACGGAACGGAAGATTGAGGTGGCTAAAGATACCCGGCCCGTCGCCAAGGCGCAGGACGTCGATCCAACCAAAAAAGCCGAGAAACCGGCCGCTTCTTCGCCACCCAAGACCCCTCCCAAAATCCAGGTAAGCAGTCAGGTCCGGACTCGTTCGCAGGCCGATCGGCAATCGGCGGAAAAAGAAGCCCGTGAAGCGCGCGAAGCGGCGGCGGCCGAAGCTCGAGCCCGGGATCAACGTCTGGCCGCAGCCCAGAAACTGGCCTCGCGTGTTAGCGGGGCGGCTTCGGGGGTATCCCGAAACGTGGGAGGAGCGACTCAGATTGAGATGCCGGGACCGGGCGGGGCGGCGTATGCACCCTACCTGTCCTGGTTGCAGACGTTTCTTTACGAACAATGGCGCCGCCCCTCCACCAGCCCCCGGCAGCAGGAATGGGTGGGCATGGAGATCGTCATTGCCCGTAATGGAACGGTCCTGAGTTTCCGGGTGACGCGTTCCTCCGGCATCCGGTCGTTGGATGCCTCGGCCGAGGAGGTCTTCCGCCGAAATCGCAAATTACGCCCTCTTCCTGACGAATTCACTGAGCCTCGTCTGGTTGTCCCAGTTAAGTTTGTTCTCGAAGCCTCCGAAACCCTATGAAGTTTCGCCTCCTCTATCTCGTCGCCGCCCTGGCGTTGTTTTCGGTCATTCCCGCGCCTGCGCAATCTCCCGGCAGCGGCCTGGAGATCCGCGGTCGTACGGTTCGTACGGTTCCCATCTCCATTTCCGGGTTTTCCGACGAGGTCCGCAAGATCCTCGAGTTCGACCTCTACGTGGTGGGGTTCGACGTTTCGGCCGCCAAGCCGCAGTATCTCCTGACCGGGTCGGGCCAAGGTGAAGTCCGCGGGACGCTCACCGACGCCAACACCCAGCAAGCGCTCTTTTCCCGCGCCTATCCGGGCGGAACCACCCGGGCGCAGGCCCACGCCCTGGCCAACGATGTCGTGAAGGCCGTGCTCCAACTTCCGGGCATTGCCCAGACCCGCATCGCCTTTCGCGTCCTCCCCGGTCAGCGGAATCCCAAAGGTGAGTTGATTTCCGAGATTTGGGCGGCGGATTACGACGGAGCCAATGGGGTCGCGCTCACCGGGGACAACTCCATCGCCATGGGACCCGCCTGGGTTCCCGGTCAGTTGAAGCTGTTCTATACTTCCTATCGGGCGGCCCGGCCGGAGATTTATTCGCAGGATCTTCGCACCGGCGACCGGAGCCGCGTCTTCTCGTTTCCGGGGACCAGCTCGAGCCCAGCCGTTTCGCCGGACGGCCGTCAGGTCGCGATGATTCTGAGTCGTAGTGGGAGTCCGGATCTGTGGGTCGCCAATATCGATGGGAGCAACTTGCGACAATTAACCACGACACGCGAACTGGAGGCCTCCCCCTGCTGGTCGCCCGATAGCCGGACCCTCTGCTTCACCTCGACGGAGAGCGGACGCCCGGCCTTGTACACGATTCCGGCGGCGGGCGGAACCATGAAACGGCTGAACACCGGTGGGGTAACCCAATGCACCGAACCGGATTGGTCGCCCGACGGCCGGCAGATCGCCTTCACACGAGCGGCCGGCGAGTTCACGATCTATGTCATGCCCGCAGGGGGCGGATCGGCGGAGGCCGTGACGGCGGGCGAAGATCCCTCGTGGTCCCCCAACTCGCGGACCTTGGTCTTCACTCGGCGGGTGGGGACGGAACGGCGCCTGTCGCTGCTTGACGTGCCTTCCCGTCACGTAAGAGACTTAACGCGAATTTCGGGCAGTTGCTCCCAGCCCAGTTGGGCCAGATAACTACCCCCCGATTCCAAGGCTGATATGAAGTCTCTTCTGTCCCGGGCAAGTCTGTTCCTCGTTGTGGTGGGCCTCGTCGTAGGCTCCGCCGGTTGTTCGAAAAAGCCCAAAAATCTGACCCCCCTGCCGGCGGGTGGAACTTCGACAACGCCCCCCACAGGGGATGTGCCGTTGGATGGTGGCTTGGGTCGGGGGGGGAGTCTCCCGAGCACCGATGGCAACGTTGGCTCCAGCAATCTGCCGCCCGGATTTGGTAACGAGGGCTTTGGGAATGATCCCCATCTCAATCCCGACCTGGATCCGCGCAACAAGCTGGAAGACCGGGAGTTTTTTGCCGCCGACACCATCTTCTTCGGCTTCGACAAATCCAACGTACAGTCGCAGTACAACGCCAACATCAACCGGGTGGCGGACCACCTGAAGGCCAATCCGACGGCCGCGGTCTTGATCGAGGGACACTGTGATGAGCGAGGCACCGAGGAATACAACCTGGCGTTGGGCGAGCGCCGCGCCCTGGCCATACGCGAAAAACTGATGGCCGCCGGGGTGAGCGGGGACCGCATCACCACGATCAGTTATGGCAAGGAAAAGCCGGTGGTCATCCCGGCCTTTAGCGAGGCGGATCACGCCCAAAACCGGCGGGGGATCTTTGTGCTGTTGATGCCGCCAGGCGGCTTTCAGTGACGGGCAAGGGAAAAGAACCCCCTGCCGTCAGGGGGGACATTTTGCTTTCGGATGCGTCACTGGAGCGCCGAAGACCTGGAGTTTCGTCGTGAATTGGCGCTTTACCCGCCGGACAGTCAGTCCTAGCTTCTTTGTGTGAGCTTAACCGAAATCTCCCCCTTTTTTGCGATGCTGGGAACGACGGAAATCCTGATCATCCTCGGGGTGGTCGTACTCCTGTTTGGCGCCCGTAAAATCCCTGAGTTGTTCAAGGGATTGGGTTCCGGAATCAAGGAGTTCAAAAAGGCGGCCAAGGACGAGGAACCTCCGAGTCCGGGGAGCCGGCCAGCCTGAATCCGCTGCCATGAACCTTTTCCTCGCCATGCTGGGAACCACCGAGATCATCGTCATCGCGGTGGTGGTTCTTCTTCTCTTTGGTGCCAAGAAAGTCCCCGAGCTAATGAAGGGGGTCGGTACCGGGATCAAGGAATTCAAGAAAGCTTCCCGTGACGTCCAAGATGAGTTGCATCGGGCCATGGACGAGGCCGAACGGACTCCCCCGCCCCCGCCCCGGCCGTCCCCGGATTCGCTCGCTCAGTCAGCCCGGCCGGAAACGACGCCCAAGGGTTGAGCGGTAACTTGAGTTTTTCTTCCGGGCATGGCCGAAGACTTGGAGGTGTTGCCTCCGGAACGCGTAAACGCGGAACACGACGAGGAGGAGGGCGGCGGCCCCGTCAAGAGCTTCCTGGAGCACCTGGAAGACCTACGCTGGACGCTGCTCAAGTGCGCCATCGCCCTCGCTCTGGGAGTCATCGGTAGTCTGAGTGCCAGCCCCTATCTGGTCCGGTTCCTGACTTGGCCCCTGGAGTTGGCCCAACGTATGCGGACCACGGACCAATCCCGGGTCGTGTTGATCCTGGGCACCAATGTGTTCGCCAAGATGCCAGCGGCGGATTTCCCGATCGCTGGACTCGTGACCAATCAGGACGCCTTTTTTCGAATCGCTCCGATCACTGTCGGCACCAATCAGTTTCTGGGGTTGGTTCCTGACCCGAATCCGCCTCGGGCGGCGACCTACGGAATGAGCGTGGATTTGAAGGCCTTGGGTCCAGCCGAACCGTTTGGTGTGGCCATTCGAGTCGGACTCTATGGAGGATTCGCCTTAAGTGCGCCGTTTGTGTTGTTTTTCTTGGGACAATTCATCCTCCCGGCCCTCCATGTGCATGAAAAGCGCTTCGTGTACCGGGTGGCAGGGTTCGGCACCCTGCTGTTCTTCTTGGGCGTCGCCTTCTGCTACCTGGTCATGATGGTCGTGACCTTGAGCACGACCGTCAGCTTTTCCAACTGGTTGGGGTTCACGGCGGACGAATGGAGGGCTACGGAATACATCAGTTTCACCGCGTGGTTCCTCATCGGCATGGGGGTGGCCTTTCAGTTACCCCTGGTGCTGCTAACGCTGGTGAAGGTGGGCATTCTCGACGCCGAGAGGCTGTCTGGGCTGCGGATGTACTGGGTGGTGGCCGGACTGATCCTGGCCGGGTTTGTCACACCCGATGGGAATCCGTTGACGATGTTGCTGATGTTCCTGCCGCTGCATGCCCTGTACGAACTGAGCGTCCTGATCGCGAAGTGGTGGGAACGAAAGGAAAAGGCGGAGATGACGATGGCGGAAGGCGCCTCTTGAAGGGATCTTCATTGAGACCGTCGTGGGGATAGGAGGGCGAAAGCTCCAAAAGCCAAGGGCCAACGGGACGCATCTCCGTTTTTGGGAATTGGTGAGAGACAACCTCGGAAGGGATGCCCGGACCAACGTCCAAACGCCCAAGCTCCAAACACCTCGCTCCCTGGGACGGTTCGAGTGGAACCCGGGAGTTTGGAGCTTGGGTCTTTGGAACTTCTTTGGAGCTTTGAGTTTTGAACTTGGAGCTTTCCTCTCCCCCTGCCCTATCGCTTCAGCGCGCCAATTCCTTGCTTGCCACTGTAACCGATCACCCTAGGCTGCTTCCGAACACTACGCGTATGTCCTCCGTTCAAACCGTTTTCACACTCGTCGCCGTCGGGTCTGCGACCCTTCTCACCGGTTGCAGCAGCATGGAACAAAAACTGGGGCGAGGGATCGCCAACATCATGGAGCCGGTTCGGCTGGGAGAGTTGACCCGCTCGGTGGAGCAAACCTACTTGTCGGACGGACCGGTGGTCGGCGAGAGCTACGGCGTGGTTCACGGAGTATCGCGCACCATCCAACGGACGCTGGTTGGGGTGTTCGACGTCGCCACATTCCCGATTCCCACCGACCCGTTGATCCAGCCGTCGGAGCCGGTCTTCCCGGACCATTACAAGCCACAGTTGTCCGGAGGGTGGGGCGCCCAAACCGATCGGTACCTGGGTTTGGAAGGTGGAGGGACATTACCTTGGTTGGCCGGATCAGACTTCAACCCGCTCGCCGACTGACCAGCACCGGCTTTTTTCGCGCGCCAACCTGGGTTGGCGCGCTTTTTTATGCCTCTGGTTCGCCGATCCGCCTGCAAGGTCAACTTCGTCCTGAACATCCTGGGACGGAGACCGGATGGTTTTCATGAGCTGGAAACGCTCTTCTTCCCGCTGCCGCTGTATGACGAGCTCCGCTTCGAACGGAGTCCCACCGGGATTGCATTGACCTGTTCGAACCCTCATTTGCCCCTGGATGGAAAAAATCTGGTCCAGCGGGCGGCCACGGAGTGGTGGAAGGCGTCCGGAGTATCTGGCGGCGTGCAGATCCACCTGGAGAAACATCTTCCGCTGGCAGCGGGTCTGGGGGCAGGAAGTGCCAATGCCGCAACGACGTTGCTCGGATTGAACGAGTTATTCGGCAACCCACTGTCCCCTGCGCATCTGGAAACCTTGGCCGCCGGGTTGGGATCGGATGTCAATTTCTTCCTCCAGGACGATCCGGCGCTGGCATTCGGCCGGGGCGAGCGCATTGAACCGGTCGCCTCATTTCGGGTCCTGCGCGGCACCGCATTACTGCTTTTTCATCCTGGCTTTGGCGTCCCAACGCCCTGGGTTTACCGGGAACTCGCTGATTTTCCTTCGCAACGGGAAGGGGTGCCGGGGCGCGCAGCCACCGTAGCTCGTCAGTTGCAGGAGGAGGATCTGCCCGGCGCCATCGCCGGCTGGTACAATGCGCTGGAAGCTCCGGTGTTCCGGAAATACCCCGTGCTGGCTCTGTGCCAGGAGCTTCTGCGGGGGCTGGGAGCATTGGGGACGCTGATGTCGGGTAGTGGTTCCACCACCTTTGCGTTGTTTGCCAGTGTGGAGGCCGCTGAAGCGGCGATCCCGCGTTTCCGCCACGATTTTGGGGAGCGAGGCTGGCTCGAAGTGGTCGCATTGTAAGCCGCACCCCACCCCGGTCGGCCAGCCTTGTCCGCGTGAAGTGCCTCTGCTTCGCTGGCGAGGTGGTCCGATTGCCGCATCGCATTTCCACGCTCCTCTATGGCTTCAATACGGCAGACGAGGTGCTCCTCCTTCACCGCGCCCAAGAGCCGAATCTCGGGTTGTGGTCTCCGCCCGGTGGAAAATTGGATACCGCCTCCGGTGAGTCCCCTCACGCGTGCGCATGCCGCGAGGCGCAGGAGGAAATCGGCTTGCGGCTGGCCTCCAAAGACCTTCGATTGACTGGCGTGGTCAGCGAATCCGGCTTTGCCGGCGCCTCTCATTGGTTGATGTTCCTGTTCGAAATCAGGCCTCGGCTGAAACAACTCCCACCGCCGCATCGGGAGGGACGATTCGCCTTCGTGTCGCGGGAAGCTTTGTACCGGTTGCCCCTGCCCGCCACCGACGCCGAACAGATCTGGCCCCTGTTCTGGACTCATCGCGGTGGCTTTTTTGCCGCACATTGTCGCTGCGAGTCTGGAGATAACCACCATTGGACATTAGAGGAATCGCGGACGGGCCCCCTCCATGAACGTGTTTGAGCAAACCGAGTTCGATCTCTCCTTCATGGGAGAAGCCCTGCGCCAAGCTCTCCGGGCCTATGATCAGGGCGAAGTCCCGGTCGGCGCGGTGATTGTTCGGGCCGGCCGGATCATTGCCCGGGCCTACAACCAGGTGGAATTACTCAAGGACGCCACGGCGCACGCGGAGATGTTGGCCCTAACCATGGCGGAATCCGCCGTCGGCGACTGGCGGCTGACCGATTGCACCCTCTACGTCACCAAGGAACCCTGCCCGATGTGCGCCGGCGCCGCGGTGCATTGCCGACTTCAACGGGTGGTCTTCGGGGCATCCGATCCCAAAGGAGGTGCTGCCGGTGGCGCTTTGAACCTCCTTCAGCTCCCCACTCTAAACCACCGGTGTGACATCACTGGCGGCGTCCGGGCAGACGAATGCGCCCGACTACTCAAGTCATTCTTCGCTGAGCGCCGAGCGCCGGTAGTGCCTGTCGAACCGGCGAACGGGGCGGAAACAAGGTGACGAAGCGCAACCAAGCCTGGCCTCGCTCAACTCACCATGATCATCGAAACCCGTTCGCCCAGCTCATTCCGGGCAACGCCTTGGGCGCGAGGATCGTTCGTGGGGACTCCATCCACGAGGAAGTGATAGAGATGGCTGCCATGTCGCAGCGGCACCGCGGCCTGCCAGGAACCATCCACGTGCCGCGTCATGGGCAGGTTGGTCGGATCCCATTGGTTGAAATCGCCGCTCAGAAACACGGCTTTGGCCTGCGGAGCCAGGCAAAGGAAGTTCACGGGCTTGATCGTCGTCCGCGCGTTGAGGCGGCCGGCCGTCAGCGGAAAACCACTGTTAGAAGGAATCGTCATGACTTCGTATTCGATGCGGAGATAAATCTCCGTTCACAAAAATAAGCCAGTTACATGCCGGGCGAATCCGTCCCGCCCAGAATTGTGATCCAAGTTGAAATTTTATGGCTCGACTGAGCCCAGCGCGTGTCGCCTGCCGGGTCCGCCCGCAATCGAGCGGATGCCCCTTGAGTTTGTCCTGGCCAACGCATTCCTGCTGCGGGCATCGGTCGGTTCGGGGTACGCTCGTCGCATGCGCTTTGCGATCTGCAACGAAATCTTCCAAAACTGGCCTATCGATCGGGCCTGCGCCTTTGCTCGGGAGGCGGGATACGACGCCCTGGAGCTTGCGCCGTTCACCTTCGCGCCGTTGATCACCGATATCACGGAATCTCAACGCGAGGACATTCGCCAAGCGGCCCGGAAAGCCGGGATAGGCATCTCCGGCATCCATTGGATTCTCGCCTATACCGAAGGATTCCACATCAACCATCCCGATCCCGACGTGCGGGAGCGGACCAGCGAGTATTTGGAGCAAGCGGTCCGTTTCTGTTCCGAGGTCGGGGGGCAGTTTCTCATCTTCGGGTCACCGAAACGGCGGGACATCCTACCCGAGGTGACCGTTGCGGATGCGGTACAATGGACCAGGGAGACGTTCGCCGCCGCCCTTCAGCGCGCGGAACGAGAAGCGGTGACCATCTGTCTCGAACCACTGGCCCCGAGCGAAACCAACTTCCTGAATACGGCGGCCGAGGCGTTAGCCGTCACGGCTCCGGTGGGGTCCAAGGCATTTCGGATCATGCTGGACGTCAAGGCTATGTGTTCGGAGCCCCGTCCCATCCCGGAAATCATCGAGGCCATGCGCGGTCAGTTCGCCTATTTCCATGCGAACGACCGCAATCTGAAAGGTCCGGGATTCGGCGATGTGGACTTCCGGCCGATTGCCCAGGCGCTCAAGTCCGCCGCCTATGACGGCACGGTATCGGTCGAAGTCTTTAACTTTGAAGAGGGTCCGGAAGTGATTGCGCGGAAAAGTCGCGCCTACCTGCGCGAAACCTTCGAGAGGTGAGTCGCCGAATGGGTTGGGTTAATGGCGGCTGGATGGCATCTCCGGGTTGACCGGGTCTCCTTTCCAGGTTCATTGCTCATGGATGGGTGGAAATGAATCCACCGATTTCCAAACCGAACTACCATGAGACACTTCACTATCGCACTTTCAGTTGTCACCGCTTCTCTGATCGTCATCACGACCGGCTGTAAAAAAAGCGACAGCACCGATGAAAGCGCCGCTCCCAGTGGCGCGGCGGCGGGAGGTATCGCCGAGGCGGTGTCCTCCATCGACCTCGCCACGATTCAAGACGCCTTCTCTTCCGCCACCGGTACCATCAAAGCAGAATGGGACAAGATTGTGGCGGCGGTGAAGTCGGCTGATTATCAGGGTGCTCTCGCTTCCATTCAATCGCTGGCCAGCAACGCTGGGCTTAGCGCTGAACAAAAATCGGCCCTTTCCGAGTTGATGAATCAGGTCAAGGCCAAGACGGGCGACTTGGTGAAGGGAGCCGCGGATGCCGCGGGAAAGGCAGTTGACCAAGCCCAGGAAGCCGCCACCGACGCCTCCGACAAAGCCAAGGATTTGCTACCGAAGTGATGAATCGTCCTCTGACTTACCAGAGGAACGACTTCTGTTCCGCGATCTCCTGGTCACCGTCCAGAAGCACGACCTTCCACGCGAGGATTTCGCCGGCTTTCTCGAAGGATTCTCCCGTGAGAAGGACAGAGGACCAGCCACCCCACCGGCGGTTTTCTCGGAGGTCCGACTCCAACAGAAGCGGTTGGTGAGGGTCGCGTTTCGCCGTGCGAGCCCAAACCCGCAGCCGGAGTTGGTCCTTGGCGCGCCCCTTAGCCTTCCATTGGATATCGAACCGGACACCGGAAACCCGCTGAGAATTCTCCCGCAACTGCTGTTGATAGGCATCTCGCTCGAACAATCCCGGCGCCAAGGAGGCCCGGCTCTGTTCGTCCAGCAGATGGGGCAGTACCTTGAGAATCCGTGCTTCGGAAGTGGCCGCCGCCAGGGAGGGAACCCACCCGGCCCAGACTACAAAGCACACGAGCAGGAACCGGTTCACGGACGGAATCGGGGAGGTTCCGGCCGTGGTTCCTTAAGAAATTTGGCAGCGGGTGAGATCGGAGGCGGGGTGGCCGGAACCGAGTTGTATGGGTTCTGCTGAACCCCGGAACCGAACGTCGTCAACATCTGCATACGATCCACGGTGGCAGTGGCATCCAGCACCGGAGCCGGAGGCGACAGCGTTTGGACCGAGCTGGCAGACGGCGAAAACAGAGGATCCAAGGTGTCCAAGCGAAGGTCGCGAGACCGGTCTGAATCAACCGATTCGGACCCTAGTCCACGTCGCAGACTCTCACCTTCACCCGACAACTGCTGATAGCGATCCAGGCGTTGGCGGGAAAGGGCATCGAGTCCGAGGTCCCTTCCCGAAGTGGTTGCCCAGGGTGATCGAAGGTCTTCCAGCACGGTGGTAGCGGCCGGTTTTCCGGCATCGCCCAGGGGCGAGAAAAACGAATCCGGGCGCGCCAAATTTCGGTCGATGGTCGTCAACGTACCACTTATTCCCTGGTCATCCGCTCCGAAGCCCAGGGACGGGCGCGCCAGCGGACCGGCCGGGTTTCCGAGCGGGTCGTCCTCATCGGCAGCGGACTCGAGAGTGGAAGGCCCGGCGGCCGAAGTTTCAACGGATTGGTACCAGTGTCGTTCCAAAGCGGTTTGCGGCTTGCTGCGGGACGAACGCAGCCGGTTGATCTCAATCCAATCGACTCCGTCTGCCGGGTTCGAATTGTCACCGATGCCGTTCAGAAGGAAATTCCGGCGCCGATCAATCTGCTCCAGGATCTCCATCTGGGTCCTCGCATCAGGAACGGGAGCTTCCACGGTCGGCAGGGCGCTGCTGCCACCTTGATCGAGGAATCCACCGAGAGAATTGGCGGCATCCAGCGGCTGGAAGGCAGGCTCGTTCTGCGGATTGGTCAGGCTGTCGGGATTTTTCTTGGTTGGGGGAGTGATGTTGGCCTTTTCCCCGGCGGCCAACGGCAGGCTCATCCACCAGGCAAGCACACTCACGCAGGACACGCGCGCGAGGGAAGATCGGGAAACGAGCAGCATTGGCTGAGGTTGCGCCGAATCCGTCCAGCCGTCAAAGCCGGGCTGCGGGAAGTTTCTCGCGCAGGGTTCGAGCCACCTCCAGAAAGGCCGACCCGGCGGGACCGGTGGGGTCCGAAATCACCGCCGGAATGCCGCGGTCGCCTCCCTCCCGAATCGTCGGCATCAGCGGAATCTCTCCCAGAAACGTCACTCCTTTGCGCTTGGCTTCCGCCGCCCCGCCGCCGTGACCGAAGATTTCTATCCGCGTGCCGTCGGGCGCCGTGAAATAACTCATGTTCTCAATCAGGCCCAGAATCGGCACGTTGACCTTCTCGAACATCGCCATGCCTTTCCGCACGACCCCAATGGAAGCCTGCTGGGGGGTGGTCACAATCACCCCGCCGTCCAACGGCACGATCTGACAGAGGGAAAGCTGGGCATCACCGGTTCCCGGAGGCAGATCCACCAGGAGATAATCCAGTTCACCCCAGTCCACCTGATGAATGAACTGCTGCATGGTTTTCTGGATCATGGGACCACGCCAGATCACCGGCTGGTCGTCTCCAATGAGGAATCCCATGCTCATCAATTTCACTCCATGGGCGAACGGGGGAACCAACTGCTCCTGTTCATTCACCTGCGGACGGTCCTGGATGCCCATCATCAACGGAATGCTGGGTCCATAAATGTCCCCATCGAGGAGACCGACCCGTTCTCCGAGATGCCGGAGCGCACAGGCGAGATTGACCGAGCAGGTCGATTTTCCCACGCCGCCCTTTCCCGAGGCCACTGCCACCACTCGGTGAATGTGGGGCAGGCGGTTTTTTCCCACCGCTCCCGGGCTGGCTGCCGGCGCTCCGGAGGGAACCCGCACCTGCACATGAGCATCAGCCAGGCCGGGAAATCCCTCGCGCAGGGCCAGACGCGCCGCATCGGCGATCTGTTCGCCAACCTCAGGGCTCGGTGAGGTGAGTTCGATCAGGACGCCGACGGCCGTCCCATCAACCTGAACCTCCTTCACCAAGCCGAAAGAAACGATGTCCCGGCTGTATCCGGGATACTTCACCTGCCGCAGGACGGACAGAACTGCTTCTTGATCGATCATGGAGGAGTTATTGCCGGGCTGAATCAGTGGGCGGCTTTGCCGGACACCGTAGCGGCGTGTTCGGTGAAGGATTTTCCGCGGCCGGTGGGGGCGATGACCGAATCGATCACGCCGCGTTGAAACTCATCCCACATCGGCGACATGCCGCGCAGCTTCTCGACAATGCGACCGAACGTCTCAATCACGTAGTCCACATCGTCCGCGGTGGTATCCTTGCCCAGGGTCATGATGATGTTGCCTTGGGCGAGCGCGTGATCGAGTCCGATGGCGGCGAGCACGTGAGAGATCTTCAGGGATTTGCTGACGCAACTAGAGCCGCTGGCGACGGCGATTCCGCTCAGGTCGCAGAGCAGCAGTTGTCCTTCGCCCTCGATGAATTCGGTGGAGAGGTTGAGATTCGTGGAAATGCGGCCAGGACCGGGCTCGGGCCCATTGAGTTTGATGAAGGGAACGCGGGTTTTCAGTCCCTCCCAAAGCCGGCGCTGCAGAGCCGCCGTGTGGGCGACCCGATCCGTCAATTCCCGCAGCGCAATCTCGGCCGCCACTCCGGCCCCGACGATGGCCGGGATGTTTTCGGTTCCCGCCCGGCGACCACTCTCCTGAACGCCTCCGTGGATGATGGAAACGATCCGGGCCCTCTTGTTCCGGTAGAGCACCCCGACGCCCTTGGGGCCGTATAGGCGATGGGGAGAGAAACTGACCAGGGCCGCACCCCAGGACTTCACATCGATGGGCAGCCACCCGGCGCTCGCTTCACAGTCCACGTACAGCGGAACGGATTTCTCGGCGCAAATCCGGCCCACCTCCACCACGGGTTGGATGGTCCCGATGTCATGGTTCACATGATGGACGGCCACCAGGACGGTTTGCGGAGTCAAAGCGGATCGCAATTCGTCCAGATCAATGAACCCCTCGGAATTCACCCCGACCCGGGTACAGGTCCAGCCCTGCTTTTCGAGAAACTCGACGGAATTGATCACGCTCGGATGTTCCGTAGCGCAGACCACCAGGTGCTTGCCCTTGCGTTCGTTGGCATAGGCGACGCCCTTGATGGCGAGGTTGGCGGATTCCGTTCCGTCAGAGGTGAAGAAGATTTCCTCCTCGCTGTCGGCATTGATGAGCGCGGCCACTTGCTGCCGGGCGATCTTCAGGGCATCGCGGACCCGAAGTCCGTGCTGATGAAGTGAGGAAGCGTTTCCGAACCAATCCGTGAAGTAAGGCTTCATGGCCTCGAAGGCTTCCGGCAGGAGCGGGGTGGCGGCTTGGTGATCCAGATAAACGTGACGCATGGAAAAAACAGGGGGCGGTGGTCGTAATGGCGAGGCTGGAAGGGGCCCGGACGGGGAAACGAAAAACCCGCGGCAGCACGGCCTGGGCCGTGAGCCGCGGGCCGCGGAACGATCGGTTTCGCCTGACTTCAGGCAGCGACGGGTTCGGCCTTCTCAGCGGGGACGGTCGAATCAGGATTCTTCCGGACGTAGTCCTCCAGCGCGGCTTTGAGCGCTTCCTCGGCCAGGACGGAACAGTGGATTTTTACCGGGGGCAGTCCGCCGAGGGCGTTCACCACCTCCTGGTTGGAGAAGTTCATCGCCTCGTCAATGCTGCGTCCCTTGATCAGTTCGGTGGCCATACTGGAGCTGGCGATGGCCGAACCGCAGCCGAAGGTCTTGAAACGGGCGTCCTCGATCTTCCCGTCCTTGATCTTGAGGCTGATCTTCATGATGTCGCCACAGGCCGCCGCACCGACTTCGCCCACGCCGTCGGCGTTCTCGAGGTCGCCCATATTGCGCGGGTTCATGAAGTGGTCCATGACCGTGGGGTTATAGAGAGTGTAGGTATCGCTCATAATATCAAATGGTCAGTTTTAGATTCCGGGAAAGTTGGTTCTGGGCCTGGGGATGCTTGGGGCCGTTCTGGGCGTGGCGGGCCTGGTGTTCGGTGAACGACGTGTGGCGTCCCGAAAGTTCCGCCACGCTCGTGCGGGCAAACACCTCCTTCACGCGGTCCTGTGCCTCGGTGAACAGACCACAGAGAGCGCACCCCCCCATGTGCGTGCAGTCCGCCTCGGGCTCGAGGCAGCGTTGGAAGGCAATCGGACCTTCGACGGCCTCGATCACCTCGAGAACGGTGATGGCGGAAGCCGGGCGCAGGAGCGAAAATCCACCTCCCGAGCCGCGAGCCGACTTCACAATTCCTGCCTTGGCCAGACTTTGAAAAATCTTCCCCAGGAACGTTGCCGGAACGCCTTCTTCCTGGGCCAATGCATCGACCATGGCCACGGCGCCTTCGGGCCGGCGCGCCAAGGCCAGCAGCCCCAACATTGCGTATTCGCTGGCTCGAGTGACTTGCATGGTTTGAATCGGACAGTTTGAGTCTGCTTCGCAACCACACTAGGCAGGTCACCCGAAGTGTCAATGAACGAAGCGGAGGAATTTGATCCGATTTCCGCCCAGAGCTCGGATGTCCGGCTTAAATCAGGAGCGTCGAGTCACCGTATCCCGTTGCGCCCAAACGGGATCTTGACTGGGAAAATCCAGATTGTAGTGCAGGCCGCGGCTTTCGGGACGTTGCAGGGCGCAGGCCACGATCAATTCCGCCACGGTGGCGAGATTCCGCAGCTCCAACAGGTCCGGCGTCACCCGGAAATTCCAGTAAAACTCCTTGATCTCTTCAGTCAGATTGCCCAGTCGCTTCTCGGCCCGACGCAACCGCTTGTTGGTCCGGACGATGCCCACATAGTCCCACATGGTCCGCCGGATTTCGTCCCAGTTGTGGGATACCACGACCAGTTCGTCTGGATCCGTGGCCTGTCCCGTCTGCCACTCCGGAATCAGAACGGATTCGGATTCCGGCTGGTTCGCCACGGCATGCCGGGCAGCCCGGTGCGAACAGACCAGGGCCTCGAGAAGCGAATTGCTGGCCAATCGGTTGGCCCCGTGAAGGCCGGTGCAGGCCACTTCACCGATGGCATACAGTCCCGCCAGTTCGGTGACTCCGTCCACGGTGGCGTTGACGCCACCGCACTGATAATGGGCCGCTGGCACCACTGGGATCGGGTCGCGGGTGAGGTCAAAACCAAGCTCCTGGCAGCGGGCATGGATGTTCGGAAAATGGCTGGTGACAAAGGCCTTCTGGAGGTGGGTAAGGTCTAGGAACACGCAGTCAGCTCCGGTCCGCTTCATCTCGGAGTCGATGGCCCGGGCGACGACGTCACGGGGGGCGAGCTCGGCCCGCACATCGTAGCGATCCATAAACCGTTGTCCGTCAGCGCCCTTTAGATGAGCCCCTTCCCCCCGGACCGCCTCGGAAATCAGGAAGTTGCGGACCTCGGGATGAAAGAGACAGGTGGGATGGAACTGGACGAACTCCATGTTCGCGACGGGCAGACCGGCGCGGTAAGCCATGGCCACCCCGTCCCCGGTCGCAATGTCGGGATTGGTGGTGTAGAGATAAACCTTCCCGCTGCCTCCGGTGGCCAGGACCACGATGGGTGCGGCAACGACTTCGACCTCCTGGCTGATTCGGTCGAAGGCGTACACGCCCAGGACCCGGTTCTTCCCAGAACCACCCACCTTGGCCGACGTGATGAGGTCGATGGCCAGATGATTCTCGAAGACGCTGATGGAGGACTGGCTGGCGACGGCTTGAAGAAACGTGCGCTCCAGCTCGGCGCCGGTGGCATCAGCCGCGTGCAATACCCGCCGTTTGGAGTGTCCCCCCTCGCGGGTGAGGTCCAGCTCGCGCCGGCCCGGTTCACGAGGATCGTCGCGTTCGGTAAATCGGGCTCCCAGTTCCAGGAGTTCCTGAACGCGGGCCGGTCCTTCCTCGATAATGGTGCGAACCACGGCTTCCCGGCAAAGCCCGGCGCCCGCTTCCAGGGTATCCCGCACATGGAGTTCGAAGGAATCTTCCCGGCTGGTGACGCTGGCGATCCCTCCTTGGGCCCAGTTGGTGTTGGAATCGGCCCGGTTCTTTTTGGTGACGAGGGCCACCCGGCCGTACGGCGCCACCTGAAGAGCGAAATTGAGGCCGGCAATGCCACTCCCCACTACCAGAAAATCAAAATGCCGGATGGCAGCAGCCATGGAAGGGTTGGGCAGCCGGTGCGGTCAGTGAGGCGGGAACCGGCCACCGCCACGGAGCAGCGCCGCCAGGGTTATTTGGTCCAGTCGAAGGCCCGTTTCTTCAGCGCGTACAGGTAGCCGATGAAGAGGACGCCCAGGAAACTGACCATGCCACCGAGGATGAGGGCGGCATTCTCCTGAAGCATCTCGCGATACACCAGAGCCCACGGGTAAAGGAACACGACTTCAATGTCGAAGAGCACGAACAGCAGGGCGACCAGATAAAACTTCACCGAAAGCCGCGCGCTCCCCTCCCCCTCAGGCACCATGCCGCACTCGTAGGCAATGTCCTTGGTCTGCGTCCGGCGGCCTCGCTTGCCCAGCAGCACCGAAACCACCAGGGTACCAAAGGCAAAACCCAAGGCGAGCAGGAGCAGCAGGAGAACGGGCAGATACTGCAGCAATTGCGAATCCATCCGGGCGCCGAGGGTAGGCAGGTTGTCCCCCGAGGCAAGCAGCGCCTGATCCATTCTTCGCCGTCTTGTTTCTCTTTTTCCCTCGTGATGGCAAAGAACTTGCCTAGCTTTTACGTCTCCTTCACCGAGTCCTTTGAGGAGGGATTAAGAAAAATCCGGAATCTTATCATATCGTTTCATGTCACTCCGACTCTTCCCCATCCTGGCCTTGGCGGCCGGGCTGGCCGCTCCTTCGGCGTGGGCTTACCTTTGGCCCACCGCGGTTATTCTCCCTCCCACCCTTCCCGGCGAAGGCCCCGGCATCCCAATTATCGGGACCAACGGAACCCCCATCACCGGGACCAATGGGACCCCGGCCGCCCCGCAGTTCTCCGGGGGTGACCTGGATGGCGACGGTCTGCCGGACCTGATCGAGATCCGGTTTGGCAGCGACCCGACCCTGCCGGACACCGACGGGGATGGCTGGGACGACAAGGCCGAGTACGACGCCAACACCAATCCCCGCGATCCCAACAGCTTCCCCCTGTTTACCATCCTGGCCCGCGACCGGCAGGTGTTGGTGAATGACCTGCTCGTGTTGCGCGCGCGCGCCCTGACCAACGGCATCCTCAGCACCAACTACATCGTCATCACCAACGAGACACCGGTGATGATCGGCACTCCGGTGGACTCGGACGAGGATGGGGTGGACGACGGTTGTGACCTGGACGGGGATGGGGTCGCGGATGTAACCGGACCCTGCCCGGAGAGCTTGATCACCACCAACCAGGAAGTGATCACCAACTACGTGACCTTCCAATGGTTCAAAGGCACCGAACAGCTCGACTCCCAGACGAATGAATCCCTCGTCGTTCACCGTGCTTCCACCAATGATTCCGGCCATTATGCGTTGGAAGCGTCTCTCCTGAGCAGCTTCCAACGGGGAGGCACGGTCCAGGTCGAGGTGCTGAATTTCATTCCCCGAGTTCGCCTGACGCAACCGGCGGGCCGGGTATTGGCCTGGGGAACGAGCGACTTTGGTCAGGCGGAAATTCCCGCCGGCGTGACCGACGGCTTTGCTATCTCCGGAGGCTTCGGGCATTCGGTCCTGCTGGACGAATTGGGCTCAGCCGTGTCCTGGGGGTCCGATGAATTTGGCCAGGCCACGGTTCCGCCGGACGCCACCAACCTGGTGGCCATCGCCGCCGGCGCGATGGAAACATTCGGGCTCCGCGCCGACGGCACCGTGACGTGCTGGGGAACCAACGCCTTCGCGCAAGTGGCCCCCTCCGGGGAACTGACCAACATTGTCGCTTTGGCCGCCGGATACTTCCATGGGGTGGCTTTGCGGGCGGACGGCACCGTGATCGTTTGGGGGGACAATTCGCTCGGGCAATGCAACCTGCCGGAGGGGTTGGACAACGTGGTAGCGATCTCCGCCGGCGGATTCCACACCGCCGCCCTGACCGCCGACGGTACGATCCAGTGCTGGGGCAGCAACGAGGAGGGTCAGTGTGAGGTGCCAGCCGACCTCCTTCCGGCCGGAGGAATCGCCGCGGGCGGACACCACACCGTGGCCGTGCTCCGTAACGGCACGCTGGTGATCTGGGGGGACAATCAGTTCGACCAGACCCAGATTCCCGGGGACCTCGGCAACGTCACTCGCGTGGTCGCCGGCTACAATTTCACCGCCGCCACCAAACCCGACGGCTCCATGGTCGTCTGGCCCGATACTCAAGTCGGCCTGGTTCCCGTGCCCGAAGAAGCGACCAACGTCGTGGCTCTGGCAGCCGGTTACCTTCACCTCCTGGCCCTCAGTGGCCGTCTGGACACGGACACGGATGGGCTGGACGATTCATTCGAGACCAATGTCCTTACCAGTCCGCTCCTGGCCGACACGGACGGGGATGGGATTGAAGATGCCCTGGAACTCCGGTTGGGTTCGGATCCGACCCAGATCGACACCGATGGCGACGGACTTCCCGACCGACTGGAGTTTGAAAACCGATTTGATCCAACCGTCCCTACTGAAGCGCCGGATGGCACTCTGACGGTTCATCCAGCCATCGAGCTAACCTTTTTCGCGGTCGGTGGAGCGCTCTACCAACTTCAGGTGACCACCAATTCGACGGATTGGGAAGACTACGGTGAACCCGAGGCTCTTCGAGGGACCTCCACCCTGCTGCTGGATCCTCCTCCTGGGGTCATCGACTACCGCCTGGCCGTTCTTCGCGAGTCATTTCCCGAAGGCGAGCCGGCTCCGCTTCCCATCCTCGGAACCACCCGGGTGTGGGGCAACAACGAGGTCGGCCAGGCCGAAATGCCTCGCGACCTGACCGGAGTGGCGTCGGTTTCCGCGGGATCGTGGCATACGCTGGCGCTGCTGCAGGACGGCACGGTACGGGGTTGGGGACTGAATACCAATGGGCAATGTTCGCCTCCCGAGGACTTGGGGGGTGTAATCGCGCTCTCCGCCGGAGGACACCATTCGCTGGCCTTGTTGGAGGACGGTTCGGTCGTGGGCTGGGGGCGGGATGACGATGGACAAAGCTCGCCCCCCGTTTGGGAGCAATCGGTTCTGGTGATTGCCGCGGGGGGGCATCATAGCTTGGCGTTGCTGGAGGATGGGTCGGTTCAAGCCTGGGGTGCCAACAATCGAGGGCAGATCACGGTGCCCACTAGCCTCGCCAACGTGATCGGCGTCGCGGCGGGGTGGAGTCATTCCGTGGCTGTACAGGCCGACGGCAGTGTCGTGTGCTGGGGAGAAAATCGCTTCGGCCAGTGCAATGTTCCCACCGATCTTCCTCCGGCGGCCGCAGTGACCGCTGGTGACGGGCATACGCTGGCGCTGCTGAGGGATGGTCGGGTCGTGGCTTGGGGCAACAATGAGGACGGCCAGATTTCGGTCCCGCCCTCGTTGTCGGACGTCGTCTTCATCGACGCCGGCTACAATCGAAGCCTCGCGCTCAAATCCGATGGCACCATCGTGGCCTGGGGGGAAGGCGCGGAATCGTTGAACGCCGCCTTTGCCGCCTATCCCCGTATCGAATCGGTATCCGTCGGCGGCTACCACCTCGTCACTCTCAAGGTGCCGCTCGATACCGATCTCGATGGCCTTGACGACGCGTTGGAAGCGGAGCTGGGGACAGACCCTGAGAATGTGGACACCGACGGTGACCAACTTGAGGACGGCATCGAATATCTGGCCGGATTCGACCCGTTGACGCCGACCGAGGCGGTTGACGGTCAGACCACCGTCGATTCCGCCATCCGGCTCCGTTATTTCACCATCCTCAGCGGGGAGTACCGACTCCTCGGCTCCACGGATTTGGTGAACTGGGTTCAGCTCGGCGGGACCATCCGCGACCGGCGGGGCTTCACCAACCTGCTGTTGCCAACTTCCGACGACGTGAGTTTCTACCGCCTCGACACGTTGCCGTGATCGACGGCCGGGGATTCCAAAGCGGGCAGTGGACTTGGTCCTGCGACGGGAATCGCAGGACCAAGTCCAACTCACCGTATCGAATCGACCTCGTGCGTCGTTCCGACTTCTCACTTCCCCCTTCGCTCAGAGCCGGTTCAAGGCACTCAGCACCGCCTTCATCGACGCCAGTTCGAAATTGGGATCCACCCCGACACCCCACTTGGTCTTCCCCTCGGTCGTGGTGATTTGGATGTAAGAGATCGCGCTGGCTTCGCTCCCGGCACCAAGGGCGTGTTCCCGGTAGTAGGCCACGCTAAACGCCGGTGCCCCGGCGTCCACCAAGGCATTCACAAAGGCGGAAATCGGGCCGTTGCCCCGTCCAGTCACCGCTATCTGACGGCCATCCCGTCGCACCGAAGCCCGGCAGTCGAACACCCCTTCGATTCCATCCGCATGAAAGTGGATCAACTCCCAAGGGGAGGTGCGCTCGACGTACTCCTTCCAGAACATCGCCTTCAGTTCTTCAGCTTCCACTTCGCGACCGAGCGCGTCCACCAAGTCGTTGGCGATGGGACCGAACTCACGCTGCAACCCCTTCGGTAATTCGATGCCAAACTTGTTTTCCAACAGGAACGCCACCCCCCCCTTGCCCGATTGGCTGTTGACCCGAATGACCTCGTGGTATTCGCGTCCGATGTCGGTCGGATCAATGGTCAGATACGGCACGTCCCAATGCGCCCGTTCGCCTCCCGCCCATTCGGCCAATCCCTTCTTGATGGCATCCTGATGCGATCCGCTGAAGGCAGTGAACACCAGCTCTCCGGCATACGGCTGCCGCGGCGGAATGGTCATTCCGGTGCAGCGTTCGTACACCTCCTGGATCGCGTTCAAGTCGGTGAAGTCGAGCTGCGGATCGATGCCCTGCATGTACAGATTCAGCGCCACCGTCACTACATCCAGGTTGCCGGTGCGTTCGCCGTTTCCGAACAACGTTCCTTCCACCCGGTCGGCTCCAGCGAGCAGCCCCAGCTCAGTGGCCGCCACCCCGGTATTGCGGTCGTTGTGGGTGTGCAGGCTGATGATCAACGCCTGCCGGTCACGGATATTCCGGCCGATCCACTCGATCTGGTCGGCATACACGTTGGGCATCGCGACTTCGACGGTGTCGGGCAAGTTCAGAATCATGGGGTTCTCCGGCGTCGGCTGCCAGACCTCCATGACGGCCTCGGAGATCTCCTTGGCAAATTCCACCTCGGTGGCGCTGAAACTCTCGGGCGAATACTGGAGCCGGACCCGCGTGCCCTTCAGGCGCGGCAATCGTTCGCGGATCCACTGCGCACCTTGCACGGCGATGGCCTTGATTTCTTCCTTGGACTTGCCGAACACGACCCGGCGCTGGGCCGGCGAGGTGGAGTTGTAGAGATGGATGATGGCGTTCTGGGCGCCCATCAAGGACTGGATGGTCTTTTCAATCAGGTCCTCGCGCGCTTGAACCAGCACCTGGATGGTGACGTCGGCGGGAATGCGGTGTTCCTCGATCAGCCGGCGGTTGAAGTTGAACTCGGTGTTGGACGCGGAGGGAAACCCGACCTCGATCTCCTTGAAGCCGCAGTTCACCAAGGTCTGAAACAGCTCGAGTTTCTGGGCCACGTTCATGGGGACAGCCAGGGCCTGGTTTCCGTCGCGCAAATCCACGCTGCACCAGATCGGGGCACGGGTGAGCACTCGGCTGGGCCATTGGCGATCGGGCAAGTGGATGGGTGGGAACGGGCGATATTTCGCAGCAGGATTTTTTAACATGTCAGTGCGGTTTACGATGAGGTTGGCCTCACGTCAGCAACCCGGGATGAAAAAGCAAAAGCCCCACCGCCGGGATGCGGCGATGGGGCGGAAAGCGATGTGTGCGTTCAACCTACCCCGACCGCCGCGCTGCGAAGCCGCAGCACGCTTGGCGAAAGTCGAAGGTGGACAAACCGTAACACGCCAAAGGATGTACTAAGCCCCCGGCCTTGGGGCAAGCCGAAATCTCAGTCCGAGGGTAAGCATGGGCGCCTCTTGAATCTGTGCTGACCGGCAGGAGCGGGCGGCTCGCCCGCCGGACCACTCCAGGAAAAGCTCCAAGATCCAGAGGTCTGCAGTTCCGGTAAGTGCTCACTCGCTGCCGCGGACCTGGATGAAGCCGGCGGTACCGGTTAGCGGGACGCTGGCGGTGCGTTCGCTGGTGGTGGTGACCACGGTGGACACGCCGGTGAGGGTATCGCGACGTTCGACTGCGAAGGGCGGATTCCCGCCTGTCCAGTTCAGGAGAAGGTTCTCGCCTTGGACGCTGGGCGCACCCAGCACCGGCGGTTCCGTGACTTCGACCACGCGCACGAGTTGCAGCGCATTGATGGCCGGCTCGTGCGTATTCCCTCCCTCGCCCACCCACGTGACGGTAAGGGTCAGGGAGCCATCAGCCGCCGGTGAAACATTGTCGAACTGCACATAGTTGCCGGTGGCGCGGTTGTTCGGATCCGTGCTGGTAATGCGACGATAGGCCGGATTGGCATTCCAGTTGAGGCCAATTTCCGCGCGGCCAGTGATGGGAGTGTGGGTACTGCCGGCGGTCAGTGTGTAGTCCTGTTCGTAGGCCGGACTGAAGTTAAAGCCCAGGCTGTAAATAAGCACCTGATACTGGCCAGCCGGCACGTTGCCGAAGACGAAGTAAACCGGATCAATCGACGCGCCGGCCGTCACCAGCCCCTGCATCAGAATCCCGTCGGCGTCCCCAGTGACAATCGTACCGCTATAAAAGGTCTCAGTGAGGAAATCGACTGTGAGAGTGACGGGTGTGGCCGCACCGGTGGCATCGTCCAGGGGTACGAAGTCGAAGGTGAATTCAGTGAGGTTGTTCCAGTTTTCCTGCGGCACGACTCCGGCCACGTCCTGTGGTAGGAGCGGGCCAGGCAGAGAGTTGCCACCCCCGACGAAGTTGACGCCGATGTACGGCTGTTGGGACGAGGGAGCGCTGCCGGAAACGGTGAGGGTGACTTCGTCGCTCAGCGTGTCCACACCCGCGGCACTAATACGACAACGGTACTTCTTTCCGCCATCGGCGGCCGCCAGCACGGGAGTAACATAGACCGGACGAATCGCATTGGGGATGTCCACGCCGTCCACCTGCCATTGATAGTAGAGCGGCTGGCCAGAGCCCTCGACCGCGACCGCGAAGCGGCCGCGCTGGCCAGCGGCGGCCGTAGCATTGGCCGGTTGCTGGGCAATGGTGACCCGGCCAAGGTCGGGATTCACCCACGTGGAAATGAGATCGCCAGCCAGCACCGGCGGAATCGTCGTCTCGCCATTGCGGCGGGCTCCCACACGCAGATACACGTCGGCGGCGCCCTGTTTCAACAGACCGCGGAGCAAATAACTCTGGCCGGCCGCGAGATTTCCCGAGAACGCCAGGGGTTCTTCGAACTCGCGGGGCGAAAGAAAGAACACCCCCAGCGAAACGAGATTGGCCTCGGATGTATCACTGCTGAGGAGCAACTCCGCCTCGTCGTCGTTGGCGACGAAGAAGTCGTAAGTGCCGCCCGCCGTCGGATGAAAAAAGGCGCTGAGCCGGGCGCCATAATTATCAGTGAGGGGGTCGCGATCCAACTCGAAGCCCCGCACATACTCCACCCGATCCGGCTGGTCGGGGAACTGCGGCGCATTATAGAGGTCGTCAATCAGGCCACCCGTAATGCCGAAATAGATTTCCTTAGTGATCCAACCAGCGACACGGAGCCAAGCCGTAAAGGTGACCGTAGAATCCGGTTGGATGGGGGTGCCGCTGGTGTCAGTGATCCCGTTCACCGTGAGAGTGTAGGCCGTACCTTCCGTCTGCGCGGAAGTCGTGAGACGGACGATCCGCGGATCGGCAGTGTCCACGGTGGCCGCCGATACGGTGAGACTGCCACTGGCGTTGAAGCTGTTGGCCGAGACCGTCGCGGTATTCAGCGGCCGGGTGAAAACCACCGTTACCTGGTTGAGGGCGGCCGAGCCGGTCGCCGTACCAATTTCCGGGGCAGGAGCTGCCGACCCGGAGTTGGGCAGCGCGTCGAGCTGGGCCGCAGTGAGGTCGGGGACCGTGGAGAAGACGAAGCGGTCAAAAATCATGCCCGCCTCCCGCGTGCCCATCGTGAAGACGACCACGCTGCCCACCTCGGTGGCGCCCACTTCATAGATTCGGTCCTCACCCTCCCGGCGCCAGGCCCAGGCATTGTTGGCCGGCGCCTGGGTGTCATTGGAGCTGGAGGTGTAGAAATTCTCCTGTTCCGCCGGAGTGGAATAGGCGCCCCAAGTGGCCCCAAACCAAGTGGAATTGGCCGTGAACACATCCCCGCCCGTGCGGCTCTCGTCGGCCCGCCAGCGATAATAAACATAATAGGTGCCGGCCGTGGCGAAGCGGATCGAGTACTGGGCGAAGGAATGCGGGCTGTCCCCGGTGGAGTTGGGGCCGTCGGCCACCAGGGCCTGTCCGCCGCTGGCATTAGCCTCGGCCTTCGCCGCCCAAAACGTCGGCGTACCGTTGATCAGCTCGGCCTTGGCACCGTCGGCCTCGAAAGCAGCAAAGTTCGCACCGGCATCCTGAATGACGATGTCCGTCTCCGAATTGACCAACGCATCGAGCTGGGCCGCGGTGAGATCGGGCACCGTAGAGAAAATGAAGCGATCGAAAATCATCCCCGCCTCGCGCGTGCCCATCGTGAAGACGACCACGCTGCCTACCTCGGCGGCGCCCACCTCATAGATTCGGTCGTCGGCCTCCCGACGCCAGGCCCAGGCGTTGTTGGCCGGCGCCTGAGTGTCATTGGAGCTGGAAGTGTAGAAATTCTCCTGTTCCGCCGGAGTGGAATAGGCGCCCCAAGTAGCCCCAAACCAAGTGGAATTGGCCGTGAACACATCCCCGCCCGTGCGGCTCTCGTCGGCCCGCCAGCGATAATAAACATAATAGGTGCCGGCCGTGGCGAAGCGGATCGAGTACTGGGCGAAGGAATGCGGACTATCCCCGGTGGAGTTGGGGCCGTCGGCTATCAGGGCTTGCCCACCGCTGGCAGTGGCCTCGGCCTTCGCCGCCCAAAATGTCGGCGTGCCGTTGATCAGCGTCGGGTTGGCTTCTGCTTCGAAGGCCAGATGGGACGCGCCCGAACCTTGAATGATGACCGTCGCGCCCGCGTCGGGACCAGTCGCAACAGCGAGCCACAAGGCGGCAGCGAGTACCGCCGGGAAGTTCCAGAGTAGGGAAGATCGGGAAGTTTGGGAGTTGCTTTTCATGGCAGCAAAAAATGCAGGCTGTCCACCAGCCTGACGGCACAAGGGCACACCACACCTGGATACAGGTATGCAGTTCTTGCCAGAACGAGCCTCTGGCCAAATCCGACGAGTGGTACGCTGGAAACGCTCGTGAATCGACGCCCCAAAGGTCAAGGACAATTTTTGATCGGGGGATGGACCGCGAACCACTCCTACCGACCTCTTCTCCGTGATACCTTGTTTCCGGTCCGGTCTAATTAGGACCCATTCATCGCTGGCCCAAACTCGAGCAAAACGACTGTTGGGCGGCCCGGTCCAAACTACAGCAACCGATAAAACGAAAATGAGTGCTGTCGCCGTTCTCACCCCCGTGGTCGTCGCTGCCTGGCCCGCCCTGAGCGCCACCGTCGTCGCGGCGGCCGTTCAATTGGATTTTACCGTGGTGGACGATAATCAGGCGATTCGGCTGACCGTCCGTCACTGGCAGAACTGAACCCGCAAGGCCCGACCTTCCCGCGTAATGAACCCGCCCGGTACCATCCTATCCTGGGGGCAAACTTGGCCGGGGAAGGGCCGACCACGACAGGCGTTCTCACTGATCGAGCTGCTGTGCGTGATGGCCATCATCGCCGTTCTCGCCTCGCTGCTGTTGGGCGCAGTGGGAAGAGCCTACCAGAGGGTCAAGTCCTTTGCCGGCGAGTCGGACAATTGGGTCCATGTGGACGAGTTGCGGCTCAAATTGTCCCAGTATGTTTCGGCGCATCCGGAGTTTCCCACACTGACCTTGGATGACTTGCTGCGGCGTTGTCCCGTCAGTTCGAAGTGCGAACGGTTTTTGCGGTCGAAAGCGGTGGCCTACCATCCGTTCGCCAGCCGTTCTCCCGGCCCGCAAGTCGTCCTCGTGCTATATCCCGGCCAGCCGGCGGCCGCCGCGATTTCCAAGGCCACGCTCACCACCCCGCCTTACTACGCCCCGTGATCCCATGAAACTGCGTGAATATGAAATCATCATCGACCCCTCGGGCGAAGTCGCGATCCACGTGGACGGCTTCCCGGGGGAAGGGGGGTGTCGCAGCGATCCGGATGGTCGAACAGATGGTCGGAGAAACCCGCGAGCTGCGGCCCACCAGCGGCTACTATGAACCGGAGGAGGACGTCGAGATTCACGGCCAGCAGCGACACGGATGCTAATGCACTGGAGCGCGGACGACTCGTCCGCCGCTGGCTTGGATCGCCAGGAGATCGGATCGAGTTCGGCGAGCAAGAGGTGCGGGTGAATGGTCGGGCTCAGCCGCGGGCGCCCCAGATGCCGCTGTCCGGCGGGCTGACCGTGGAACCGAAGACCTGGTTCACCTGGCCGGTTCTGAACGAACGCATCATCCGCATTGACCAGGCTCACGTGGACCACGCTTACTTGTCACTCGCCAGTGTGCCGGAGTGAAACCTGGCAAGCCGTGCCTTCCATCTTGGTTCTTCCGGCGCCAGACGATTCCATGAGCCGCTTCGGTAACCTTGAGTTTGAAGGGGAATCCCGGACCACCCGATCCGAGACGCGGGCGGAGCACGACGGCAGCCATTGGATTGCCGAGGCGGAGAATGCGTTTGCTCGAGCCGAGTTCGAGTCGGCGCTCCGATTCTTCGCCCGGGTTTTGGAATATGACCCCGACCGGGTCGCCGCCTGGACCGGCCAGGTGCGCGCTTTGATCGAATTGGGCGAATATCGCGAAGCCAAAATCTGGGCGGACAAGGCGCTCGAGCGGTTCCCTTCCGCCCCGGAGCTCCTGGCCGCCAAAGCGGTGGCGCTGGGCCGACTCGGCGATCTCGACACCGCCCTGGCCTTCTCCGACGCCAGCCTCGAAGAACGGGGTGACACGCCCTACGTCTGGCTGGCCCGCGGCGACGTGCTGTTGGCCCGCCGGGAGAAGCGAGCCGATTTCTGCTTCGAACGGGCCTGCTCACTGGCCGCCGGCCACTGGCTAGTGGCGTGGTTGGCGGCCCGCATCCGGTATTACTACGGACAGTTCGCCGCCGCCTTGAAACTGGCGCAGACGGCGGCCGAACAGGATGCCGCCCGGTTCGTCAACTGGCTTTTGGTCGGCGACTGCCAACGGGCGCTCGGCTTGCCCGAAAGTGCCCGGCGCTCCTGGCAACAGGCCATTCAATTGGAACCCAGCTCGATCGAAGCCTCGCGACGGCTGGTCAAGCTGGACCAGCGCGGCGCCTTGCGGACGTGCTTCGGCAAGCTTCGCGACCTCTTCCGGCCCTGAATCGTTTCCCCCGATTCCATGAACCGATTTGGCATTATTCCCGACCTGAGCGATCCGGCGGAATCCCCGGCTTCACCCCTCCCTCAGCTTCATCCCTATCTCGACCGGCTCCTGGTCCAGGCCCATGAATCAGGAGCCTCGGACCTGCATTTGGTGGCCGACGTTCCTCCGGCCTTTCGCATCACCGGCGAGATCATCCTGGCCGATGCCGATGCCCTGACTGGCGGCGAGTGCCATGCCCTGGCCGAGTCGCTGTTGAACGAACTGCAACGCCGGAAACTCGAGCACGACTGGGAACTCTGCGTTTCCTTTCGCCATGAAGTAGCCGGCCGCATCCGGGTCACCTGCTACAAGCGCAACGGCGTCACGGAACTGAGCTGCCGCTTCTGCGGAGAGCGCATCCCCACCCGCGAAGAACTCTGCCTGCCCGCCCGTATCGATGAGTTTGCCCGCAAACCCAACGGCCTGTTCCTGGTGACCGGACCGACCGGCGCCGGCAAGACCACCACGCTCAACTACATGATCGACCTGATCAATCGCGAGCGGCGCTGCAAAATTCTGACCATCGAGGATCCCATCGAGTTCGTGCATGCCAACCAGCGGGCGATCGTGGTGCAGCAGGAGGTTCTGACCGATGTCCGCTCCTTCAATCGCGCCTTGATCCATGCTCTCCGGCAGGATCCCGATGTCATTTGCGTGGGAGAAATGCGCGACCACGAAGCCATTGCCACGGCGCTCACTGCAGCGGAGACGGGCCACTTGGTGCTGGCCACTCTTCATGCTCCCAGCGTGGGCCACGCCATGGAGCGCATGATCGGGGTGTTCGAGGGCAACGCCCAGAAACAGGTGATCCTTCAGCTCGCCAATTCCCTCCAGGGCATCATCGCCCAGGAGCTGTTGCCCAGCCTGGACCGAAGCCGGCGGATTCTGGCCTACGAACTCCTCGTCGCCACCAACGCCGTCCGCGCCATCGTCCGCGACAATCAACTGCACCAGTTGACCAACATCATGCAGACCAGTGCCCGCGAAGGACAGGTGCTGATGGATAACTGCCTGCACGACCTCTATTCGCGCTGTCTCATCAGCTACGACACCGCGGTGAGCCGGGCGCGCAATCTGGACCGCTTCCAGCGGGACAATACTGGCTGAAGAACCAGATTCCCGGCGGTCGGGCGCCTCTCCGTTTTGGGCAAGGTGGTGGAGCCGGGGAGAGAGGACCGAGAACGGAGAACGGAGGACCGCACCTTTCCGGGTGCTTCACTGTCACCGGGCTCACCGTCCGAACGTTCCCGGCCGCCTCGATTCCTGGGGTAATCGAGCGGACGAGCCGTCCGCGCTCCTGACCGCCCCGGAATCCGGCCTTGCCTCGTCGGAAGGGATGCTAAACTCGCGCGTGCCGCCGGATCATTCCGTCCCTCCCGAGTCCGTTTCTCCGCCTTCGCCTGCCGCGGCCGTCGAGCCTCGGCGCCGAATCGAGCCCGAATCGCTGCGTCGTGCCGCCCGCATCTTCCGCTACCTGCTGCCGTATCGGGTCCGTTTCCTGGGCGCCATGCTGGCGCTGCTCACTTCGACTTCCCTCGGTCTGTCGTTTCCCTACCTCACCGGCTTGCTCCTCGACGGTGCGCTGAAGCCCCTGTCCGCCACCGCCACCGCCTGGTCAGGCAACATCAACCAGGTAGCGCTGGTCCTGCTCGCTTCCCTGGCGCTGCAGGCCTTCTTCTCGTTCTTCTCTTCGTACTGGTTCAACCAATGCGGGGAACGGGCCTTGGTCGATCTGCGGCGCGAAACCTTCGGTCGGTTGATCGGCCTGCCCATGGCCTTCTTTGGCCGTCGGCGGGTGGGCGAGCTGGCCAGCCGCCTCACCGCCGACCTGACCGTAATTCAGGAAACCTTGACTTCGACCATTCCCCAGTTCCTGCGGCAAGCCACCCTCCTGAGCGGTGGCGTGGTGTTGATCGCCTTTACCTCGTGGCGCCTGAGCGCAGTGATGATCTCCACGTTTCCCGTGCTGATTCTAGCCGCGGTGTTGATCGGCCGGCGCATCCGGGGATATTCGCGCGAAGCCCAGGATCGGCTGGCAGAGGGAAGCACCGTGGTCGAGGAATGCCTGCAAGGCATTGCCAATGTAAAAGCCTTTGGAAACGAACGGTTCGAACTGCGACGCTATGCCACGCACCTCGATTCCTTCCTGCGGGTGATTCTCCGAACTGCCCGACTGCGCGCCTCGCTCGTTTCGTTCATCATCTTCGGCGTCTTCGGTTCCGTGGTGCTGGTGTTTTGGTATGGCGCGCGGCTGATGCAGGCGGGCGAGCTGACCTTTGGAGAACTGACCCGCTTCATCTTGTACACCACGTTTGTCGGCGGCTCGGTGGCGTCATTCGCTGACGTCTATTCGCAGGTCCAGAAAACCCTCGGAGCCACCGAACGGGTCCGGGAACTTCTGGATGAACCAGCGGAGATTGACGCCTTGGTACCGGCGAAGTCAGGGACGACTCCGCGGCTGCGCGGGGAGGTCCAGTTTGACCGGGTCAGCTTCCATTACCCGTCGCGGCCCGAGGCGGAGGTGTTGCGAGACCTCGATTTACTGGCACGGGCGGGCGAAAAAATCGCCTTGGTCGGCCCCAGCGGCGCCGGTAAATCCACCATCGTCTCCCTGCTTCTGCGCTTCTATGAGCCGACGAGCGGTCAGATTCTGCTGGACGGCCGTCCGGCGGATCGCCGGTCGTTGACGGAGCTGCGCAGCAACTTCGCCATCGTGCCGCAGGAGGTGTTGCTCTTCGGTGGAACGATCGAGGAAAACATTCGCTATGGAAAACCGGAGGCGACCACGGCGGAGGTGCTGGCCGCATCCCGGCAGGCGCTTTGTCACGAATTCATCGAGCGGTTGCCGCAAGGATATCAAACACCCGTCGGTGACCGCGGCATCCAGCTTTCGGGAGGTCAGCGGCAGCGGGTCGCCATCGCCCGGGCACTCCTGAGAGATCCCGCGATCCTGATTCTCGACGAAGCCACCAGCGCGCTGGATTCGGAGAGTGAACGGCTGATTCAACAGGCGCTGGCGGTGCTCCTGGAGGGGCGTACCGCCTTCATCATCGCCCACCGGCTATCGACGATCCGGCGGGCCCACCGGATCTATGTGATTGGCGAAGGCCGGGTGGTCGAAGCGGGCACTCACGAAGAACTGATGGCCTACGACGAAGGCCGTTACCGGCGGCTGGCGGAGATGCAGTTCGGAATGGAGCCGGTGATCGGGTGAAGTCGGACTCCTGACGGCGCCGGAGCCGTCACTTCGTGGACGCCTTCAGGTGCCGGTCGGCGAAGTTGAGATATTGCTCCCAATCGTAAGCGATCAGGGCATGGGTTCCGCTGCGGATATGGTAGCCAAGCGTCCCACCGACGGGTGTGTTCACCGGCGGCTGATCGGCAACGCCCAGACCCGGCTGGCCCAAGAGCGCGTACACCGGTTCGGCGTTTTTGGCGCTCAGGAATTCGCCCCGTGGGTCCGCCCACCGGTCTTCCTCGGCGCTGCCCACATACACTGGCCGCGGTGCGCTGAGCGCGATCAGTTCATGTTGATCCACCGGCAGGGCGGTTACGTTCTGGTTGTACTCCTTGAACCGGCCGCAAAACCAGTGCGGGAAACTCGTATTGATGCGCCAGACGGTTTCGCCAAACCACCGCCGGGCCAGGGCCGCGCCGCCTTCGCCCGATTGGTTGGAAATCACCACCGCGAACCGTGGATCCTGCGCGCCGGCCCAGAGCGCGGTCTTGCCCAGGCGCGAATGGCCGATGACCGCCACTTGCTTCCCATCGATGGCCGCATCCGTCTCCAGATAATCCATCACCCGGCTCAATCCCCAGGCCCAGGCGCCGATGGCCCCCCATTCGTCGGGGGCAAACACGTGGTTCGTACCGCCCCGGGCCAGCGCTCCGCGGATTCCGTCCTTCCAACCATTCGGATGGTCCGGCTCGAGATCGCCGTAATACACGGTGGCCAACGCATAACCGCGTTCGAGGATCCGTTCCACCGGCCAGGCGGCGGCATCCGAACCGCGGGACGCTTCCCCGGCCGTATGATTGGTGACACCGGTCTTGGGACTATTGGGAACCCAACGGGTCGTTATGGGGATGCCTGGATCGGAGGCGATAGTGTGATTGCCGCCAAAGTTCAGGCCGAGAAAGGTGGGAACGGGTCCAGAGGCTTGCGGCGATAGGTACAGCAGGAGATCCATCGCGGGACCCTGGGGATCGGCGGTGAGCGGAATCCGGACGAGTTTGCGATTGGCCTTCCCTCCCAGAGCGCCCGTCTGGGTCGAGACCACCACCGGCGACGCACGCGGACCAGTCTCGGGACTGCGGCCGTACACGTGGGCGCGAAAGAGTTCGAGCATCTCCGGGCGCCGGATCGTCAGCCAAGCCTCAGTGCTGTCGATTTTCTTCCCGGCCGCGCTCAGCAGCGGATCGGGAAGCGTGTAGGGCGGGACTTTGGATTCGTCCTCGTTGATTGGAATCGTATCGGCGGCGGAGACCACGTTGGACATAACGAGCGTGCTGGCCAGGAGCCAGGGACTGATCCGGGGAAGCATGCCGTCAGGGTGCGGATAACGCGGGAAAACGTCAAAGAAGTCGAAACGCGGAATTCGGAAGCGGGAACGAGGGTGTACTGAGAAGACCGCAGGATGGGCGACCCGCGGAAAGTTCGGAGTACCGCCTTTAGGCGGCGGAG
>CAYYSX010000012.1:0-48097 GCA_964474315.1 uncultured Verrucomicrobiota bacterium | reverse complement strand
ACCGCCAGGGCAAACTCGCGTCCGTCCGGTCCCGCCATCACCTCGCCGGTGGACTGCTGTTGGAGCAGATCGGCCATCAAGGCCACACCGCTCGCCAGGGCCTCGGCGTTGGGCTCGGCGTTGTCCGTCGCCAGCCGCCACCAACCCCGCGCGAGCAGCTCGGCCAGCGGCTCGGCCAATGGCCCGGCCTCCGGCAGATTCAGGACCTCCCGCAAGACCGGAGCATTGGTTTGGCTCTTCAGGAACTGACCGCCCAGAAACCGCCAGCGAATCTCGGGCGGAGTCTCCCGAGGCGAACAGCCCGACAAGCCCGACAAGAGCGCGGCCAGACACAGAAGCGAACGCAGCATAGAAAGGTCCCGATTCGTCGCATGTCCCCCGGTCTGGTGCAATCCCGGCTTTGCCGCGCCGGGCCGGTGGGCGCCTCTTGACCCTGTCCTTACCGGCAGGAGCGCGGGCGGCTCGCCCGCAAGACAAACCCCGGGGGGGAAGCTCCAAGTTCCAAATCCCAAGCTCCAAAGAAGACTCAAGCTCCCGGGTCCCGTCCGGACTGCGGCGAAGCAGGCGTTGGGGCACAGCAATTCAGTTGTCCCTGCCCATGGAGCTGCCTCATCAATCTGGGACCTGACGAAGCGTTTGGACGTTGGTCCTTGGAGCTTCTTTGGAGCTTGGGATTTGGAACTTGGAGCTTTCGCCCCTGTCCCCAATCGCAAATCCCCAATCGCAAATCGCAAATCCCCCTCCCATCCTCCGTCGGTGAGCGAATCCTGGTCCTTCCTGGTTTCCGGCGCCCTCGATCCCGCCCTCAACATGGCCTGGGACGAAGCCCTGCTGGAAAACGCCGAGCCATGGGGTCGGCCCTTGTTCCGCACCTACGCCTGGACCCTTCCCGCCGCCACTTTCGGCTACTTTCAACGCTTTCACGAAGTCGCGTCCCTAACCCCCTTGCGGCCGCTCCTCCGGCGTCCCACCGGAGGCGGCCTGGTGCCGCACGACGCCGACTGGACTTACAGCGTGGTGATTCCGCCTCGGCATCCGTGGTGGGCGATGCGGGCTCCCGAAAGTTACCAGCGGATTCATGAATGGCTGCGGGCTGCATTCCGAGCGTGCGGATTGGTCACCGAACTCGCTCCCGCCGCCGATCCCGCCGGACCGGGCCAATGCTTCGTAGGAGCCGAACGGAACGATCTGTTGGCTCGCGGGCGCAAAATCGCCGGGGCCGCCCAGCGTCGGAATCGGCTGGGCTTGTTGATTCAGGGTAGCATTCAGCCACCGGGCCTAGGTCCCGACCGGGAGGCGTGGGAAAGGGCCCTGCGAGACGTTCGGGCCGAATGGAACTGGCAGCTCGAGCCCGAGATGAACGGAGTGGCCGAACGCGCGGCCGCCTTGGCAGAGAAGAAGTATCGACGGGACGAGTACCACTGTCACCGTTAGCCACCGTGTGAGATGACCCTCCCGCTTCACAAAACCAAGATCGTCGCGACCATCGGTCCCGCCTCGAGTTCGCCGCCAGTGCTCGAACAAATGATCCGCGCCGGACTGAATGTCGCGCGGATCAATTTCTCCCACGGCGACTTCGCCACCCATGGTCAGTATATAACGACCATCCGCGCCGCGGCGAAGGCGGCGGATCGGCCGGTGGCCATCCTCGCGGATCTGCCCGGTCCGAAGATGCGCATCGGGGAGCTGGACGCGGAGAAGATCGAGCTGAAAGCGGGTGACCCGTTTACCTTGACGACCGAGGAAATCCTGGGTGGATCGAACTGCGTGTCCGTCAATTTTCGCGACCTGCCCCAGGTGGTGAAACGCGGTGATACGCTTTCGCTCAATGACGGTTACATCCAGCTCGAGGTCACGGAAGTTCGCGGCAATGAGGTGGTGTGTCGGGTCAAGGTGGGCGGTGAATTGCGCTCGCGCAAAGGACTGAATCTGCCGGGCATCGACCTCGGGATCAGCGCGTTCACCGAGCGCGATCGCGAATGTCTCGAATTCGCCCTGGGGCAAGGTGTGGATGCCATCAGCCAGTCCTTTGTCGAGAGCGCGGCGGATCTCCACGCCGTGCGGAAAGCCGCGCGCGAACTGAAGCACGAGCCCTTTCTCATCGCGAAAATCGAGCGGGTCCGGGCGTTGGAACGGCTGGACGAGATTCTCGACGCCGCGGACGGCGTGATGATCGCCCGCGGTGACCTGGGCGTGGAGGTTCCGATCGAACGAATTGCCGTTATCCAAAAAGACATCATGCGCCGGGCGAACCGCCGGGCCAAACCGGTCATCACCGCGACCCAGATGCTGGAGTCCATGACGACCTATCGTCTGCCGACCCGGGCCGAAGCCACCGACGTATCGAATGCCATTCTCGACGGCACCGATGCCGTGATGCTTTCCGGCGAGTCGGCCACCGGCGCCTTTCCGGTCGAAGCGGTCACCATGCTGGCGCAGATCGCCGCGGCGGTGGAACCCACCCGGCGGAGCGTGGCGGTCAAGGAACTCTTCGCGGGGAGTGACCTCACCGGCCGGATTCTGCCGCTGCACCTCATCTCGGTCAGCGTCGAAGCGAGCCTCGATTACCTGAAACCCGCCGCTATTTTTGTGCGTACCGAGAGCGGAAAATCCGTCCGCCGGCTCGCCGCGTTCCGTCTGCCGGTGTGGATCGCCGCCATCAGCGCGGAGGCCAGGACGCGTCAGAATTTGATTTTCTCCTATGGCGTCGTGCCCGTGCCTGAGCCGGAGCCGCCACTGTCCTGGAATGCGTACGTGAAAGCGTGGGTCCAGGATCATCAGCTCACGGGTGAATTCGCCCTTCTCACTCAGCGGCCGACCGAGAAGGATCTGGAGAGCAACCATCGTCTGGAGATTATCAATCTATGAAGATCGGAATTGTTGGCTGCGGGATGGTCGGTTCCGCCTCCGCTTACGCGTTGGTCATGAGCGGGGTCGGACGGGAAATCATCTTGGTGGACCTGAATCGGGCCCGCGCGGAAGCGGAGGCCAACGATATCTATCATGCGGTCCCCTTTGCGCATCCGCTGACGGTCCACGCCGGCGACTACCCGGACCTGGCCGGAGCGAAGGTGGTGGTGATCGCCGGGGGGGTGGCGCAGAAACCGGGCGAGACCCGCCTGCACCTGTTGCAGCGGAACGCCGAAGTCTTCCGACAAATCGTGCCTTCGGTCCTCCGCCATGCGCCCGAAGCGGTGCTGCTCGTGGTGACTAACCCCGTGGATATCATGACGCATCTGGCCGCGCACTTTGCGGTCCCGTTTGGCGTTCCGCCGACCCGGGTCATCGGATCCGGCACCACGCTCGATTCAGCGCGGTTTCGCGCGCTGCTCGGCCGACACTTTGGCGTGGACCCGCATCACGTCCATGCCTACGTCATCGGGGAACACGGCGATTCGGAAGTGCTGGTCTGGTCGCAGGCCTCCATCGCCGGTCTCAGCCTCGGGGAATTTGCCCGCGTCCACGGCCCTCCGCTCACCGCGGAGCAGCGGCAACAAATCGACGACAATGTGCGCCACGCGGCCTACCAGATCATCGCCGGCAAGGGTGCCACATACTATGGCATTGGCAGCGCCGTGGCCCGTATCCTGGACGTCCTGTTGCATGACCAGCGGGCGATTCTAACGATCTGCGCGTCCATTACGAACGTACCGGATTGCGAAGACGTCACCCTGGCTCTGCCTCATTTGGTGGGCGGCCAGGGCGTGCTGGGGACCATTCCGTTGTCGCTCGATGCCGAAGAGCAGGAAGGCTTGCGCCGCAGTGCCGCCCTCCTGCGGGAGACGATCGAATCGCTCCAACTCAGTCCCTTGTCGTCGTCGGTAACGGCTTAGCTAAGGCGATCTTCCGGGCCGTCGCAGAAAATAAGGACGCACGTCAACACCAGGCCGGGACCAACTTGGATCAGCCCGGTCACCGATCGTCCTTCCGCGCCTTCCGTGTCCGGCGCCCGGTTTCGATCCTTCCGACCCTCAACCTGTCCCGCGGGGACCGGTGCTTTCCGTTCTCCGGAACACCGGGCCGACCACTGGGCTTCGTTATCAACGCTCATAGCCAGGCTGTCTGCTTATCTAGGCGAGCATGAGGTCTTCTGGACTCCAGGTGTGGGGAGCTTGGGTCTTTGGAGCTTCTTTGGAGCTTGGAGCTTGGCTTTTGGAGCTTCCCTGTCCCCTTCCTCAGCGCGTTTCCGTTAAGGACAGTGTCAAGATGCGCCCGCCCTCATCGGCCCGTGGAATTGTTTCTTGCCTAAGGACTGGATCGTCCGGTAGCCTCTGGACATTCCTCGCAGAGAAAAGAGCAACGCAACTCGCCTTCCTATGAGAACGATTCAACCTCTCCAGGCGGCCTTCTGTGGTCTCGCCTTGTTCGTGGCGACCGGCATGCCGGATCGCGTCCACGCCGCCGGTGCCAACATCGTCTGGGTCAGTTTCCATTCGGCGGATAACACCCCTTCGAGTGCGGCGGCCGGAGCGGGTTTTACCCAGGCGCCCGATGTGGAGTACACTCAGCTTCTGGCGGCGGCCGGCCATACCGTGACGCGTTATGTCACGACGGCCACCCCGGACGTGACCTTCCTGAACTCGTTCGATCTGGTCATCATCAGCCGTTCCGTACCGAGCGGGAACTATCAGACCGAAGAAAGCACGGCGCTCTGGCACAGCATTACGGCCCCGACCCTTCAACTGGGCGGCTATATCCTGCGGGCCAATCGGCTGGGATACGTGACGGGTGACGCGCTGCCGGACGCCGGGGGGCCTATCCACCTGACGGTCCTGGAGCCGTCGCACCCGATCTTTACCGGCGTGTCGCTCGACGGAAGCGGGACCATGGTCAACCTCTATGCCGACTTGGTGACCCACAACGGCACCTTGCAGCGGGGGATTTCGATCAACACCGATCTGCCCGTGGATGGGGCGACCCTGTTGGCCACGGTCGCGACGGACACGGATCCCACCTTTGGGTCGATGGTCATTGGAGAGTATCCGGCCGGGACGTTGATGTACGATATCGCGGGGAGCGTGGCCGCGGGCAAACGCTTGGTGTTTCTCACCGGAAGCCGAGAGAACGACGGGCTGACCGCTGAGGGTTCCGGCATCTTCGACCTGGAAGCGGACGGCGTGCGCTTGTTCCTCAACGCGGTCAGCTACCTGGCGGGGGTCGAGGTGACCGAACCGCCCCCGTTGATCAGTCAATTGCGTCCCGCGTCGGGCACCACCCAGTACTATGCACCGCGCGGTATCAGCTTTCGCGCCACCAGCGGGAGCGCCGGGGGAATTCCCGAGGGCAATATCACGCTGGTGCTCAATGGCACGGACGTGTCGGCCTCCCTGGTCGTCGCGGGAACACCTCAGGATCGCACGGCCTCTTATCTCGGGTTGGTCGCCAATCTCGAGTACACCGGCACCCTCACCGTGCGCGATGCCGACGGACAGGAGAGTGTGGTCCCACTGAGTTTCGACACCTTGCCGGCCTTCGGTTTGCCCCCCTCGTTCGCCTATCCGGCTGATTCGGGAGTCGCCACCGCTGCGGGAATGCGCGCCCGAATTGTCCAGGGATATGAAGCGCCGCCGACCTTGGCGAACACGGCCGAACGAGCCGAAGGTCAACTGGCCGGAACGCTGATCGATCCGGATACGGGCGAGCCGTTTCCCAATTGGGCCACGCCCAGCACCGACAATCCGGATGGCTCTTACAACCAGCCGATCATCAACTGGAGTGTGGAGGCCGACGGACTGGGGCTGGAGCAGGGTAACTTCCAGGCGCCCACGTTCCCCGATGAGTTGATCCCCGGCATCAACCATAACTTCAACATCGCGGCCGAGGTCGTGGCCTACCTCGAGTTGACGCCCGGACGGTATGTCATGGGGGTCAATAGCGACGACGGATTCGTCGTTTATTCCGGAGTGGATACCCAAGACCTCCTGAGGGTGAGCTTGGGGCGCTTCGACGGCGGGCGCGGCTCGGCCGATACCCTGTTCCAATTCGACGTGAGCCAAGCCGGGGTCTATCCGTTCCGGCTGCTCTATTACCAGGGCGACGGCGGCGCAAATCTCGAATGGTTCTTGGTGGATCCGCTGACGGACGAGAAAGTCCTGATCAACGACTCGAACCACCCCGAGGCCGTCCGCGCCTGGCGACAACTGAGCGTTCCGGCACGTCCCTATATCGCTTCGGCCGATCCCGCCCCCGGGCAGGGCAGCGTTCCGACCGACGCCACGGTCACGGTCGTTCTGCAGGATGGGGGAGCCGAAGTTCAGCAGGAAACGGTGCAGCTCTCGCTCGACGGCCAGACGGTCGCGGCGCAGGTCAACAAGACCGGCGGACAAACCACGGTCCAGTACGCGCCCGCGTCAGGGTTTCAAGGCGACACCACTTACACGGTAGGCGTGTCTTACACCGATAGCGAAGCGCGTCCACGCACCGCGACCTTCGAATTCACCACGCGGTTCGTGCCCCCGGTCGTCCCGGAGGGGGCGAATATCGTCTGGGTGAGTTTTCATCCCGCGGACGACGAGCCCGCCGGTGGCGCCGCGAGCGCAGGATTTACCGAAGCGCCCGACGTTGGGTACACGCAGCTTTTGGAATCCGCCGGTCATACGGTGACTCGCTACGTGACCAGTAGTTTTCCCGATGTGGATTACCTGAACACCTTCGATCTGGTCATCATCAGCCGCTCCGCGCCCAGCACCGACTATCAATCGGCAGACAGCACCGCCTTGTGGCATAGTATTACCGCCCCGACGCTCCATCTGGGTGGCTACCTCCTGCGGGCCAACCGGCTGGGGTTCACCACGGGCGACACGATTCCCGACACGGCCGCGAACGCGACCATTCGTCTGAAAGTGAACGTGCCGACCCATCCCATCTTTGCCGGGATCGCCTTGGATGCGGCTTCGGACATGGTCAACGCCTATGCCCAACCGGTGAGTTTCCAAGGGACGGTTCAGCGTGGGCTTTCCGTGAACACCAGCCCGGTCGTCAGTGGGGCCACGGTCTTGGCGACCGTGGGAACCGTTGGGGATCCCGCCTTCGGGGGCATGGTCATCGGCGAGTACCCGGCGGGAACCACCATGGGCAATGCTTCGGCCGACGTGACGGCCGGCAAACGATTGGTGCTGCTGACTGGCAGCCGGGAGAATGACGGGCTGACCGCCGAAGGCGCCGGGATCTTCAACCTCGCCGGGGATGGCCCTCGTTTGTTCCTCAACGCGGTGAGCTATATGGCCGGATTACCAGGCCCCGCACCCGAGATCGACCTGGCAGTGGTTCTTTCACCCCAGGATGAACTGGTCATTTCCTGGCCCGAGGCCGGCTCGCAGGATCTGGTCCTGCAATCCAGCCCCGCGCTGGTGCCGGCGAACTGGCAACCCGTGTCGGAACAACCGGTCGTCAGCGACGGGCAACGAAGGGTGACTATCCCGACCTCCGACACGGCGCGGTACTTCCAATTGGTGGAGCCGTGACGTTTCGCTGAAGCGAATGGCGGTTTCGCCAATGCATGGAACCCAGCCGGCAATCTCCACGCTCTAAGAAGCGTGGCCTCGTTGGAGCAAGCTAGGGCCTCTCTTGCAGGTTCTTCGCCCGGTCCAGGTAGCTGGCGGCGGCCGGATGATCCGGTTGCAGGCGGAGGACCGTTTCAAACGCGGCAATGGCTTCCGTCCACCGCTGCTGTTGCGCCAGGGCCACCCCCAGGTCGAAGTGTCGGGTGGGATTCCCCGGCTCGAGCCGGGCCGCATCGCGAAAGGCCGCTTCGGCTGGGGTGAGTTGCCCCGCTCGTCCCAACTCCACGGCCAGCCGATGGACCAAGGCGGCGTTTTCCGGATCCCGCCGCACCGCCGAGCGGAAGGCATTGGCGGCGGAAAATGAATCCTTGCGGGCGGACAAAAGTTCTCCGAGCCGGATCAAAGGGAGGGTCGTTTCCGGGTGCTCCTCCGCGGCCCGGCGGAGATCGGCGACGGCTTCCCGGCGCTGGCCCAGGGCTTCCAAGGTCAGGCCGCGATTGATGCGCGCTTCCAGATGATGCGGGTCCCAACGCAAGGCGGTGTCGATGGCCGCCAGCGCACCGTCCAGATCTCCCCCTTCGCCGCGGACCAATCCCAACCCGAGGTGCGCGTCAACGAAGTCCGGCCGGAGCGCCAAGGCGCGGGTGTAAGCGGCCGCCGCCTCGGTGCGCTCACCCAGCCGGGCGAGCGCCTCACCCAGATGGAACCACCCCATCACGTGGCCTGGCACCTGGGTGACCAAGGTCCGCCACTCATTCGCCGCGTTGGTCCACCGGCGGCTGGCGTGCCATAGGCGGGCACTCTGCTCGCGGACCTGCCAGTCTTCGGGATGTTCCGTCAGCACGTCTTGAACCTGTCGAAGGGCGCCCGCCAAACTAAGCTGACGCGCGGCGGTGTTGGCGGCCTCGAGCTGTTTAGTCAGGAAGCGGTCACGCTCGGCTTGGTTGCTTTGGGCAGAGAACGGAGGACGTCGGCAAAGCTGTTGGATCTGCTGCCAAATCCGCGCCTCCGCCTGAGGCGTCCAGCCCAGTCGATGCTGGCACTCGGCGAGAGTGAGCCAGGGGTGCTGGCCGTTGGTTCCAGAAATCTGGGTGGCAATCGCCGTGGCGAAAAGGCAGGCCAGTCGGTAGTTGCCTTCCGGTCGCAGATGCACGTGCTCGTAGAAAGACTCCGCCCCAGGCGGGGGCTTCGACCAGGACCGCTCGGCCTCCACGAGGGTCAGGTTCCCAGGTCCCCAAGCAGCAGCGACTTGACGGGTGGCGGCGAGGATTCTGGAGTCCGCCCGAAATCGTAGCACGTCGAGATCACGGGCGAGTTCGAGGTCGCTCAACGCCTCCGCCGCATTCCCCGTCTTTTCGCGGGCCAGGCCCAATTGATACCGCGTCTCCGCATGCTCCGGTCGCAGACGGGCAGCCTTGGTCCAAGCCGCCACCGCTCCGGCCGGGTCCTCGGCTTCAGTGGCCGTGCGCGCCGCGGTTACGGCGGATTCCCACGCCTGGAACGAGGATGCAGGAGAGGGGGTATTCAAAGAAGCGAACGGAGGACAATCCCGGAGATTGACCACCATGGTGCCCAATATCACGTGGGCTCCCGCCTCGATCCCGGCGCGGACTGTGTCGGTGAGGTTGGCCTGATAGTGGGCTTGAACGCGGGACAGCCGTAGATCTTCCCGCCCGACCCGATGGCCGGCGAACGATTCGAGTCCGGCCCAGCGCGGTGTGGTGCTCAATCCGGTGGGGTCGGCGTCGCGCGGAGTAGCGAGCCATTGGCCAATCGCGGTGCGTTGGAGGGCCAGACGCAGCAGCACGACCGGCCGCGGGGGAACCGGGTCCGTGGCCTGACGGCCGGGACCAAAGGGACCCAATACTTCGTTGTTACCCGCATAGATGACCCAAAAGTCCGCCCCCAAATCTCGAGAGGCGCGGGCCACCTCCCGCATCGCATACGAATTCACCGCGGTGACCGCAGCATTGATGACTTCAATGCGCCGGGCGGGAAACTGGGCGGCGAGCAGGACTTCCAGAAACCGCGGCAGGCCGAAGGCCGGCTCCGGATCCCCCAAGGCGGCCGACTCGCCCAGCACCAAGATCCGCACGGTCCCGGGCGGTTTGGTCCGATCGATCCGGAGCGGACGCGGCATTCGGGCCAGTACCTCTCCCAGATAAGGAACGCTGAAATGCGGATTGCTGTCGATCTTTCCTGGGATCTCCGTTGGTATCCAAAACCCGGTGGGCCGATGACGACCGGCGAGACGTAAGCCCAGCTCGAGTCCCCCAAAAACCAGGAATGGGAGCAGGATCGCCGCTCCCCTGAACCACCAACGTCGTCCAGGCGGTGAGGCGGACTGTGCCGCAGAGGCAGAAGAACGCAGGGACACGGTTTATCCTAAGAAGGGGTCAAGCTCAGGTGGCAAGTCGATAGTGGTCAACCGCAAGATTTCAGGGGTCACGCGGCGGAGATTCGCGATCACGAAAGCTGATGCGCCAGATGGACTTGGGTTGTTTACAAACGTTTGACTTCGTCCGACAAACCCGGAAGTTAACACCATTCCTTCTCGGTTCCGGGATGTCTGTTCTGCCTGGTCGCATCCGCTCTTCATGGTTGTGTGGCGCTGGGTATGGGTATTGCAGCACGGCTGTCGGGAAGGGCTGTAACCTATGCAAAATTGTCAAAAAAAATGGTTGGGTTGGATCCTGACCGGAGGGCTGTCCTGCGGCAGCGCCTTGGCCGGAACCAACGAAATCGACTTCAACAATCCCCCCGGTGACCTCTACGTGGAAGTAGGAGCTACCTCCGCGGAGCATCGTTCCGACGGTGGCGCTTCGGGCGCCGCCGGGGATGGTTATCTGTCTGTCACGGACGCGCGCCCCGGTCAGCGCTCAACCTTGGTGTTTAAGGATCTGGATGACGGTCTGGTGGTCAAGGCCTTCACCTTCGAGTGTGACCTGCGAATGGGCGGTGGGCACTCAAATCCAGCGGATGGATTCTCGCTCAACTACGTCCGGGCCGACGATCCATTGGTGACCGACGGCGGCCCTTATGCAGGAACAGAAGGAGAAGCCAATTTGCCCGAAGAGGGTTCCCTGACCGGGCTCGGCATCGGATTCGACACTTGGCAGAGTGGCAATCACCCCGGTGGAATCACCGACGTCGTCGGGATTAGTGTCCGGATCGATGGCCAATTGGTGACCCAATTTCCCGTTCCCTTGCGCCCGGGGAACCAGTTCCCGGGTGGGGTTTACGATCCAGTGCCTTATCGCAACTTGGCGACCAACGATGTGAATTACCTGCAGTCGATGCAGACCGGGGCGCGGAGCGACCTGGACCTGAACGGGGACGGCGAGGTCAACGACGCCGACGGCAGCACGCCTCAGCCGGACTTTGGGGACCCGACCTGGGGAGATTGGGTCCGGAATTTGAAATGGGAGCGGTTCAAGGTCGAGCTGACCGAAGACAGCAAGATCAAGATCTTCTGGAAGGGTGTGGAGCTGACTCCGGAGGGAGGTCTTCAGACCACGTTTGCCCCGAGCCCGGGGCGCATCGTTTTTGGTGCGCGCACAGGGGACAACTTCCAAGTGCATCACGTCGATAATATCCGATTGGTGACGATCGCGGCGGACACGTTGATTGTGGGGCCGGCGACGGGGAATCCCATCGGCTTCTCCATCACCACTCTGGATTCCGGTCCGGCGGTGGCCGATCCCTCGACGGTCCAGGTCAAGCTCAACGGCGAGACCCTCGCTTCGCCCTCGATCAGCAAGGAGGGTATCACCACCACCATCGTTTATGGCGATGTCACCAAGCCGTTTACGATTGGCAGCACCAACACGGTGGAACTGACCGTGACCGACACGCGGGGCATTTCGGTGACCCAGACCCGCGAGTTTGTCACGGCGTCCTACGTGACGCTTCCGCCCGCGTACGCGGTGACGGGGGTAAACACCGCGGATGGGGGCTTCAACGTCCGGGTGCATCAGACGGCGACCCGTAGCCAGGAGACGACCGTAGCCCGGGCGGAGCAGCAATTGAATGGTCTTCGCGGCGCCAACGTGGCCGACCTGAGCAGCTTCACCGGAGGCGTTTTCACTGAGCCCACGGTCATCAATTACAGTCAGCCGGACGCCAGCGGGTTTCCGGAGCCGGCGGGATTCTTCCAGGAGAACTTCGATAATCCCGATCTGAACTTCCCGGATGTCTTGATCCCGGGTATCCCCAGCCTGACGGAATCGGGTGATGATGGCGGCTACTATACGGATAACATTGCCGCGGAGGTGACGGCCTACCTGCACTTCCCCGAGCCCGGCGCCTATTCGATCATCTTCAACAGCGATGACGGCTTTCGGACGACCGTCGCCCCGAACTTCAACGAGGTGCTGGACTCCGTGATTGTGAGTCAGGCCGACGTGGGTAAGGGGGCGAGCGATGTGGTCGCCACGGTCTATGTGCCGGAAGCGGGATACTATCCGTTCCGCACCGTTTGGTTTGAAGGTGGCGGTGGGGCCAGTCTGGAGTGGTCCGCGTTGCGGGTGGCGCCGAATCCTACCGCCCGGTATCTGATCAACGATGCGCCCGCTGCGGCGATCAATGCCTATCGGACGCGCACCGGCGACATTCCCGCTGCGGTTTCGTTCCTGCATCCGTTCCGCGACTCGGGAAATCCCTTCCTGGGAACCGTGCCCGTCATAGTGGCGGTCCAGGATGGTTCGACGGCGGTGGACGATGCTTCGATTCGCCTGCTCTTGAATGGTGCCGAGGTGACGGCGACCAAGAACAAGACCGGCAACACCACGACAGTGACCTATGATCCCCCGGGAAATCTACCCGGCGGGGACCACCAGGTGATCGTGCGATTTACCGCAGGTGGCCAGAATTACGACCTGACCAACTCCTTCACCATCCGGTCCGCCGTGGCCATTGCCCCCAGCTTGGCCTTGCCGGCGGGCGCCGTGAATACCGCCAACCGCGGGTTCTTGGTGAAGACCGTGCAGCAGGACAACGGGGCCGGCATGGAGACGACCACCTACCGGGGTCTGACCCAGATTGCCGGCTTCTTTGGCTGGCCTAACACCGCCGATCTCTCGGCCTTCACCGGTCCCGACGGTTATTATGTCGAGCCCAACGTGATCAACTACACCGCCACCGGAGAAGACGGTTACTTCGATGCCAACCGAGGCTACCCCGACGCGCCGGCGCCGGGCATTCCGGGGGCGGCCGAAGCGGATGGAGGAACCGACAACTATACCCACGAAATCCTCACCGTGCTGGATCTCCAGCCAGGCATCTATGTGATGAACGTCAACAGTGACGACGGATTCATCACCACGGTCGGAAATCCGGCGGAAGCGTTCACCCTGCCCACCGTGGTAGGTGAATTCAACGCCGGCCGGGGAGCCGGTGACGCCTTTGGTTCAGGCACCACGTTTTACTTCGAGGTGCTTCAGGCCGGTCTCTATCCCTTCCGCACGATCACCTACGAAGGCGGCGGCGGGTCGGGCATCGAGTGGAGTGTCTTCTCGTACGATCCGGCGACCGGAGCGACGACCGGAGGTCAGTTGATCAACAGCGGCGAGCCCGGCGCGGTCGTCGCTTACCAGTATCCGGTGACCAGCGCTGGAGCTCCCTACGTGAAGTCCTTCCTCCCGCCGCGCAGCGGCTGGGCCTCCACGTTGACACCCTCCCGCTCGGGAACGGACGCGGTGGTCAAGGTCGTCGTGGCCGAAGGGGTCGGTTCGGTGGACCCGGCGGCGGTAACGCTGCAGATCGATGACGTTCCGGTGACTCCGACTGTCAACAAGGCAAATGGCGAAGTCACCATCACCTACGCTCCCGCCGGTGGTTGGGCCGCCAATAGCACCCATACCGCGGAGCTGACCTATGGCGATCGGACCGTGAATTGGTCCTTCCAGATTGGGTCCATTCGTACTCCGACATTCTTCGTCGAAGCGGAAGACTTCGATAACAATGGCGTGGCTCAGGCGGCTGCCAGCGCGATGCCGTACTTCGGCGGCGCCTATGCCGGACTCGGCGCTACGGCGACCGATTATCAACGCCCAGCCCAGGCCGATTGGCCGGTCTATCGCATGGGGGAAGACCCGAATGTTCCGCTCGTCCTGAGTCCTGACCGCGATCGCGGAGTAAGCGAATTGGCGGTCAACTTCCGGATCGGTTGGGTGGACGCTAATCAGTGGTATCAGTACACCCGTGACTTCCCGGCGGGCCAGTACCACGTGTACGCCGGCCTGTCTCACGGTGATGCGGCCGACAGTGCGACCCGCATCGGTGGCAATCTGGCCACGGTGACCGGCGGCACGCCGACCATCGTGGGTTCGTTCTTCGCGCCCGCCACGGGAGGATGGGGGAATAGTGATCTCGTGCCGTTGAGGGACACGGCGACCACGAACGCCTTGGTGACGGTCGAGCTAGCCGGTCAGCAAACCATCCGGTTCACCACGCTGAACGGGGACTACGACTTCCTCCTGTTCGTGCCGGCATCGGAAGCGGGCGGTCTGCAATTCGACAGCGTCAAGCTCAACCCGGACGGCACGATCACCATCGAGTGGACCGGCACCGCGACGCTGGAAGCCGCGCCGACACTGAATGGTCCTTGGACCGCGGTTGCGGGTGCGACCAGCCCATACACGTTCACGCCGTCGGATGACCAGCTCTTCGGGCGACTAGTCGAGTAAGTATCCACGTTCTTGCCGGAGGGCTGGAGATGGACTCCAGCCCTCTTTTTCTTTTTTGGCGGAGAAATCTCTAAAGTCTCGGACCACGCCCACCGGTCTCGAGTTTCTCCGTAGGGGTTGATGGTAACGGCGATGAGACCGGTGGATTCCCACTGTCTGCTTATTGCTGGACGAAATAGCTCAGGCTCTCCAGCTCGATGGCGAGGTTGACGTTCTTCACCATGACCGTGTCCGGGACCGAAAGAATGGTGGGGGAAAAATTGAGGACGCCCGAGATGCCGTGGGTCACCAACTGGTTGGCAATTTCCTGCGCAGCCGCGGCGGGGACGGTCAGGATCGCCATCCGCACCCGCCGTTCCTGAATGACCTTCCCCAAACGTTCGAGTCCGTAAATGGGCGTCTTGAGGGGGCGGTCGCGTTGCCGGTCGGGATCGACATCGAAGGCGGCGACGATCTCGAATCCTTCCTGCTCAAAGCCCCGATAGCTCAACAGAGCGGTACCCAGGTGTCCGACGCCGACCAAGACCACCGGCTGCAGGCGGTTCGTGCCCAGTAGATCGGAGATCATCTTGGACAACTGGTGGACGTCATACCCCAGTCCGCGCGTGCCAAACTGGCCGAAGTAGGTGAGATCTTTCCGCAGTTGGGTGGACTTGACTCCGGCGGCACTGGCGAGGGCCTCACTGCTGACCGTTTGAATCTGATTCTGCTTCAGCCGTTGCAGGCAGCGCAGATAAACCGACATGCGGTAGATGGTTTTAGGTGGGATGACCGGACGGATGGTTTTCAAGCCGGACGAAGCTACGGAGGCCAATGCGGTGGGTGCAAGTGAAGGGATGGATCTGGAGGCGGAGGGGGCGCATCTGGAATCTGTGCTAACTGGCAGGAGCGCGGGCGGCTCGCCTGCCGGACCACTCCAGGGGAACTTCCAGGATCCAAAGAAATCCCAAGCTCCCAGCTTCCGGTTCCCGTCGGGACCGTCCTGAAACGAGGGGTTGGCCGACCCGGCTTCGGTCGCCCCCCTGCCGGTCGAGCGGTGCCACTCACCGGGGAACTGGGGGGAGGCGCTTGGATATGGGTCCTTGGAACTTCTTTGGAGCTTGGGATTTGGCTTTTGGAGCTTTCACCCCTCGGTCGCGATCGCGGTCACGGCAAGGACCAATCCCGCCGAACGGCCAGCGCCTCGAACAGGGCGGGTTTTCACCAGGGTATGGGGTGGGCGGGGCGAAGAAGTCATCAGGGAGCGACGTAGGGCGGCCTTCCGGTCGGCTGTACCGCCGGTTTTCCACCTACCCGTGGGGTCGGCTGGCAGGCTGAAAGGCCTGCGGAACAGCAGACAGGAAATGTCTGCGGTACAAGGTAGCCCGGACCTCCGGTCGGCTATACCACCGGTTTTCCACCTGCCTATCCAAGAATCCGCGCGGTGGAACGTTGACGGGATAGGCCCCGTCGCCGGGAGATCATCGCTTTCTTTCATATGGCTCAGATATAGATTCAGACCCTCTTCGCACTCGGCACGGTACTTGCAAACTCAACTTAGTTCACCCGTCTTTGACCAGATCGACCCATTCCGTGTCGGAACTTTCAACACCGCGGAACAACCGGTCAGCCGCAGTGGTAAACCGCCGGTACTTCCTCCTCCCACCCATGAACTCACTGCTGTTCCTTGGCAAAACTCTCAGTGGCGCCGTCGTGCTGGCGTTCGCCACCACCGCCCAGTCGCTCATCAACATCGACTTCGGCGGAACGGCCACCACGGCCTGCGTGGGCGTGGCCGGGGCCGGATTGGCCACCAATGACGTGTGGAATGCCTATAGTCACTATGTGCCGCGGTTTACTCCGGGAATGTCACCCGTCCCCACTGGCCGACGGGAGGGGCTCCGGTTCGCCGACGGTTCTCCCAGCCGGTTGACCGTGGCGGTCACCAATGCCCCCGGCGTGTGGGGCAATGCCACGGGCGATCCCATGTTCGATTCCTATCTCTTTGCCCCGGACGGCACGCCCCTCACCGTCACACTGACCGGACTGGATTCCGGCCGGTATCATTTCCTCGTTTATGCCCAGGCCGAAGCGGATGTCGCACCGGAACAGAACAGTGTTCTCAGTCTGCGAACGATGGGTGAAAACCCCGTGATTCTCGGGCCGCTCACCAGTGCTGGCGGGACGGGATGGAAGGCGGGAGAGAACTGGCAGGAGGGGCGCCACTATGTGACGTTCCGAGATGTGTGGGTCGGTCCGGGTGAACCGGTGGTGCTGGAGGTAGCTCCGGGATCGGGCGGCATCGCCGTCCTGAATGGCTTGCAGATTTTGTCCCGCGGAACAGCTCCGCCGCGTCTGGCGCAGCCCGCCCCGCTTTCTCCCACTGACAGCGTCACCAATCTATTGTTCCGCGCGATTCGTTACCAGGGCGAGGTGGGTGGATTGGAAGCCCGCTTTCGCGTGGAAGTGGAGGTCGAATCGCGCAGCACCAACACACTCTCCGCCGTTCTCTTCGCGGGAGACATCGCGGTGCTGAACCCGAAGCTCCCGGCCGACTGGCGGTTGGTGAATGCGGGCCGGCAGTTGGTCCTGGTGGCCGGGGCTCCGGGAAGCCACACGCTCGAATTCGACTTGGTCGCCAAAGCCACCTCCGCCGAGCCCTGGACTCAGGCGGAGTTTCACGGACCACCGGCAGCCATCGCCCAGGTCACAGTGACGGGTCCACCCGGCGGTGAAGTGCAGTTGGTGTCGGGAACCGTGGCGGAGCCAGCGGGAACGGGGAGTGATGCCTTCCCGGATGCACCCGTGGTCCACGGTGCCCTCGGAGCCGATTCCCGCCTGGCCCTTCGCTGGCAAGGACGGATGACGGAAGTCCGCCATGAGTCGCTGGTGGCCGTGGAAACGAAATCGGCGATACACCTGACGCCGTCGGTCATCCGGCATTCCACCACCATTCGCTGCGATGTGTTGCAAGGACGGCTGGCCCGTCTAAGTCTGCTTCTTCCCGCCGGTCAGACCCTGACCCGCATCGAAGGCGATGCGTTGCGTGACTGGCAGGTGATCGAGGACGACGACCCTGCCACGTTGAACGTCGAGTTCCTGCGACCGGTCGAGTCCACGGCCACCCTGACCGTATTGACCGAACAAGCCGTGGGAGAACTGCCGGCGACGGTCGAGTTCACGATTCCCCAGCCGCTTGGGGTCCAGCGGGAAACCGGTGTCATCCGCCTCACCAGCGAGGATGTGGTGGTCCAACTCGAGGGACTCACCGCGGTCCGCCAGATCAACGCGGGCGCCGACGAATTGGCGGCCTTCCGCTTCAGCAGCCGTCCGGCGGGCTTGCGCGCGGTCCTGTCCCGGATGGAGCCCGTCATTTACGTCACGGATCGGGTCCAGGCGGAGCTCGAGGAAGCGCGTTGGCAAGTCCATCATGAACTCGGCCTTCAGGTAACCCGGGCCGGAATCTACTCGCTCGAAGTGGAGCTTCCCACCGGTTGGGCCGTGGCCGAAGTCGCCGGTGAAGGGATCGAAGATTGGAAGGGGGAGCGTGACGTCCTGCGCCTGGCATTTGGACGCCGCCTGCTGGGGGAGCGGACGCTCACGATTCAGTTGGAACAGGCGTTCAGCGCGGTTCCGGAGCAGATCACCCTCGACCCGGTGCGGGTTCGTGGCGCCGAGCGGGAGATGGCCTGGATCGGTGTTCGCGCGGTTCCGGGGTTGGATCTCAAGACGATCCGAATGGATGGCGTTCGCGAAGTGCCGGTGGCGGCGTTTCCCGATCACCGTGAGGAACAACTCGCGTTCCAGGCCGATTCCGGCACCTGGCAGATCAGTCTTTCTACCGAACGCCTGGATCCGCGGTTGGTGGCCGAAGTGTTCAATCTGATCACCGTGGGCGATGGCGTGGTGGGCGGCAGCGCCACCCTGCGCTACGCCATCGTGAACCAGGGCGTGCAGTCGTTTCAGGTCCGCCTGCCTGCGCATTGGCGGAACATCGAGTTCACGGGGCCGAACCTCCGGCGGACCGACCGACAGGACGATATCTGGACCCTGGCGTTACAAGACAAGGTCTGGGGTGCTTACACGCTGGTGGTGACTTATGATCACGCGTTCGATCCGAAGCAGGCCGTACTGGACGCCGCCGGGGCCCATCCTTTGGACGTGGAGCGGGAGGACGGAACCGTGGCGGTCACGGCCGCCCCGGGCCTGGAGATCAAAGCCGGCCCGATCGACGCGCCGTTGCGGGTGATTGATCCCACGGAACTCGCGGCCACGGACCGGGCTTTGATTTCCCGACCGGTCCTCGGCGCCTACCGGTACGAGGGCACCAACTTCTCCCTCGCGCTGAATGTCACCCGACATGACCAGGTGGCCGGGTTGGAAGCGGTAACCGACCGCGCGCAGTTGACCACGGTCCTGACCGCGCAGGGGGAAGTCCTGACGCAAGCGTCGTTCATGGTGAAGAATAACGAGCGACAGTATCAGCGGTTTCAATTGCCGCCGGGCGCGACGTTGTGGGGTGTGGCGGTCAACAATGAACCGGTGAAGGCAGAGCGTGACGGCGATTGGGTGCTGATCTCGCTCCCCCGCAGTGGTGATCGCGATCAGACCTATGCGGTGGACCTGAACTATGCGCAGCAAGTGGGCGCTTTGGGGCGGCTGGGCGGGATGTGGCCGCGTCGGTTGGAGTTGGTGGCCCCGCGGACCGATGTGCCGGGTACGTATGCCGAATGGGAACTCTACACGCCACCTACACGAACGGTCTCCGGATTCAGCGGTAATATGACCGTGGCGCGCGGAACGACCTACGGACTGCGCGATGGTTGGGACCAGTTTGTCGAAGTGTACGCCGAACTGTGGCACCGGATGGGGGCCGCCCTGATCGTGGGTTCGGTGCTGCTGGCCTTCGTGATTTCGCTCTGGATTCTGGGACGGCGAAAGGGGGTGAGTGGATTGATGCAAGCATCGGTGATCTTTGCCTTACTGTTCATCGCCGCGGGCATGCTGTTGCCGTCGTTGGCCAAGGCCAAAGCGAAGGCCAACCGGATTTCCTCGGTCAACAACCTGAAGAACATCGGTCTGGCCGCCCGCATTTACGCGACCGACCACGAGGGCCGGATGCCCGAGAATCTCGCGGACCTGATGACGACCTTGGGCACAGAAAAGGTCCTCGTCCATCCGTCCACGGGCGAACGCTATACTTGGGTAGGAGCCGGCAAGTCGGAGGAGCGGCCGGATGAAATCCTGGCCTTCGGTCCGGCGGTGAGCGGCGGCCGGGAAGTGTTGCTGGCCGATGGGAGTGTCCAGCAGGTCACGACGTCGCGATTCGAGCAACTGTTGGCCCAGGAACGGTCCGTCCCGGACGACGCGAGGTCATTTTACCGGATGGATCCAGTCCTGGCCCGGCGCTATGGCGTGCTTCCTAAGGATGCAGCCGCGGACCGAAACCTGGCGGCGGGCCCCATGGCGGCCGCGGCGGTTCCCAGCCGACCGGTTGCCACCGCCGTGGAGGGGGAAGGCGCGATTCCCACCTTGGCGGGATTGCGCTCGTTGAAGATCGACGTGCCGAAAACCGGCCGGGCCTTCCAGTTTACCCGTACCCTCAATCTCAACGAGGACCCGCCCTCGGTGAAGGTCTCGGTGATGTCGTCCCGAGCGTTCGTGGTGGAGAGAACGATCCTGCAGTTTGCGGCCTTCAGCACCGGACTCGTGCTGGCGTGGTGGCAATGGCGACGGAAAGACCCGAGTTCGTTATGGCTGGCAGTGGGGGTGGGACTCACGTTAGCGGCTACCGTCCATCTCTTCATTAGTTGGCGGGCGCTGCACTGGGTGCTGATGGCCGGTGTTCCTTTGGTTGTACTGCTGGTGCTGCTGACCGCGGTTTCCTACTGGTGGAAACGATGGGTCGCCGCGGCGCCGCGGCCGGAGGTTCCTCCGTCCATCACGTTGGCAGATCCGGCCGCAGGCGTGGCCAGTCTGGCCATCCTTCTGTCCCTGTTCGCCTGGGCTTCGGGTGTTCCTGCGCTGGGGCAGGGGACCGCCGCTCCCCCCGTGACGGCGGCCCGCTCCAACCTGGTCTCCGTGGTGGGAGCCACACTCGAAGGCACCGCGGGTGACCGGGTCGCCCGGATCGAAGCCACGCTGGAATTCTCTTCCGGCGGCACCAACCAGAGCGTGTTCCTTTTCGGACCGGAGGTGGCGGTGCAAGAGTTCTCCGCCACGGCCGGCGACGTTCGGTTGTGGCGCGAGGGCGAACGAGTGGGCGCTTTGTTGCCCGAACCGGGAACGGCCTCGGCCCGCTTGGTTCTGCTCGTCAAACTGGGGGGAGATGTCAGTCGGCGGACCTTGGACTTTGGCCTTCCGCCGGCGTTGGGAACCCGGTTGTCGCTGCACCTGGAAGAGCCGGATGCCGATGTCGAATTCCCCAATGCCATCGCCTTCCAACGCCTCCCGGAGGGAAATCAGACCCGGGTGGAAGCCGTGCTGGGCGGCGCCGGGCGGCTGGCGTTGGCCTGGACTCCCCGGCAACGGCGCGCCGCCGACCCCGGAGCCCAGGCGCTGGTCCATGAGGTTTCGCTGGTGACGCTCGGCCATGGGGTTGCCGCCACGCGCAGCCGATTGGACTTCACCGCGCCCCAGGGAGAACTCCGGTCGCTACAGATCGCGATTCCACCGGGTCAACGTGTGATGCGCGTCACCGGGGAGCTGGTCCGCGGCTGGTCGTATGCCGACACCCACCGCGCGGAAATTGCGGTGGAACTTCTGAAGTCAGCTCCCCACGCGCGGATCGTTCTCGAAACCGAGTCCCCTCTGGAAGCGTTGCCGGCGGTGTTGACCGTGGCCCTGCCGCGTCCGCTTGAGGTCAAACGCATCACCGGATGGGTGGCGGTGCGGGATGGCGAGGAACTGGGACTGACCTTGGATCGGACCGCCGGCCTGGAACGGATCGACACCGGAGAATTCGCTCAGGCTTGGGGAGAAGAGATGCCCAACGTCGCCAGTGCCTGGCGCTTCCTCCGGCCTGATTTCGATCTGGTCGTTCGAGCTGAAGTGCTGGCTCCCCGCCTTGAGGCGGTGGTGAACAACGCGTTTCAGATTGGCTTCGAGGAGGTCGGACTGAAGTCGCGCGTGAAGTATGCGATCAGCCGCGCCGGCGTCTTTGCCCTGCGGTTGGCGTTGCCTGGCGATGCCCGGGTGGACCAGGTGATGTGTCCGGTCATGGAATCGTGGTCGGAACGGACCGGCGATGCAGAACGGATTCTCGAACTAAAGCTGAAGGAGCGAACACTCGGACCGGTGGCTGTGGATCTGGTGCTGACCTCACCCCACCCTTTGCTCCCGCCTTCGCTCGACCTGCACGGGGTGCATCCGCTGGGCGTGGACAAGCTGGCGGGTTTCGTTTCGGTGGCCGCCGAACCGGGAATCGGTGTGAAAATTCCGGTCCGCACCGGGCTGACGGAAATTCCCGCCGCGGCGATGCCTGGGGCGCAGGGAAGGGCCGGTTTGCTCGCCTTCAAGCAACTGGCGGCCGAACCCGGTCCCGTCGCTGCCTGGACCCTTTCGGCGACGACGGAAGTGGTGGATTCGTGGGTGCGGGCTGAAGTGGCCACGGTGATGACGGTAAGTGGGAGCTTGGTCACGGGTCGTTCCGTGGTGCGGTATGACATTCAGAACGCGCCGTTGAAGGAGTTTCGGCTCCGTGTTCCCCCAAGCTGGCGGAATGTGGAAATCAACGGAGCGGGGCTACGCCGGCGGGACCAGACCAACAGCCCGCCCGGAGTGGAGTGGCGGGTTGAACTCCAGAACAAGATTCGCGGCGAGTACCAACTGACCGTCCAATGGGAGGAACCGCGAACCGATTCCGGTGAACTGCGCCTTTCCGGTCTCGAAACCATCGGGACGGCCCGGGAGACGGGCACGATAGCCTTTTACCCGCGGGGGCAGTTGCAACTGGTGCCCCAGGACTTGGGTGACCAACTGCTGCGCGTGGATGCCCAGGAGTTTCCGGCCTGGGCGGTCGCACCCGAAGGCCGTCCCGCGGTACTGACCTGCCGCTATTTGCGTCCCGGCTGGAATCTTTCCCTGGAGGTCAAGCGGTACCGCGACGCCGAGCTGTTGCAGGCGTTGGTGGATGCGGCCCGCTTGCGCACGGTGGTGGCCGAGGACGGGCAAATGATGACCCAGCTCGAACTGAAGATTCGTAACAACGGACGGCAGAACCTGGGCCTGGTACTCCCTGAGGGGGCTGCGGTTTGGTCTGCGCTGGTGGACGGCGAACCGGTGCGGCCGGCCAAGGATGGCGGGCGGCTCCTGGTCCCCCTCGAGAACGCCCTGGGCGGTGAGGCCGTGGTGACCGTGGAGTTGACCTACGTTGCGGCCGGTCGTTTCCCGGCGACCAGCGGCCGGGTGAAGCTCGAGTCACCCCGGCTGGACGTGCCGCTCAAGGACGCGCGCTGGGACCTCTTCCTGCCGCCCGACTATGACTACCGCGATTTTGGCGGTTCGATGACTTATGAAAGTGCCGACCTCGTTCCCGTCTCCCAGGATTTCACGCTGGGCAGTTACCGCCGGCAGGAATTGGAGCAGCGGGCGACGGTGGCGTCCCAGACGCTGGATCGTTTGGAAGCGGCCAAGAAGGAAGTAGCCGCCGGCCGTTATGACCATGCGGGTCGCCTCAACTTCCTGAGCTCGCGCGGCCCGCTCGACGATTCGCGTCAGCAGGACCTGAAGGCCTTGGAAGAGACACTCAATCTCGCGCAGAGCAGTAATCTGTTGCAGGCCCAGCGAAGCTATGCGGCCAACAACGCGGCCCAGCTCGGCGGATCCGCCACCGGGAATCGCCCGGAGGACTACGATGCCGAAGTAGCGGCGCGACAGGTGGCTCAGTTGAACCGGGCCCAAGCCGTGGCCGTCGGGCGCGTGACACCGCTTCACGTCAACCTGCCCACGCGCGGCATCCGGCACACCTTCGGCCAGGTATTGCAGACCGAGGTGGATCGTCCGCTCAGCGTCGAGTTTCACGCGCGCAACGAACGGGCCACGGGCGTCTTCAAGACGATCCTGCTCTGGGGCGGGGGATTCCTGGGGTTGTGGGCCTTGGCCTTGATTGCGTTGGTATTTCGTCCAGCGCCGAAGGACTGAGCAAACGGCGGGAGCGCGAACGGCTGGTCCGCTCGAACACCCCGAGGACCCCAGGCTTGAGCCTGCTACCCGGGGTGTGGATTTGCGATTTTTGATTTTTGATTTGCGATTGGGACTGAAGCAGTGCCGTCGCACCGATTACCAATCGCCGTCGCAGGGCCTGTCCTCACCGCCCTCTTCGGGAGCGCGAACGGCTCGTCCGCTCGAACCCAGTTCTGGAATACACCCAACCGATCGGCCCCTCGTTAACCCTCTTTCCAAGGACCAAAGCACCCGCTGCTTCCCTTTTTCCGTACCCGGCAATCGTCTCCATACAAAAACGCTTGCCACCTGTTACAGGTGTCGCCTATACCGAATGCCACACTTGTAACACATCGCGTCATGAAATCCGCCATCCGCATCACCGAAGCCGAATGGGAGGTCATGGACATCGTGTGGGACCAGGCGCCGGTGGCCGCCAGCACGATCGTCGATCGCCTCGAATCCAAACGACAATGGACCCTGACCACCGTGCGGACTCTTCTGCGGCGGCTCGTCAACAAGGGAGCGCTCGAACAACGACCCGACGGAAAGCGCTTCCTGTATTCACCCCGCATTTCCAAGGCCGAATGCGTGCGCTGGGAAAGCGATTCGTTTCTCGACCGGGTGTTGGGCCGGGCGCCCGCCGTCAGCCTCCTTCATCTGGTCCGGCGGGCGGATCTGACGCCGGAGGACATCCAGGAACTGCGCCGCATTCTGCGGGAAAAGGAGAAACGGTCATGAACACCTTCACCGATCTGGGAACCGGGTGGGTGCATTTGGAGTGCGGTGCTCTGCACCGCTTTGGATTCGGGTGTGGTGGGAGTGATGGAATGGGAAGAATGTTCGGGCGTTCCTTTCCCGTTCCATCCAAAGCGCCGCACAGCAGCGCACTCCACATCTAACTCCATCGGGTGATGCGACTGTCGAGCTGGAAGATCTGGCCGGAAACGTTCTGCAGACCGCTGAGAAAGACAATGAAACGCGCCACTTCGGCTGGATCATTCAGACGCCCCAATGCGTTCTCCGCCGCGTGACGCCCAAGCTGCTCCTCCGTCAGATTTCCCACCAACGCGGTACGGAGAAACCCGGGCGACACCGCGTTCACACGGACGTTCCGGGAGCCTACTTCGCGGGCCAGCGACTGGGTCAACCCGAACAAACCGGCCTTAGACGCCGCATAATTAGATTGGCCCGCCCGCCCTACCCGTCCGCCGTAGCTGGTGAGGTTGATGATGTGTCCATCGCGCTGCTGGAGCATCGGCCGCAGAGCCGCACGGGCGCAGCGGAAGGCGCCGGTCAGATTGACCTCGACGACGCGCTCCCACGCCGCGACCGACAATCGGGGCACGACGTCATCGGATGCCACGCCGGCGTTGTTCACCAGCACATCCAGCCGTTGCCACCGTTCCAGAATCGCTGCCACCGCTGCGGCGGGAGCCTGGGGTTGGGTTACATCGAGCGAGATCGCCTGGATGTTAGGCCCAAGCGGCTCCGGCCGTTTCCGGTGCCAGCCCGCCGCGACCCGCCAGCCGGCCTGAGCGAACGCTTCGACCAGCGCGCGGCCCAGTCCGCCCGCGGCACCGGTAATCAGAACCACGCGGGAAACGGTCGGACTCATGTGGCGGATCCGCCGGGGGGCACGGCCCATTCGCCGGCGATCAGACTCGCCGCGACCGGTCCCTGGTGCCCGACCACGGCTTCCACGGCTTGGTGCGCCGGTCCGGTAAACGGGATCGCGATCAGATCCGCCCAGCCGGATTCCGTTAGTTCACCCGCCTGTCCGGTCAATCCCAACGCCCGAGCCCCATTGAGCGTTACCATTTCCAGAGCTCGCAGTGGGGCGACGGAGGGGTCGTTGGCCAGGAATTCCCGCAGTTCGTCGAACAGCGAGAGGGTCGGGCGCCGTCCGCGGGCGGGTCGGGTCGAGGCCAGGCTGTCGGTTCCCAAGGCCACGTTGACGCCGGCCTCTGTCAATTCATCCAATGGGAAACGGCGGTGGGCGAAGTAGGTGTGACTGGTCGGACAATGCACCACGTGAGCGCCGGCCCGCGCCAACCGGCCGGCGTCGCCGTGCCAGAGGTAGTTGACATGCACCGCCACGTGCGTCGGTCCGAGCAATCCGCAGCGTTCCAGATGCTGGACCGGTGAGCCCAAGCCGCAGTCGTTCATGGGGCGCTGGGGTTCCAGCCAATCGAACATCGGACCGCGCCGGTACATGAACATGTCGAACTCAGCCTGCGATTCGGCGAGATGGGTGGTGGTGCGCCAGCCGCCCTGCCGGGCCAATTCCGCGGTCATCTGCAGCAGGACGGGGGTCGTGGAATAAGGGGCATGCGGGGAGAGGCCAAATTCACCGGTTCCCGAACGAATCGTCCGGGCGGCGTGCAGAGCTTCTCCCAGGATGGAACCGGGATCCCGGCCGCTCCGGACTCCGGTCATTTCCAGAAACGAATAGATGCGCAGCGGCGTAGCAGCCCGGCAATCGACCAGGAGGTCAGGCACGGATTCGATGTTGGCCACCGTGGTGGTTCCCGTGGCCATCAGTTGTCGGGCGCCGGCCAGCCACGACGCGGCGAAGTCGGAAAAATCCCACTCCGACTTGGCGGCCAGGATGGACTTGATCCAGTCGGGAAACGTGCGCGGCGGAGCGAGGCGACCGGCCAGGTGGGTATAGTCGAGGTGACAATGCGCGTTGACCAAGCCGGGCAGCATCACGACTTCCCCCAGGTCCATCACCGGCCCGGTGACGTGGGCGCGCAAGTCGGCAAACCGTCCGACGGCGCGCAGACGGTCCTGAAAAACCAGAACCGCGCCGTCCTCGACGGGCGGCGCGGTCATCGGAAGAATCAGTCGGGAGCGGAGGAGCACGTCAGGCCACGGGACTGCGCCGCCGTTCCTTGAGCCGCGCCGCCACGGTGCGCTTCTTGGCTTTGGCCCGGCTGTGTTTCTGGCGAAGCTGCTGTTCGATCTTCTTTACCGACAGATCGACCGCGGCGTACAGGTCGGCCTCGCGGTCCTCGGCGTAGAGATCCCGCCCGCGGATTCCCAAGCGGATCGAGCACTTGAAGGTCTTGTCGGGGGTTCGTCCGGTGTGGTCTTTTTCGAGGCACACCCGGGCATCGATCAGCCAGCGGTCGATGTGCTCGAGTTTTTCCAAGCGGTTCAACACGTGCTGCTCGATGGCATCGGTGAGGGTGACGTTGTGAGTCGTCAAAATGAACTTCATGTCGCGCCCAACTTCAGGCTGAAAGCGGCAAGTTTCAACCAGATTGGGCGGTTTGCGACACCGTATCCCTCCCTCTTGCTTCCGCGCCGCGGTGTGCCCTGGCGCCGCTTCCCGCCGGCGACTCCCGCCGAGGCACGTGGCGCACTCGTTTCGCCTCGTCCGCTTGGCCTGGCTCATCCGAACTCCGGGGAGCCATCGATCGGGGGGCATTCCATCGCCTCCTGGCGAGCCTCGCCGGGAGCGCGGACGGCTCGTCCGCTCGACCCCCCGGAGAATCGCAAGTTTCAATCTGCAAACGCGAATGGGGCCACGGATTGAAGGTGATTTCCCCAAGCTTCTGCCAAAACACCATTTACCGAGACGGAGAAGGGCGGTACGAATCATCGTCCGACCGCGGTTCCGTCGGTGAGTCGAACTGTTAGGCGTTGCTAGCCATCTCGGGTGAATGAAGCCTTTTCAATACGTCTGGCGCGAGAGGATGACATCCAGACTTTGGAGGCGCTCATTACGCTCTCCGTGCGTGGTTTGCAGGCTCCGTTCTACTCTTCCGCACAGATGGAGGCAGCACTGGGTCCCGTCTTCGGCGTGGACCGTCAGCTTATCAGCGACGGCACTTACTTCGTCGTCGAGCATGGCGGCCACCTCGTCGGCTGCGGCGGCTGGAGTCGTCGTAGCGCCGTGTTCGGCGGCGACCGCGCACGACTCGCGGCGGACGCCGCCCTTGACCCAGCGTACGACCCGGCTCGCATCCGCGCCTTCTTCGTTCATCCCGATTGGGCACGTCGCGGCATCGGTCGATCCATTCTTTCCGCTTGCGAGTCTGCCCTCTGCACCGCTGGTTTCCGACATGCAGTTCTTGTCGCCACGCTCGCAGGCGAGCCGCTTTATGCTGCATTCGGTTACACCGTTGCGGAGCGGTACGAGGTTCTGCTTTCCGGCAGTCTCGCGCTTCCCGTGGTGCGGATGGTCAAGAGCTTCAATCCGAATGACGGCAACGCCTACACCGACAATGAGATGTATCATCGCCAACGCACTGAACGAAACGCCTAACGAACAAGGGCGCCGCCCCGCCGGACGGTTTGGGAGAATGTGCTCGCGACGGGGCCAGCCGACCGGGCGTTTCCGGCGGCGTTCGCTGAGCTTGATCATTGACCGCCTATGCGTATCCACATCCTCTTCCTGACTCTGTTCAGTTTACTTTGTCTGACACGCATGGGCGATATGGTTTACTCATTTAGTCAATATCGCGTGACCAGCAGTCTGGAGTCGTTGTTTTCAGGTGCCGGGTAGCGAAGGTTTTCTGATCTGCCCTCATGCCAACGGTCACTTGCAGATGAGCCTTCTTATGGACGCTGCAGCGCCTCGTTGGGTAATCGGGTGGCTGTTGGTGATTCTCCAACCATCATTGCAGCCCACGTCCGTTTGTCCGCGGCGGTCGCTGCGCCTGGACGTGGGTCGCTCGCACGACACCACACCTGGAAGACCCGGGCTCAGGCCAAACGCGCTTCCATGGTGATCGCGGCATTGAGGACCTTCGACACGGGGCAGCCGGCCTTGGCTTTGGCGGCGAGTTCCTGGAACGTGGGGTCATCGATGCCGGGAATGCTGGCCGTGACGTCGAGGTGGCTCGCGGTGATGGCAAAGCCGCCGTCCTTCGGCTCCAAGGTAATCGTGGCCGTGGTGGCGATTTTTTCCGGCGTGAAGCCGGCTAGGCCGAGGATCATGGAAAAGGCCATCGAGAAGCAGCCCGCGTGGGCCGCGCCGATGAGTTCCTCCGGGTTCGTCCCGGGTTCGCCTTCGAAACGGGTCTTGAACGAGTAGGGTTTGTCGATCAGCGCCCCGGAACCGGTGCTGAGAGTGCCGGCTCCCTCTTTGAGGGAACCCTGCCATTGCGCGGATGCTTGGTGTTTCATGGTGTGGTATGGGGAATAATGATTGCCGGACGAGGCTGGTCTCAACGCGCCCGTTTTTTCAAGTTCGTTGCGTTCCTTTGCAGTTCCGGATTTCCTCAATTCGCTCCGCAGGTCCGTGGCCATGCCGCCGTCTTTCCACACGCAGCCCGAACCCTTCTTACGGCTGGGGTGGCGCGGGTGCGCTCGGTGCGTCTTCTGGCTTCGCTCCCGGTTTGTCCTTCGCTCCGCCAAAGACGCTCTTCAACGTCTGAAACGGTCGGAGCGGGGCGAGCAGGAAAGAGGGGACGTTTTTCAGATCGGCCTTGGGTTCACCGAGGGTTCCGCGAACTTCGTACTCGAAAAGCTTGGTGAACGGGGCCAGGACGAAATCCAAGACGGCACCTAATACCGGCACCCCGCGCAACGGTCGCGCCTCCAGCACCAAATCCAGTTCGCCGTCAAAACTGACGGTGCCTTCCATGTCGATGCGCATCGCGGAGGACAGCAGCTCCACCTTGCTGAAATCGACGACGTCGTTCGTCAAGGTGAAGAGGGCGTTGCCGGCATTGAACTGGGCCTCGCCCATTCCGGGCGCGATGGCGTTGAACACCGGAGACAATAGTCCGAAGAGCGGCAATCCCCACAGCACCCCATCGCGAATCTGCGCATTGCCCTCACCGGTCCAGGGAAGGCCTTTGGTGCCCTGTCCCTCTTGAATGACGACCTGGCCACTCAACACCCCCCCCAGTTGATTGGTCCGGGAAACCAGGTCCGCCATGAGTTCCGTCACTTGCACTTCGGCGAACGTGGCGTCGGCATGGAACTTCGTATTGTCCCGGTCGGTGAAGTCCACTCCGATCGTTGCCGACATGACCCCATCATAAAGCCCGGCCGCGAGGTTGGTGATCGTCAGTTGGTCTCCCTGCCATCCGACCGTGGCGATCAGATTGGTGAAGCGAAAGTACCACCACTCGAATTGCGACGCCCGCGTCTGAAAAACCACATCGGCCTCGGCTGCGGCATCCACCGGGATGAAGCCCGTCACCCGGACCTCGGGCGGTTCGGGAAACTGGTACCGGCCGAGTATTTTGGCCGTCTTGGGTCCGATGACCCGGGCCAGTGAACCCAAGTCCAGGCGGGCGATCGCATTGGTGATGTGGAGCAGGTGGGTACGGGCATCGAAGCGCATCCAGGGGGCCCGCGCCGAGTTGGTGCCCTGTCGGACTTCGGTCCCGGTGAAGGTCATCGCGAGGTTGGTATAACTGAGGGCCGTGCGGAGCTCACTGATCGGTTCCCGCCGGTAGGTGGCATTGGTGAGCGCCACCGAAGCGCGAAAACTCAATTCGTCCCAGTGATCGAGGTTTCCCGTAGCCGCCGCCGCGATGACCGGTGGATCGGTGAGGCGGACCAGATCGAGCTGGCGCCGCACGCCATGCCCTTTGATCAACGGCCGGAAGTCCAGCGGGTTCAACGAACTGTCCACCTGCGCCTCAAACTGCCCGTCGGTCAGGTCCAACTTGCCGCGCAGATTCAGTTCGCCGGGATTCTTCACCACGCGCAACGATTCCAGGTCGATGCGCGCGTCGGCCGCCTTGAAGCGGGTTTCCACTCCGTCCAACACGATCCCGGCTCCGGCTAGGTTCGTTCCCCGCAACCCGCCTTCGAGAACCAGGTTCGTCTCCAGTTGGGCAGGCCAGTTGGTGAAGGGCGTGTCCCAAGGCGGAAGGTCGCCGCGGGCGGTCAAATCAAGGACCAGACGGTTGTCGGGACTGACTTTCTGCTGGGTCACTTGGTTCCAAAGGTCCACCGGCAGGAACTGTTCCAGTTCGCGCAGAACGATATCTCCGTCGAGACCGACCTGGGCCGCGCGGGTTTCCGCATCGACGGATCCCTTGAGGTGGAGCCATCCGGCGGGCAGTTCGACGGTTAAGTTGGTGACCCGCAGTTGGGGCGCCTTCCAGTCGGCGTCCAGGGTCACTTTGTCCGCCGAATACCCCTCGGTCGTCACCACGTTGGTGGCCTTCAATTCAACCTGGAACTGCCACGGCGCGAGGTTCGTCCAGACGTGAGCCAGCACCGGCCGGAGATCGGCGGAAACGGACCGGACGCTTCCCTGGAGTGACCAACGGTCGGCCCGCACCTCGGGGCTGCGAGTGGAACCCGCTCGCAGATTCCAGTCGGCGGTCGCGGGCATCCAGTGATTGGTGGGGTTCCACAACACCGTTTCCAGGGACACGTTGGTCGCTACCACCCAGCGCGAGGTGAAATCAGCCGTCTCGATCGCCAGCCGGGTCCGGTAGCCGGGGCCTTCCTCGGCCGGCGGTGAGGTAACTGTCGGGACCCTGGATTCCCGGGGAAGGGACAGGTCATTGGTGAGGGTGGTCACGCCGTGTGCGCTCACGACATCCAGGCGCGTTCCCCCCCTGGCCACCGAGCGCGCGGTCATCTGCCAGTCGAGGAACACCGGCGGCTGGTTGGTGCGCAGGATCACTTCCCCCTTCCAATTCAACGAGGCGAGCGTTCCCCACCGGGTCCGCACCGCCTCCGACTGCAAGCGCACCAACCCCTGCAGCCAGGCGGGATGCCGCTGGGACGGCTGGAGGTTGAGGCTCAGGTGAATGCCATCAAACTCACCATGAGGACTGTGCGCGCCCGCCGTGTTGAAGCGGATTTGTACCACTGACTTATCCAAGGCCGCGCCATCAAAGGCAAACGCCAGATCCACCCGAGGTCGCTCACGGAACTGCATCTGCTCCAGGCCACGGACGACTCGCGCCAGAGCCGGGCTCCTGACCACGATGGGAGAGGTGGAGGTGCGGGCCGGTGAGCTCCGGAACAGGCGATCCGGCAGCCGGGCCGTTCCCATCGCTTCGAACTGCACGTTGTTCATCCGCGCCGACAACCCCACCAACCGCCAGTGTTCCGGTCCGAGGAACTCCAGGTCACCCCGGAGACCACTGAATCGCATGAGAGCGGAAGGCTCGCCGGGATCGCCTTCTACTGGGACGGCCGCCTCTCCGCCAGAGAGGATGAGCTTGTGGACCGCCGGCAGCTCCCCGGAACGGATCGGCTGCCAGTCGAACTTGAGGGTTACTGCCTGGAAGTAGGAAAACTGGCTGCTGGGAGTTCCGGGCAGTCGGGCCATGACGTTCTCCGCCACCACGCCCTGTCCCAGTTCCAGACGCATCCGGCTGAAATCGACGATCAGACCCTGCTCGGCGAGCTGGCTCACCAGATAATTCTTCAGGAACGCGGGCAAACCGACCTGATGCAGATGAAACGCGGCATACACCAGCAGCGCCGCCAACCCATATCCCGCCCGGGTACACCAGCGGAATCCGCACCAACAACCGCGGCCGAACCGCCGCCACCGGCCGGGCGGACATTCTGGCGCCGCCCCGGGCGCCTCGGCAGCCGGTGACGGGTCGGGATTCACGGGGCGCTGAAGTCGCGGAACACGTCCTCGTAAAGGGTACCGGGGAACTCAAGCAACAGCGGCGCTTCATCCCGGTCAAACCGCACCAAGGCCAGCAGGTTGTTGGCCGGGTTCCGCCCACCGAACTGAAAGGCCAGCGTCTCGAACTCAGACTTGGGCCGGAACTTCAACGTCACGGTGTGGTCCACTTCAGGAAACTTTAGCAATTCGAGCTGGCGATCACCCGGCATCGGGAACCGCGCCGAAGCCACTTGCCCCAGGCGGTAGAGGGTCTCGTTGATCGCTTCGTCAATGAGCCCGCCCGGCGCCCCCGCCGAAACCGACCACGTTCCGCTCGGCTGGCGGGTCAAGGTGCGGCTCCGCCCTTGCTGTGCCACGGTCACTTCCACGACGTTGGTCGGAGCGAAACGAAGATCGCGAAGCTGTCCTGCCACCTCGGGCAGGCGCAACAATTCGGCCAGTTGGGTCGCATACACGTTGGGTTCGTCAGCACGTCGCACATAGACCCGGTCCAGTCCGAGATGTGCTCCAAACTCGAGACGGACCAGTTCGTTCGTGCCGGCCAGAACGGTGAAGCTCCGCGCCGGCCGATCAAGACCATACCGCGCGAGATCGGCAGGAACATCATTGGGAAAATCCACGATCTGAAGGGCTCCCAACTGTTGCAGCAACTGACGCATCAATCCCGGATCCGCCGGGAAACGAGCGGGCTCGATGACGGTCCAGTTGGTTCCTTGTCGTTCCACCCAGACAGTCGTGTCGCCCGAACGAAAGCGCAGTTCGTTCGCCCCCTCGAGGGACGGGGTCAACTGGCGGTCCCGGAAGTTCGCCAGTGGCAGCTTGACCAGGACCGCGGCCTCGACCGGCACCAGAACCAGATTGGTATCGGCCAGCCGCCGGACAAAGACGCTCTGGGGACGATCGGCGGGAACCTGGCCGAACTGGAGCCGGACCAGATCGTTGGCCCCACGTCCAATGATCAACTCGGCCTCCGGCGGTTGCAGCCCCAGCGGTTCTAGATCGACCAGTTGCGAGTCCGAAAAGAATCCATCCACCCGCGCCCGCTGCAAGGCTTGGACCAGCGCCTCGATTCGTTCGCCGTCGGCTCGGGCGGGCAACGGCTTGACCAACCGCCAGGTTCCTCCGGGTTGACGCTCCGCCGTGAACGGAGTCGGCCCACGGATCTCGACCCGGTCGAATTCGCGTCCCCGCAGGTCGAACAGCCCGCGGTCACGCCAGAAATCAGCCGACGGAGGGACGACGGCGAGGAAGGATTCGTCGGCGGTGAACACGCCGTCGGCACCCAACCGCCGGAAGTAAAACTGCGAACCCAGCGGCGTTGGACCGCCGAACTGATAGAGTAGCGGGGGGCCTTCACGTAATTCGAGCTTCACCGTGACGGCGTCGGCATCGAGGCCGAACGCTTTCAGGCTGTCGGTGCCTTCGGTGTTGGAACGAGCGGTGGGCGGGATCACCGTCCGGGGACGCAGCCCGGCCAGTTCTTTGACAAAGCTGTCCACTGCTGTTCCCTGCGCTCCATACGCAACCGGGAGAGCCATCTTCCAGCCGTCCGCCGACCGTTCCACCCGGATGACGGTATTCGAGCGCAACAGTTCGATGGCCTGAACCGAGTCCGGATCGAAGGCCGCAAAGTCCACGGTGGCACCGGCCGCCGGGGCCCGGCGGCCGGAGAGATAAGCATAAGCACCCAAGACGAGGGCGATCAGGACCAGGAGCCAGGTAGAACGGGGGTTCATGTTCGTGTCGGCCTTTCAGATCCGCCGGCGGACCCAGACCGCCAATCCGGCCAACAGCACCACTCCCGGGAGACCCGCCATCAGTGTCCAGCGGAGGGTTCGCTGTTCCTGCGCGGTCAGGCTCAGCCGGTATTCCCGGATCGGCCGGGGACCGATGGCCAGGGCATGTGGGCGGTCCAAGAGCCAGCTCACCACCAAGCCAGCAAATTCTCGGTTGCCCGCCCGGTCGTCCGGTTTGTTGAGGGTTTCATTGGCCAGCATGGTGGAGTCGCCAATCACCACCAGGCGCGTCGTGCCCCGCCCGGCTGCCACTCCGGCGACGCCTCCCTTCTCGACGGCGACCGCCATGGATACCCGAGAGTTACGGTCGTCCCGACCCGGAGCGAAGGCGACATTGCCGTCCTTGAGGTTGGACCGCGTCATGCCGTGTTCACTGGTTTCCACCAGCACATCGGCCTTGGGCGCATCGGCTGGCATCTGGTTCGGCGGCATGGGATTCACCACCCGGGGTAAGGGGAAATATAAGGTGCCTCCGGCCCGCCGCAGGGGCGCCATGAGGGGATGCTGGCCAAAGTTTTTGCTCAGCACGTCCAAGGTGGTCACGGTGAATTGCTCATCCCCGGCAAAAGCCGCCGGCGCCCGAACGCCCCAGCGCCGCAGCAATTCCTCCAGACCCGAGGGACTTCCGGCCGCGTACGGATGCAGCAAGACCAGCATCCGGCCGCCCCGTTGCAGGAAGGCCTCCAGCTTGGCCAATTCGGACTCCAGCATCGGAGCCGTCGGACCGGCGACGATCAGTAACTGGCAGTCCGCCGGAATCTGGTTGGTGGACGCCGCCAGGTTGAGCATCTCCACCTCCAGGTTCTTTTCCCCCTTCAACATTTTCAGGAACAGGGCGTAGCCCATCAGGGGCTCCACGCTGTCGGGCGGATGCTGTCCATGACCGAGCAGGTAATACGCCTTGGTTTCTCCTTGCTCCTGCAGAGCGACCAGGGCTGCGGTAAAAAAATACTCACCGCTGAACCCCGTGCGCCGGATCTCCCGCTCCTGCCCCGACACGATCGCCCGGGTGTCCTCCTGGTTGTACACCGACAGTTCGCCGGCGGTGACCACCCGGTGCCGGTCTCCGGCGTCGAAAACCACCAGGTCACTCGCCCCGGCACCCAGTTGATAGCGGTTCTTGGTGAGCTCGGCCGCGCTGGGATTCCGTAAATAGTCGATCGTTTGAATCTGCAGATAGGGCGACCGTGCCGCATAGTCGTTCAGCAAGGCCCGTACGTGGAAATACAGGTCGTTCTCCGGATCGAAGAGGACCGTGACTTTGATGTCGTTGGTCAGCGACGCGAGAAGCTGCTGGGTCAACGGGGAGAGGTTTTCCGCCCGGCGCGTGCTGAGGTCGTACCGCCACACCGTGCGGGAGATGGCAAGATAATTCAGCAGCCCGACAATGACCAACAGCGCCAGCCCTGAAACCACGAGGTTCAGGGTCACGCGGATACGCCGGCGGGGCTCGAAGCTGGGACGGTGCCGATTCACGGGGAGACGCAGGTCGGGAAACGTGAGAAACAGAATGACCAAGACCCGAGGCAATGAACGCCTATTTCCAACGGCGGCTTTCCACCACCCGCTGAGTCAGGAAAAGAAACAAGAAAGTCATGGTCAGATAAAAGGTCAGGTGCCGGGAATCAACGATCCCGCGGGCAAAGTCGTCCATGTGACGCAAGAGCGACAGGTGGTTGAGCGCGCGGGCGATCCGTCCGTCGGTCGGACTGGCGGCCGGCAGCCGCAGACTGAGCACCCACAGCCCGATCCCCAGCAGGAAAGCCATCATCGCCGCGATCATTTGGCTCCGGGTCAGCGCGGAGGCGAAGCATCCCATCGCCATGTAGAGGCTGCCGATCGACATCACGCCCAGGAACGCACCGGCGGTTGAACCCGGATCCAGCAAAGTAGGTTCCCCGGTCATCCGATACAGCACCAACAACACCGCCAGCAGCGGGAGCCAGGTCAACGCGAAGAAAAGCAATGACCCGGTGAACTTCGCGAGGACCACCGTCCAGTCGCCCACCGGAGTAGTCATCAAGGCTTCATACGTTCCCGAGGCCTTCTCCGCGGCGAAGGTGCGCATGGTGATCACCGGCGACACCACCAGAAGAATGATCCAGAAATAGGCGCTCTGATAAAACAGCTCCGTCACCGGCGAATCCGTCGGCCGGTCGAGCAGCTTGGTCACCAGGTCCATGAGCGAAATCCCCGTCAACAACGCCATCACGGCCATGACCACGAATCCCGTCAGGGACAGGAAGGCGCTGCCCAACTCGCGGCGGACCAAGGTCAGGAAAACGCGCATATCAGCTCAGGCCGCGAACCATGAAATACCCTTGATGCTCCCGGGCTTCCGGGAGCCACCCGTCCCCCGGGGGAACTTTGAGCTTTGAGCTTTGAACTTAGAATTTTCCTTCATCCCTCCTCCTTCTGGCTGCGCGTCAAATGCACGAAAATGTCCTCCAACGTGTGCCGGCTTCGGGTCAACTCTCGCAGCGCCCAGCCGTGCTGCTGCACCACCTCGAACACCAGCGGACGTAGGTCCGTTCCATTTCGTGGCGTGAGCGCGACCCGCTGGTACTCCCCTTCCGCCGCGCTGATGTCGAGGCGCTCGACCTCCAGCAGGACGCCCAAGGCCTCCCGCAGGGCGAAGGTGGGAGCGGCAATCTCCGCCACCACCTGTCCGTCCAAACTGAGTCGCTTCGCCAGATTCGCCGTGGTGTCCGCCGCCAAAATCTCCCCTCGGTTCAGAATCAACACCCGCGAACAGGTCATCTCCACCTCGCTGAGGATGTGACTGGACAGCAGCACCGTATGCCGTTTTCCCAGCTCCTTGATCAGCGATCGAACCGTCCGGATTTGATGCGGGTCGAGCCCAATCGTGGGCTCGTCGAGCATGATCAGGTCGGGTTCATGCACCAAGGCGTCGGCCAGTCCCACCCGCTGGCGGTAGCCTTTGGAAAGCTGGCCAATGATGCGCTTCTGCACATCCACCAGGCCGCATTGCTGGAGGACGGTATCCACTCGTTCCCGGCTTCGTCGCCAGCCCAGACGCTTCAGGCGCGCCCGGAATTTCAGATATTCGCGGACCCGCATGTCGAGATGCAACGGATTGTTCTCGGGCATGTAACCGATCCGTTGGCGGACTTCGTCGGGCTGATGAAACACGTCGAAACCCGCTACCCGCGCGGTGCCGCTGGTCCCGGGCAGGAACGCAGCCAGCATGCGCATGGTGGTGGACTTGCCGGCGCCGTTGGGACCCAGGAAACCGACCACCCCCCCTCGCTCCACGGTGAAGGAGATGCCGTTCACCGCGGTACGTCCGGGGTATCGCTTGGTGAGATGGCTCACCTCGATCATCGGTGCCGCGTCCATTGGGTGGCCTTGAGACTACCGGTCCGGTTCACGGGTCCAAAGGGGAAAGTCCGGAAGACCGGTGGAGATAAGGGCCGGACCCAGTCGGACCTCGCCCGTCGGGGAAGCTGCAAAAGCTCTCAAAACCAAGCGCCCGGTTCCTGCGTCACGACAGGTCAAGTCGGCTGCGAGGCAGCTTGCCCTTGTTGACCAAGGTGGTCAGGACGAGCTTCTCGGAAACGGCAAAATGCGCTGCTGCATCGGTGATCCCATCGTCGTCGGTGCCAACGTGATCCGTGAACGCATCCAGATCCTGCCACGGACACAGAAACTCTTGCGCGAAGGAACGTTCGAACTTCTGCAGTGCGGTGGCCGCGTTGGACACCGGCAGGACATACTGTGTGTCGGAAGCACGCAAGGCAGCGCCGACCAGGCGCGCCAAATAGAAACGCTGATTCTCCGGGAGCGGGCTAGTGACGAGCACCGCGGTTCGACCGTGCGTTACCCCATTCCGAAAGCCGCCTCGCAGTTGCCTCGGCCCTGTCCACGTCTTGGAAAGCGGCAGCTTGACGTCCAAAAGTTGAGCCAGGGTGTCGCTGGTAACTGGTCCTGGGGAAAGGCCAATCTGTATCCGGAGCTCATTGGCCATGCGGGTACCACACTCCCATGGGATCTCACCGACCCGGGCCTGACTCTCCCTGAGGGTGGCCCACTCGAGCTTCACGGTCGTGACTGAACTGCGCATCGCGGAGATGACTTCCGCCGCTGCCGTTAGCCCGCCTGGCAGCGTAGGGACGACAGCCAGGATCTCTTCCGTTGCACCTGCTCCAGCGCTGGTCGCCAGGGTCTCCACCGCGCGACGCCAGTCGTCTGAAGTAGAACCCGGGTCGAAGCCCGAAAGCGCCTCGAGCTTGCAGGTCATCGACAACGAGCGGTCAGACCGTTCCTGCCTGAGTTCTTCCCGCAGCTCCATAAGTTCCCGCTCATCCGCTGCCCGCAATCGAAGCCGGGCTTCAACCTGATCGAGGAACTCATCGACTGCCTGCTCGAACTCGGTTGCCGGAACGTCGAGGGCAATATCACGTAGGTAGCGAATCGCCGACACATCGGGGGAAGGTTCTGCCTGAAGTCGGAGCTGAATGAACTCACCGTCGCTCGCAATCGTGAGAGCCGGCCAAGCGTAATCGCCCCCGATTGCCGCCAGGGAGTGACTGCGGAGCCAGTCGAAGGTCGGACTTTGGCGCGGTGGCTCCCAGCGCAGACGCCACCAGTTCACCACCAACCACCGGGCCAAGGAGTGGACCGATACGTTGATGTGCCGACGCACCGTTTGGGCAATCGTGTCCTCCACCTCGGTCACCGGGATACCGCGCGGCCCGGCCCGGATCCTAAGCGACGCGAGCGTCTCCCGGTCGGGGGGATCTCCGACGGATCCACCCAGCCAATCCAGAATCTCGAAGGCAATCTCTCTCATTCGTGCTTCACCCATGCTTTGGACACTTCTCCGAAAAGCGGGTCAGTTTTGCGGATGGGGTATCCATGATAGCTCCCAGCGACAGCTCCTCCATACATGGCCTCGAATACCTGACCGTTGTCGTCAACAACCCAAAGCTGCTTTGGAAAGCCATCGGCCGCGGTGGCCTCGCTCACCAGCCCTCGCTCGATAGCGCGCGAAAGAAGCCCCTCCGCGATCGAGCGTCGAAAGACCCCTGCTTCATCGCAAAGGGTCTTATCGAGTCGAGGGGCAGCCGGCGGAGTTAGCCCGAAGTCCCCGGGGTTACGCTTATGGAGTGGGCTCCCTTGGTACACCACCTGACGACGCAGTCTAGTCCGCTCCACCTCAGTGAGTGGGGTGGCTCGGATAGTTCGTACCGTGGCTTTCTTTACCTGGAGAGCCTTCTTGCCCATGGCCTTCGAGAGGAGAACGGTGCGTCAGGCTGAGACGGCTAGGAGTTTGGCTTTTAAGCCCTGCGGCTCAGGGAGATTAGGTCTCGGCGACATGCTGTTTTTTCGAGCCTTGGTTCCGATTTAGCCTAGTCAAGGCGTTTTCTGAGGCAGTGTGCCCTCGGTCCGATGACCAAGACCGGCGGAAGCCGCGAGGCGGTGGGACCGTTCGACTCCACCAAGGAAACGGGAGCCACTGGTCTCGGCCGGTGCCATTCACCGTCAAAACCGGCCCGAGCCGGCGGTCATGCCCCCATCGATCGCCAACGCCGCGCCCGTCACAAAGCTGCTTTCGTCCGACGCCAAATAGAGGGCGAAGGCCGCAATTTCCTCCGGCCGTCCCATCCGACCGTTGGCCTGGGTCGAACACATTTCCCGATAGGCTGCCTCCCGGTCCGGATACTCGGCCAGGCGCGACTTCACGAAGGGCGTTTCCACCCGGCCCGGACACAAGCAGTTCACCCGCACTCCGGTTTGAGCATGATCCAGCGCCAGGCAACGAGTCATGCCCACCACGGCGTGCTTGCTGGTGGCATAGGCGAACCGGTCCTTCAACCCCTCCAGTCCGGCGGATGAGGCCAGGTTGATGACCGATCCCTTCCCGCGTTCTACCATCGCGGGAAGGAAGGCCCGGGTGACATTGAACACGCCGCGAACGTTGACCCCCAGGATGCGGTCGAAATCCGTGCCGGACGTGGTCAGCAGGGTTCCGACGTGGCCGATGCCCGCATTGTTGACCAGCACATCCAAGGGACCGCGTTGGGCGTTCAGGCGTTGAGCGAGCGCGTCACAAGCGGATTCGGACGTGACATCGAGGGCCGCGAACTCGCCCGTCCCGCCCGCCGATTGGATCGTGGCCAGGGTATGATTTCCGCTCGTCTCGTTGAGGTCGGCCACGACGACATAGGCTCCGGCAGCGGCGAAGGTTTCGGCAATGGCAGCCCCGATACCTGAGCCGGCCCCGGTGACCAAAGCGGTCTTTCCCGTCAGGGAGAACATGTCGGAAGAATTCCGCAGGGGCCGTTGGTCGTCACGGTCATTCGCCGGCGGGAGCAGCCCGCGGGCAGGTTGAAAACCTGCGGAACAGCAGGCCTGGTGGCCTGCGCTACGTCGTAGCGCAGACATTCCCTGTCTGCTGTTCCGCAGGTTTTCAACCTGCCCGCTCGCCAACGGCTTCCGAGCGTGGCATCTGCTCAACGATGTCCAGAACACGCCCCTCGTGGAACCTCGGAAAGGCCCTGTTGCTGGCCCTGCTGTGGGCACCGGGAGTGGGCCACGCGGCCGATGCGCCTCCCACCTTCACCGAATGGCAGGCCGCCTGCGCGAAACTTCCACTCAACCGCACCCTCGGCAGCCGCTCGCCGCCCCAAGAATTGCTGCCCTTGTCGTCCCAGACCTTCGACCGTCTGCTCGCGGACACCTTGGCTGTGGTCACTAATGGTCCGCTTGCCTCCGACGCCGCGTGGGTGGGCACGCCGCCGCCTGAATCGTTTCTGGACCTCTCCCGTAGTTGGTTCACTCGACCGGCAATTCCCTTCCAACCCTTCGCCCAAAAACTGGTGGTGTCGGCGGAGGCTTCCGTGGTGCTGCTGGGCGATCTGCACGGCGATATCCACTCGCTGCTCGCGCTCCTGACCCGGATGCAGGAGAACGGCTGGCTAAACGGGTTCGCCCTGACGGAGCCCCAGCGGCATCTCATCTTCCTCGGCGACTATACCGACCGCGGAAAGTACGGAATCGAAGTCCTCTACACGCTGCTCCGGCTTAAAGTAGCTAATCCCGACCGGGTGCATTTGGTGCGCGGCAATCATGAGGACGTCACCCTGGTCGCCCGTTACGGATTCCTGGCGGAGGCCAGCGCCAAGTTTGGCCGTGAGTTCAACGTGGCCCGACTGTTACGTTTTTATGACCTTCTGCCGGTCGTCCTGTACCTCGGATGCGGATCGGATTTCGTCCAACTCTGTCATGGAGGTATGGAACCGGGTTATCAACCAGCGGCCCTGCTGGCGGCACCGGGAACCAATCGGGTCCAGTTATTGGGGCCGCTTTCGCAGGCGGCCTTTCTTCGGGACCATCCCGACTGGTTGAAGGGGGAAGAGATGTCTCTGGCCGCAGCCCGCCAGTATCTGGCGGACTTCACGCCGGAGGCCCCGACGAGCCCGTCGGTCATCGGTTTCATGTGGAACGATTTCACCGTGTTCACCGACGAGCCGGCCTTCGCCAATAATCCCGACCGAGCCCTGGTGTACGGCCAACCGGCCGTGCAATACCTGCTGAAACTGGCGGGGGGAACCGAGGCCCGGGTCCACGCGGTCCTCCGGGCTCACCAGCATTCGGCGATTCCCAATCCGTTGATGCGGCGGCTCATGGCCAGCCGCGGGCTCTTCCGACACTGGCAGGAAACCAACTCGGCCGTCGCACGGACGGAAGCCCCGGCCCTGCTCGCGGAGCGCTTGGAGCCCGGGACCAGCCGTCCGCTGCCCGAAGGCTCCGTGTGGACGCTCAATGTCACGCCGGACAGCGTCTATGGCGCGGGCAGTCGGTTCGATTTCGCGACGCTAGCCCGGCTGCAACTCGGTCCGAAGTTCAGCGACTGGCGTATCACCGCGGAGACCGTCGAGGTGCCGGGGTTGCGGTAAGTCGGAAGAGGGATAATCACTTATCCGGATACGTCCTCTTTCTATGCCTTGCACCGCCTGCAGACCCACTTCGAGCAGGCCGCCCCGTATTTTGCCACTCTACCCGAAGCGCTTCATCTCGGCTCGCCCCGGTTGTTCGAGCTAGGAATGCTCAGCGGTACGACGCTGGCGGTACGGATTCCTTTTGCCTTCCCCGCTCCGCCTTCCGCCTTCCGAAAAGTTGGCTATTGGCGCGTGGTGTTCCGATGTCGACTCTGTCCGGTGCTGTGCCCAAGACTTCCGCCGTCGTCCAGTTGCTGGGGGAACTGATTGAGACCCCGAGTGTCAATCCGGCCTTCTTGCCGCCCGATGATCCGCGCACGGGGGAACAGCGGGTGGCCGAATTGATCGCCGAGCGCGCCCGTCGGGCCGGACTGGAGGTCCGCTTTCAACCGGTCGCTTCCGGTCGATCCAACGTCATCGTCCGCCTGGCGCCGGCCGGCTCGATCCGGCACCGGGTTCTGCTGGCGCCTCATCTCGATACGGTGGGACTGCCGGCGCTGGATGAATTGCTGCAGCCGCGACTGACCGGCGAACGGATGATCGGACGGGGCGCGTGCGACACCAAAGGCTGCGTGGCGGCCATGCTCACGGCGCTGTTGACCGTGGCTCGAAACGGCCCCCGTCCGCCCCAGACCGAGGTGCTGTTCGTTGGGTTGGTGGATGAAGAGAACGGGCAGTTGGGTTCGCGGCATTACGCGAAGCACAGTTCGGCCGCCGATCTCGCCGTGGTGGGGGAACCGACCCGGCTGGAGGTGGTGACGGCCCACAAGGGGGATGTCTGGTTGCAGCTCAAGACGACGGGACGCAGCGCGCATGGAGCCACCCCGCAGTTGGGACGCAACGCGGTTCATGCCATGGGACGGGTGGTGGACGCCTTGGAAACCACCTACCGCGTTGAACTGGCACGCCGGTCCCATCCGCTCCTCGGTTCCCCAACCATCAACGTCGGCACCATTCGTGGGGGCACCCAACCCAACATCGTCCCGGACGAATGCACCATCGCGATTGACCGCCGCACCTTGCCGGGGGAATCGGAGGCATCGGTTCGCCGCGAGATCACCGCGCTCTTGAAACGCCAGGGATTGCGGGCGCGGTTCGAGTCGCTCCGTTTGGCGCCCTGCCACGCTCTCGAAACGTCATCCGAACTCCCCTTGGTGCAGGCGTTGTGTCGAGCGGCCCGGCGACGGCGGACCATCGGGGTGCATTATTTCTGCGATGCGGCTCCCCTGGCCGAAGCGGGAATCCCCGCGGTGGTTTTCGGCCCGGGCGACATTGCCCAGGCTCACACCCGCGACGAATGGATCTCGCGGCAGAGTCTGGAGCGGGGGACGGCGATTCTGGAGCGGTTCCTGCGTTCTCTCCCGTGATCGACTGCCATGCGCCTGGCGTTCCTGACTCATGAACCCTTCCATCCGCCCAGTGGCGGTGGATCGGCCGAGGCGTCCTATCTGATCCGCGAATTCGTTCGGCGCGGACACGAAGTCCACTTGTTCGGTCCCGATTTTCCCGACCGCGAGCGCATTGCGGACCAGGTTGGCATCACGATTCATCCCTTCACTCGGTGGGCGATGGGCCGTTATACCCGCGCCCGCAATCTCAAGTATCTCCTGTATCCGGGCGCGCTCGTCACTCTGTTCCAACAAACGTGGCGCCGCCAACGGGAGGCGGATCCCGCCTTCACGTACGACCTGATCTTCGCCCAACACACTATTTCCGCGGTGGCGGCCGGACGCCTGCGCCGGGATTTCGGGATCCCCATCGTCCTCAACTTCCTCGATTATCTGACCGGTTTCATGGAGACGTGGCCCGCCTGGGTCATGCCGCGCCCCGTGGTGCGAGTGCTGACCCGGTTTGAGTTGTCGTTGCCGCGCCGTTTCTCGGCGGATGGGATTCTGACGGTCTCGACGCCGCTGGCGGAACGGTTCATCGCGACCGGCATTCCGGAGGAACGGGTCCAGGCGATCCAATACGGTTTCGACGCCCGCCTGTTCCAACCCGCTGCGGAGGGGGATCAGCCGGGTGGTCCACCCATGGTCCTGATGCATGGCTCATTCGACGAACATCATCTGGGCCGAATCGCCCGGGAGACGGTGGAGCGAGTCGCCACGGCGCAACCCGAAGTGGTGTTTCGCTTTGTGGGACGCGAGACGCCGGCTTTGCAGCGCTATTTTCGCGACCTTCGTTCGACTTGTCCGGGAGCGAAGATGGAGGTCACCGGATTTGTGCCGTATGCCGAGGTGGCGCGACTCGTCCGGTCGGCCACGGTGGGTTGGGTGCCATATGAGGAGTCCAATGGGACGCACTGCGCGTTTGTGGCCAAGGCGGTCGAATACCTGGGGTGTGGGGTTCCGGTGGCGAGCACTCCGTTGGAGAATCTGCGGCGTTATTTCGCCCAGGAACTGGCCATCCGCTTCAGCCCGGGATTCGACGGGGCTGGTCTGGCCGCGGTGGTCCTGGCCTGGCTCGAAACTCGACCGGACGAGCGGCGGCGACTCGGCCTGGCGGCGGCGAAGCGAGTGGCCGACGAATTGGATTGGTCGGTGGTGACGGGGCGGGCGGTGGATTTCACGGAACGGATCGCCGCGGGGACGGGAAGGGGTAAGGGATTCGCGAAGTGATCTCGGTGTTCCCGCAGGAGCCCACGGCCGAAATCAAGCTGGCTGAGCCCACTGATCCAAACAGTCGGAAGATCGACCCGTTTTACTCGCCCGCACCACGACGGCGCAGGCGGCGGAATAAGCCGAATCCAAGCAATCCACCTCCCACCGCCAGGAGGTATTCATGGGGCTCCGGCACAGCATCCACCGTGATTTTGTCCAAATTCAGGAAAACCAGATCGGGAGCAGTGAAGGAGACTGCCTGGAGACCGGTGAAGTTGGAGAAGGTCAAGAGGGCGGAAGGAGGCTCGTCATTCGAGGCGGCGCTGAATGAGGTGCTGACGTCGGGCGTGGCGGAAGAATAACTGGCCGGGAAGGGATCAGTCTTCCAACCCCGCACTTCGACGGAGTCGGCAAATCCCGAGTATTGCAGGGAAAGGAGATCGAACGGTCCGTTGTCGGCTCGGCGGAGGACGATGAGGGCGCCCTCAATAGGACTCTCGTCCGACTCGGGAAGCGCCCAATTGGCAAACACCTGGTTGGGACTTCCATCCGGCGCGACGCGGTAGGTCTTGGTGGGATCTAACGTAATCACCTTGAACCCACCTGCTTCCCACGTGTCGTGGGGAATGTAGGTCATCGTCGTTTCGTCGTCCTCGGACCACTCGAGAAAACCCCCGGGCACTTCCGTCCCAAATTCGATGATGACGATGGCGCCGAACGTCTGGACAGGGAGACTGGCCAGCAATAGGGAAGTCCAGATGCTTGGTTTCATGACGAAGAACGGTCTCGGAACTGTTGACCGTCACTCTCCGTGCCCGGTGACGAGGTCATTGTCAAGCAATGGACACTGGCGATGGAGCGCGGTGGCGTTCCGTTGACCTGGTCCGCCACCGCCCGTAACGTCGTCCCGCAAAGACCGGCTTCCGCCCCGAATTGCCTTCGGGGTTTTTTCATGCCGGCCTCCAAATTCAACATGGCCAACACGATTCTGGTCGGCGCCCAATGGGGCGATGAAGGCAAGGGCAAGATCATCGATGTTCTGACCGAACAGGCAGAAATCGTCGTCCGCACCCAGGGCGGTAACAACGCCGGTCACACAGTCTATATCGGCCGCGACAAGTATATCCTGCACTTGATTCCCAGCGGCATCCTCCGGCCGGGCAAGGTTTGTGTAGTGGGCAATGGCGTGGTGATCGATCCCGTTCACCTGGTGAGCCACGAAATCGATGGCCTGCTCCGCTTGGGGGTTCCCGTGACCCCCGAGAATCTCCGCATTTCCGAAACCGCCCATGTGGTCTTTCCCTGGCATCGCGAACTGGATGGCCAGCGCGAGGTTCGGAAGGGAAAGAATGAGCTGGGAACGACCAAACGCGGTATCGGCCCCACTTACGGCGACAAGGCTGCCCGGGTGGGATTGCGGGTGATCGATCTGATCAATCCGAAGCGCTTTCCGGAGAAACTCCGCGAGCGCCTCAACGAGAACAACGAAGTGCTCACGGCGCTGGGAGCCCAGCCGTTGAACTACGACCAGCTTCTGGCGGATTACACCCGGGCCGCGGACCGGCTTCGTCCCTTCGTCACCAACACCGTGGTGTACCTCCACGAAGCCACTCGGCGCGGGGCCAACATTCTCTTTGAAGGCGCCCAGGGAACGTTCCTCGATCTCGATCATGGCACTTATCCCTTCGTGACCTCCTCCAACACCACGGCCGGCGGAGCCTGCACCGGGTCCGGCGTGCCCCCCAATCGCATGGACCGGGTCGTCGGCGTGCTCAAGGCCTACACCACGCGCGTCGGCGCCGGTCCCCTGCCCACCGAGGATGCAGCGATCGGCGATCTGTTGCACGGTATGGGACGGGAGTTTGGCGCCACCACGGGCCGCGCCCGGCGGTGCGGCTGGCTCGACGCGGTCGCCACCCGGCACGCCGCCATGGTCAATGGAATCGACGAACTGGCCATCACCAACGTGGACGGACTCGATACGTTGAAGACCATCAAGGTTTGCACCGGCTACCGGCTGGAGGGAGCGGTGTTGTCCTACGTTCCGGCCGACTGCGAGTTGCTGGCCCGCTGCGAACCGGTTTATCAAGAGTTTCCCGGATGGGAGACCCCCACCGAGCGCATCACCCGCTGGGAGGATCTTCCAGTCAACTGCCGTCACTATCTCCTTACCCTCGCGCAATTGACCGGCACCCGGCTGACGATTGTGTCCGTCGGGCCGGCACGGGAACAAACCATGTTCCTTTAACTCACCCGGCGTCGTACCGTGTTTCGCCCCGGCCCGCGTCCGTTCTTGACGCCTCTTCCTTCGTGAGTGCCGAGCCCAAACTTTCCACGGGTGCTCTCGCCAATGTGCCGCCGCACGTGGCGATCATCATGGATGGCAACGGCCGGTGGGCCAAGGCGCGTCATCTGCCGCGGTTCGAGGGGCATCGGGTGGGAGCGCAGTCCGTGCGCGCCATCGTTCGCGCGGCGGGGGAACTGGGGATCAAGTACCTGACGCTCTACGCCTTCTCCGTCGAGAACTGGAACCGGCCCAAGGACGAGGTGGACACATTGATGAAGTATCTGGCGCGCTACCTGAAGAGCGAGCTGGCGGAACTTCAACGGAACAATGTCCGGCTGGAGGCGATTGGGCAGATCTGGCGGCTCCCCGAGTTCGTCCAGAAGCAGTTGGCGGAGACCCGCGCCGCCCTGGCGAAGAACAACGGACTGACGTTGATCGTCGCCCTCAGCTACGGTGGGCGAACGGAGATTGTGGAAGCGGTGCGCGAACTGGCTGAGAAGGTGAAGTCCGGACAACTGGAACCGGCCGAAATCACCGAACGCCTCCTGGCGGACCACCTGTACACCCGTCATTGGCCCGATCCGGATCTCCTCATTCGCACCAGCGGCGAGCTGCGCGTCAGCAATTTTCTGTTGTGGCAGATCTCCTACGCCGAGTTCGTGGTGACGCCCACCCTCTGGCCCGACTTTCGCAAACCCCAACTGGTGGAGGCCCTGGAGGAATACGCGCGCCGCCATCGACGGTTTGGCGGCGTGTGACGAACCCCGCCCTTCCACTGCCCGCCCGCCGGCGGACTGTTGCGGCGCAGGGTCGAGGAACTCTCGCTCCACCCGCTCCAGTCGTGCGGCAGGACGATCGACGTTGCCCTGCCAATGGCCGTGTTCCTGCGTTGCGCGTGGAACGCGGGGCGGCCGCCGCGCGGCGGCTCTACCGGTCCGGTACCGGCGCCGACCTCGGTTCTTCCGGCTCCGCTGACTCCATCGGCGACGGCTCGGCTACCGGGGCAGGATCCACCCTTTCTCCCGCCGGCTCCGGAGGAATCTCCAGTGGCAATGGAGCCGCCTCGTTCCCCGGTGCGTCTTCCGCAGTGACCAATGCTTCCGGACGTTCCACCGGAATCCGCCGCAATTCATCCGCCGCGGGAAGGGACTCCAACGAGGCGAGACCGAAGTATTCCAGAAACGCCGCCGTGGTGCCGTACTGCATAGGGCGGCCAACGACCTCCGCCCGGCCCACCTCCGCGATCAAGCCCCGTTCCTTGAGCGTGGCGATGACGCCGTCCACGGCGACTCCGCGGATCTGTTCGATTTCCGCCCGGGTGACGGGTTGCCGGTAGGCAATGACCGCCAGCGTTTCGAGCCCGGGTTGCGACAGGCGGCTCGGACGGTTTTTCACTCCCACGAAGGCCTTCAACCACGGCCCGAACTCCGGCTGAGTCACGAACTGCCACGCCCCCGCCACGCACACCAGCCGATAGCTGCGTCCGGCATTGGCGTGATCTTGCTCCAGTTCGGTGAGCGCGGACTCCAGGCCCTCCGCGTTCACT
>CAYYSX010000011.1:19109-48706 GCA_964474315.1 uncultured Verrucomicrobiota bacterium | reverse complement strand
TTGCTGACGGGCGAATCCTGACCCGGCTTGCGGGATCCCCGGCGGACGAGCCGTCCGCTCCCGACCAAGGACCGCGCCGTTCCGGGTGCTTCACCGTCACCGCTCTCGTCGCTCCGAGATTCCTGAGCAGTTTCGACTCCACGGGCGAAGAGGATTCAGAGGCGGGGACGGCGCCGCGCACCATCCCTACCGGGTAGGGCCGCCGCGCGGCGGCTCCGCGTTCCACGCGTAGCGCAGGAACGCGGCAGTTCGCAGTGCAGCGTCGATCATCCAGCGGTGCGACCGAGGGTCGGGTGAGGCAAGGGTTCTTCGACGCGGCCCGGCCCATGGCCGCCCGGTGGCCGTGGACAGCAGGACGCACGGAAAATCCAGACAACGGTCGCCGAGGAAAAGTATCGGTCCCGCGAAACTTTCATTCGCAGATGCTTTAGGACCTGGGTGGAATGAACCCACCGAGCATGTCCCCGAGGAGCGGGCTTTGCCTGGCAGTCTTGGTGGCTGTGCTGGCCCCGGGGTGCCGCGACGGCCAGGAACCACTTTCTTCCCCGACGGTGGCCCAGGTCGGCGGTACGACGATTACCACGGCCGAGCTCGAAGCGGAATTGGTCCGTCGCGCCCGGGCCAGCGCTTTACCGCTTCCGGCGGAGGCGCGGGAAACGGTGTTGGAGGATTTGATTCGCCATCAGGTGTTGCTGGCGCGGGCGCGCGCGGCCGGATACGCGGAGCGTCCGGAGGTACGGCGGCAGATGGAGCGGGTGTTGACCGGCCGTTACGAGGCGGAACAGGGGCCGGACTTCGAACGGTTGCCGGCACCGACGGAGGCGGAGATTTCCACGGCATACGAAGCCCGGCAGGCGGAATTCGTCACCCCAGAACGCGTGCGGGTGGCTCTGATCGTCCTGCGCGGGTCAGCCAAGACCGAACCGGAACGGCGGACGGCCTGGCAGGCGCGGGCGGAACGGTTGCGGGACGAAGCCGCAGCGGGCGATGCCGCCGCCTTTGCCACCCTGGCCCGCCAGCATTCCGATGATCGCGCGACGCGTTACTCGGGCGGCGAAGCCGGATGGCTGACCCGGGATTCCGCCGAGGCGGGTTGGCCTAGGGAGGTGGTGGAAGCCGCTTGGGCACTGGAAGTCCCGGGGGCGGTCAGCCCGGTCATCGAAGCGGGTCCTGACTTGCATATCCTGCGCTTGCTGGAGCGCCGTCCGGCGGCGCTGCGGTCCCTCGTCGAAGTGCGGGATCAGTTGAAGCACCAGTTGATCCTGGCCCGGCGTCAGGAGGCGGAACGCGAATTTGAGGCCCGCTTGCGCGAGGGCGTGGTGATTCAAGTCCATCGTCCAGCGTTGGAGGAGGTGACGCTTCCCCCGGCTTCTCGGTTGGCGGGAGGCGCCGCTCCGCCCGGGCTGCCAGCCCGCTAGTTGTTCTCCCCCATGAATGTTTCCCTGACTGTTCCCACCCTGATCCACCGCGCGGCGTGCCTGGTCGCGCTGGGGTTGTCGTTGCTGGTGGCGCGCGGTGCCGCGCTGACCACCCAAAGCGTCAGCCTGCAAGCCGGTTGGAATGCGCTCTGGCTGGAGGTGCAGCCCACCAATGACACTCCCGAAGTCGTGTTCGCTGGAGTGCCGGTCGAGCAGGTGTGGACGTTCCGCCAGCGGCTTCCGGCGGTGGATTACATCGCGGATCCGAGTGAGCCGGTATGGAATCGTGACCAATGGCTGAGCTGGGTACCGGCCGGTCAGCCGGAATCCATCGCGAACAGTCTCTTCGCCATCCCCGGCCACCGGGCCTACCTCGTCAAGGCGACCGCCGCCGGGACGCTCGAGGTCACGGGCCGGCCGAGTCTCCGGCGCGCCACATGGAAGCCGGATGCGTTCAACCTCCGCGGGTTTCCCGTGGATCCCGGCGCACCGCCGACCTTTCGGGAGTTCTTCCGCGACGCGCCCGCTCACTTTGACCCGGCGGCCAACGCGCCGCGCGCCATTTACACGCTGAGCGGGACGGGCACGTGGGAACTGGTAGCGCCGACGGATCTGATGCAGGCGGGGGCGGCGTACTGGGTGTATTCCCAGGGAGGATCGAGTTTTGTCGCTCCCTTCGAGGTGCGGATCGAAGGAGGTGGTGAGACGCTTGATTTCGCCCGGCAGGTGTCCCAGCTCCTGATTCAAACGATCAATCACCGCGGCACGACGGTGAATGCGACGTTGGGGGAAACCATCGCCCCCCCGAATCCAGCTCTGGCCTACGCTACGTTTGTTCCGGATACCGGACGGGAATGGGAAGACCTGCCCGTTCTGCTGCCGCAGGTGCTGGAGGCCAGGGAGACCCGCCGGCTGCGCTTAGCGGCGATTCGGCGGACGTTGCCGGCTACCACCTATGAATCGCTGATCGAGATCCGGGACAATCAAGGCACCCGGTTTTTGCTGCCGGTGGGAATCGAGCGTCTGACCGCTCCGGACGAAGCACGCCGTCATGCGGGTCTGTGGATCGGGGTGGCCAGTGTTTCGCAAGTGAGCGAGGCACATTCCGGCACGCTGACCACCAACAGTGTCGCCTCGGACGGCACTCCGCTGGAGATGGAACGGGTGGGAGTGAGTGCCACGCCGACTCCGACGCGTTCGGCGTTCCCCTTGCGCGTGCTCATTCACGTGGATTCCGACGGCACGGCGCGTCTGCTGCGGGAGGTGACGCAGATGTGGGAGGATGGCACCTACCGGGTCAATGCCGACGGCACCCGCGAGGTGGAGACGCCGGGCCGTTTTGTGTTGCTGACCGACCCGGCGAAGTTCAGCCAGTTCAAGGGAGTCCAGGCGCAGGGGGATGCGATTACGGGACGGCGTTTCAGCAGCGTGGGTTTCGACTTTCCGGGAAGCGGCCCAGGCAATAGCAACAACTTCGTTCTGCTCACCGGCACGTTCGCGACCGGGCAGAATGTGTCGGCCACGATGACCCTGGCCGAGTCGTTTGCCACGAATCCGTTCCGTCACAAGTACCATCCGGATCACGACAACCTGGATGCGCGTTTCACGGATTTTCAGGCCGAGGCCTATGCGGTGGTGCGCGCCATCACGCTGGAGTTTTCGGCGGTCGATCCCGGGGAGGGGACGGCCCTGCCGGACTACGGTTACAGCCATCTGGCCGGCACCTACCGTGAGACGGTCACCGGCCTGCATCGGCAGCCCATCCACGCGGCGGGCACATTTCGTCTCCGCCGGGTCAGCGAGGTGGCGGTGTTGAATCCCTGAACGCACGACGGTGAAGCCCCTTTTCCTGCAATTCCTATGAAGCCCCGGTTCTCGATCCGTCCCGATTCTCCGGCTCTCCGTCGGGGGGTGTCGGTGGCGTTGTTTCTCGTGGTGTTAGTTCTGGCCGTGCCTCAACCGGTGGCCGCCGCCACGTACGGCGTTCCGGGCCGGGTGGTGACCGCCGGCGGAAAGGGGGTTCCCGGGGTCACGGTAACCACGCAGAACCGGGCCTTTCCCATCACGCCCGCCTGGACTCGCACCACCACCACGGATGCCAACGGCAATTACGTTGCCCAGTATTCCTGGGACAATTTTCAGTGGTTTGGCTATGCCGTCAGTTATTCCAAGGCGAATCACACGTTCAACGGTCAAAACCAGTTCGACGTTAGTCTCGTCGTGGGTCAGCCGTCGAGCCTGCCCAATGTAACGGTCCTCACCGGCCCGGTGGCCGGCTTGGTGTCCGGCGGCGGAGGCGTGGGGATTTCCGGGGTGACGGTGGCCCGGCTCGACACGGGAACCGACGCCACGCCGAATATCGCAATCCCCGACAACAATGCGACGGGCATCTCTTCCTCCGCCTCGTTTGGCGGCGGTGGGACGATCGGTGCCCTCAGTGTGGAGGTGGACATCGTCCATACCTGGCGCGGAGATCTGGTAGTGGACTTGGTTCATCCGGACGGCACCTCCGTTCGCTTGTGGAATCGGACCGGGGGATCGGCAGATCATTTGCAGGGCATCTTTCCCTTCCAGCTAACGCCTGCCGAGAGTCTGGAAGCCTTGCGCGGCAAGCCGCGCAACGGGACCTGGCTACTCCGCGTCCAGGACTTGGCCGGCCAGGATACGGGTACGTTGGTGAGCTGGTCGATCCGCTTCGGCACCCCCACCACGACTGATGCCGGCGGCAACTACGCCTTCGGGCAGAATACCGGTTATTGGATCATGCCGGACATGCCGGGTTGGGTGTTTGTTCCGCCGGCCCAGATCGGTCACCCCGGCGACCTCAGCGTGAATTTTTCCGTCACGCGTTCCCCTCCGACGCTGTCGGCCATTGCGGGAGCGAGCACCAGCGAAGACACGTCGGGCAGTCTGAGCTTCACCGTCGGAGACGGTCAGACCGCCGCGGGCAGCCTGGTGGTGACGGCGACGACGGACAACCCGGCGCTTTTCCCGCCCGGCAGTCTGGTGCTGGGGGGCTCGGGGGCCAACCGCACGCTGACCTTCACTCCGACGGAGCAGTTGTTCGGCACAGCCAACGCGACGCTGACGGTGACCGATGGCGACGGCCAAACCTTCAGCCGGACGTTTCTCATCACCGTCCATTCGGTGAACGACCTGCCCGTGGCCGGTTCTCCTTTTGCTCTCAATCTCAATGGCGTGGATGACCACGCCGTCGCCCATGGAATCGGTCTGCCTTCCGGCAACCAGCCCCACACCATCGAGGCATGGATGTTTCGATCAGCGCGGCCGATCGCGCCGGGTCGGGACTGGATTCTCCATTTGGGGTCGCAGGGCAACGGCCATCACTGGTTGGTGAAGCCCAATGGGACCATTCAGTTTGGCGCCTGGGCTCGTCTCGATGCTCAGGTGCAGGACGTGCCCCTGCCGACCGGGGTCTGGACCCATGTGGTGACGACCTGGGACCAGACCAACTACGTGGTTTATTTCGACGGCGTGAAGGTGGGGCAGGCCACCCCCACGAGCACGTTCAATATGGCCGTCCCCGACCTCTGGCTGGGTGCCAAGTTTGAAGCGTCCGAGCGCCAGTTCGCCGGTCAACTGGACGAGGTCCGCGTCTGGAACCGCGCCCTGACGCAAGGAGAAATCCAGTCCAATCGTTGGGTGCCCCTGCGAGGCAACGAGCCCGGGCTGCTCGTCTATCTCCCCTTCGACGAAGGACAGGGCCGCACGGCCTACGACTATGCGGTGCTCGGCGGTCGAAGCCATGCCTCCCTGTCGTCGGGGGTCAGCTACGTCAGTCGTGACGACACGGAATTGGTCCTCAATGGCACCTCCGCGGCGATCCAGGTCCCGCACAGCACCCAGCTCAATGCCTATCCGTTCACGGTCGCCGCCTGGATCAACACCACCAAGCCGACGGGCGTCATCGCCTCGAAGTACGCCGACGGCAGTGGCAACGGCTGGACCTTTCGTCTCGTGGAGGGCCGGTTGCGGGCCTGGTATTTGCGCAACTCTTCCGAGGGCGTCCACGAACCCCCCCTGGGCGTGGACGGCGGTCCCGTGCTGGTCAACGACGGCGTCTGGCGTCACGTCGCCTTCACCGTGGACGAGACCGGGGGGAAGATTTTCATCGATGGCGTGGAGACCGGCAGCCGGACCTGGAGCGGCCCGCCCGGCCCACCGACCTCCACTCAGCCGCTCTGGATCGGCCGCTATCAGTTGGCCGACCCCGTGTACTTTTTCAACGGAAGGCTGGACGACGTCACGATCTGGAACCGCGTGCTGTCCGCCGGGGATCTGCAGGAGCTCCGCCTCAGTTCTCCCAGCGGATCCGAGAGTGGTCTGGTGGCCTACTACCGTTTCGACGATGCCGCGGGTAGCGTCGCTCGCGACTCCGCCGGCGGCCAACACAACGGTACCTACCAGGGCGGCGCCGCGGCTTCCACGGATGGCACGCCGTTCTTCGAGTTCACCGTCGTCGAGGACACCGCTACGCCCATTTATCTCCAAGGCTTCGACATCGAGAACATGCTGGGCCAGGCCGGCGGGACGCTGAACTACACCATCGTCAGTCCACCAGTCCACGGCACGCTCAGGGTTGGAGTCACCACGGCGACCGCCGGCTACTCCAACAGTTGGACCAACGTCGTCAGCAATCCGCTGACCTATACCCCACCCGAAAACTACAACGGCCCGGACAGCTTCACCTACCGGCTGACCGACGGAAACGGGGGGCAGTCGAAAATCGTGACCGTTCTCATCTTCGTCCAGGATCTGAACGACAACCCAACGATCACGACCATCGCCAACCGCACGATCGAGGCCGACACCGCCACCGGCCCCATCGCGTTCACTGTGGATGACGAGGAAACGACGGCCGGCGCCCTTTCCGTGTCTGCCCTGTCCAGCGATACCCGGCTGGTGCCGCCCTCCGGTATCGTGTTTGGCGGCTCTGGTGCCAATCGTACCATCACCGTCACGCCCGCGGAAGGCGAGATCGGCACGGTCACGATCACGGTCACCGTCATGGATACGGCGGTGCCGGCGGGTTCCACGAGCATCGATTTCAGTTTGCGCGTCGAGCCCAAGCCCGCTTACGCGTTGGTGGACCTCGGGGTGCTCGGGAACCTCAACCGGAGTATTGGGCACGGATTGAATGACAGGGGTTGGTCCGTGGGCCTGGCTCAAAGCGGCAGCCAGGACGGCCGTGCCTTGCTCTATCGCGGCCTGACCGGCACCCACCTTCCAGAGGACCTGGATCCCAATCGACTGGGGGCCGCCTATGCCATCAACGACGACAACGTCATCATCGGCTCTTTTCGTCCGACGCCCGGCGGGCTGCGCGAGGCGTCTCTTTGGCAGAACGGCGTCTTCACCAGCCTCGCCACCCGCATCACCGGCAACGACAGCGTGGGCTATGACCTCAACCTACTCGGCGATGTGGTCGGTTCCATGGCCGTCCCCGGCAGTCGTCAGGCCTTCTTCCTGCCCACCAGCGGTCCGATGGTGAACCTCGGCGCGTTGTCCGGCTTGCCGACCGACTTTACCGCCTCCTCCGAGGCCTTGGGTCTCACCGCCTTGGGGGTCACCGTCGGCTACGGTCAGCATGTGGACGGACGCAGCCGGGCCTTCCGCTGGAGCGGCGGTTCTTCCCTGGAGGACCTTGGCCTGCTTCCCGGACACAACGATGCACGGGCCCACGCGATCAACGACAACGGTCTCGTCACCGGATATTCCTCACCCAACCAGGCGATCAACGGACCGCGCCGTGCGTTCGTGTATGAATTGGGCGTCATGCACGAGCTTGGCATCCTGCCCGACGGCACCTACTCGGTCGGCTGGGACATCAACTCCTTCGGGCAAGTGGTGGGCACCGCGGACCGCGGCACGGTTCCGCGTGGGTTCATCCATACCGCCGGACAGATGCGCGACCTCAATGACCTGATTCACGACACGGAGATTCTGCCGAGCATGATTCCCGGCTCGTTCCGGTTTGCCAGCAGCGGTTGGGAACTGACCGAGGCGCGTGCGATCAACAGTGGCGGAAGCGTGGTCGGCACGGCCCGACGCGAAGGCCGGGAGCGCGCTTTCCTGGCCGTTCCGGCCTGGGTCGTCGGCCGCCAGATTGCGCGGCCCGAGGGGGCGGTAGCCAAGTTGCCGGAGATCGAGCTGATCCGCGGCAACACCGGCGACACGGCGCAGAATGCGTTTTTCTGGAGCGAGTACGAGAAACGCCTGTACGCCGTGCGTCCGGTCGCCGCCCGCATCAAGTGGTTCACCTCGTTCGACCTCACCACGGGTTCCGGCACGAATATGCAGGTGATCACCGAGCGCATCGCGATCGAGGGGATCAGCGTCTGGCCGAAGGATCCGGTGATTCACGTCGCCACCGTGCCGGTCGAAATCGAGCCGCGGGGGGTCCCCTTCGATTACGGGTTCCAGACCTTGCTTCATGAAACCACCGGCGGCAGTGTGACCGTGGATCCGACTTCCAAGACGTTCAACAGCGCGCGCCCCGGTTATACGGTCGCCTATTATCTTCGAACCGAGGGGGGATCTCCCAACCCCTCTTCCCAGCGGCCCTACTTCGAAGTCATCCGCACCGTGCTCTGGAACGATCCAGAGCACCTGCGCGAGCGTGAGGCGTTGGTCGGAGAGAAACTGGCGGATTTCCCCCAACCCGGCGATCCGGGCCACCAGGACTATCTCGACAAACAGGGGTGGGTCTTCCATCCGCTTTCGTTCTACGACGGTGCCGGCGACGACCGCGCCCACGATCGCGCCTCCCGGCGCGGTCCGATCATCCCGGTCAACCTCGACACCGAGCAGCCCACCGACGACCTGGTGGTGGTCTGGTACCGTTTCAGTCGCATCGGCGTGGCCTGGGGTGGCGTGCCCGTGCGCTACCGCGTCGCCTGGCCCAACGATGACGTGGTGGACAAGATCGTGATCGCCAGCGGACTCGGCTCCGGGCCCCTGCCGTCCACCTGGAGGAATCTGCGTGCTTACAGCCAACCCAATACCAGCCTGCCGGGTTACAATCCCAATGAGGAACATGCCCTGGTGTTGCCGGCCAACGGGGGAGGGGGCCAGGCGATCTTCGCCCTGCGTTATGATCTGAACGAGGGGCTCGAGACACCGGCTTCCGAACCTTATGCCTTGCTGAAGTATCGCGACCCAGCGACGGACGAGTGGAATATCAAACCCTATAAGGTCATCGGCGAGGAAGCCCCTTACTTCTTCCGTTTCAGCGGTTGGGCCGGCCGGGAGATCGCGCCGCCTTATCCGCTTAGCATACTGACGCTCTGCGAAGATTCCGCGGGTGTCTCCGGTCCGTATTGGGAGGATTGGCAAGGCCGCCTCTATGCGCGGGCCGCCGGTGCGTATGGCGAGCCGGCCAACGTCGTCATCCGCTGGTTCTACCCCCTGCTGCCGGATTTCTTCTACGACCTCGACCTCGATGGCCAGCCCGACCAGACGCCGGGGACCTGCATCCCGTGGCTCGACCGCCGGTCCGCCAACACGCTGGCGGCTCCCAACCAGGGCGAACCCAGTGAAGACACGCCGATCGATGTCACCTACCGCATCTCCTGGCCGGACGCGCCCCTGCTCCAGATTGGTGAGACGCTCACCGACGCCAAGAGCGGTCTTCCAGGGGTGAAGAACATGGCCAGTTTGGAGTTCGTTTATGACGACCTCACCCCCGACTGGAATCCGCTGGAGACCGATTCCCTCGCTCCGATCGATACCATCGCCCGTCTCTATGATCCGCTGAGCACGCGAACCTATCGTTTAACCGAGAAAGATGAGATTCCGGACGAAATCAAACGCACCAATCGGGGTGGGAAGGAGTACTTCGACGATCTCCCGCCCACGTTGGAGAACCGTCTGACGTTCGATCCGGTCAACCGCTGGCTGAATTTTACCGGCGTGCTCGACACGTCGGGCGCCGGAGAGCCGTTGCTGCTGCCGAATGTGCTCTTCTCGCGCGAACGAGACGAGATCAAGAACCTTGCTCCCGACGATACGGGCTGGACCGATATCGTGGCGGCCTTGTTCGAGCTCACTCGCAATCCCCATGGTGTGGATCTCGCTCCCCAAGACGGTCAGCCGGATCGCTCGACGGACCCGGCTCATTTGCTCACGAATTCCGCGCCGGGCTTGCGTTTGGGATTGGTGTCCACCTACGTGGCCACCAACGCGACCAACGCCAATCTAACGGTCACTTTGGCCGCTCCGTCCCCGGTGCCCGCGGGCTATGTCCTGTCGCACACCAACGTGGTGCCGGAGCGATTGGGCAGTCTGCCCAAGGCGCTCACGGCCTCGTTGGGCGGCGTGACGCCCCCTGAACCCCGGCCGCTGAAGGCCTTCTCCTTCGATGGCGATAGCGGCTACCTCCAGGCCGGTCCGGTGGACTTGAGTGGAGCCTCCTTCACGCTGGAATTCTGGGCGCAAGCTGCGAGTACGGAGGACGCCAATTACGTGGCCGGCTTGGGTACGACCGAGCCGAACGGGCAGTTGATCGTGGGCTTCGACGCGACCGGCCGGTTCGTGTTCCGCTTCAGCGCGACGGATGATGCCTACGGCCAGTTTACTCCCGACCCGGTGGCGGATACGGAATGGCACCACTGGGCGGTGACCTTCAACGCGGTCACCCTGGAGCAGGCGATCTTCCGCGACGGCGAACGGCTCGTGAGCGGAACCAGTCTCGGCGCCTTGCAAGCGGCGGGCCCACTGCTGCTCGGCCGGCGCGCGGGGGCCGGTGGAATCGAGTCCTTCCACGGCGAACTGGATGAGATTCGTCTCTGGAATCATGTCCGCTCCGCGTTGGCGTTGGCGCGGGATCGGTTCAAAGCGCTCACCGGTCATGAAAGCGGATTGGTGCGCTACTACCGGGCGAACGATCTGACGGATAGCAGCCCCAGCCTGACCGACGCCGTCCCGTTCGGGGCGGTGGACTTTGTGGATTCGACGGCGCCCACCGCGATTCCGCCGCGGTATCTCGTGCTGGCGGAGAACAACTCGCCCGACCTCGCCGGGTTGCCCATTCGCCTGCACATCATCCAGGTCGATGACGGGCCGTTCCAAGGTGACTTGAAAGTGATTTATCCGGGCAACGTTTTCGATCAGCGCCTTACCCTGCGGCATAGCAGCGAGTTCGGCGGCGATCCGAACCCACTCCAGTTCGAGTGGTATTACAAACCGGACGATGCGGGCTTCGATCCCACCGACCTGCCGATCGTCAACGCCGCCGGCGAGGTCACCGATCCACGCGGCTGGTTGTTCTTCACCGCGTTTACGCCCCCGACCGGCCAGGGGGTCAACGACGTCACCATCGGGACCGCCGGCCAGTCCGGTCTGTTGACCCTGGGCGACAACTGGTTCGTGTGCCGCCACCGCGGGTTCAACGTGCGCGGCGCCACGCCGTGGTCCGGCTGGATTGGCGATCCTTCCGGTGGGGGCACCCCGCGCGCTCAACTGGCCGAGGGCTGGGTCAAGCGCGTGATCCGCGGCCTGAACCCCTTCGATGCGCGGACCGCCGACTTCCACTCCACCGCCACCGCCACCTATGCCAGCATGATTCTTCAGGCCGGTGAACGGTACGAGGGTGACATCGCCTTCAATCCCAGCGGTGACCACCTGAACCAGCTTGGCCTCATCGAGGCCTACGCCACGGTGCTCGAGCGCGGCAAGGAGTTGAGCATCGAGGGCACGCCGCCGGTCAACTTCAACCCGGCCAACAACGCCCTGCTCCTCGCCGCCTCCCGCATCGCCGACCTCTATATGCTGCTTGGCAACGAGGCCTATGCCGATGCGCAGGATCCCACCATCGGCTTTACCTCCGCCACCCCGCCTTACGAGGCACTCGCCACGTCGATCTTCACCTTTCAGAATCAGCTCGATTCGTTACTCAGTGAGGAACTGACGTTGCTGCGGGGTCGCGACGACACCAGCGCGGGAGTGGCGGCCCGGCCAGTCTATAACCGGCTCTTTTGGAACTTCACCCTTGGCGAGGGCGAAGTGGCTTATCAACAGAGTTACAATATCGGCGATCAGAATGAGGACGGGTTCATCAACGAAACCGATGCGCGTATTCTCTATCCGCAGGGCCACGGCGATGCCTGGGGCCATTACCTCACGGGCATCAAGGTCTATTACGATTTGCTTCGCCATCCCTTCTTTACCTGGGTGCCGCGCACCGAGCGGGTCCTGGTGGCCGGCGTGCCGGTCGAGGTGGATTATCTGGACGAACGCAAGTTTGCTCAGGCCGCTGCGGCCCGGGCCAAGGCCGGCCGCGAGATCGTCGATCTTACTTACCGCGCCAGTTACGTGGACGATCCCAACGGCCAGTGGCAAGGCTACCGCGACACCGACGGCGACCGGGCCTGGGGCGTGGCGGACTGGGCTTCCCGCGCCGGGCAGAGCGCGTACTTCGACTGGTTGACCGCCAACGCGATCCTCCCCGCCGTCGATGCCAATCCCACCCATACCGGCATCCGGCGCATCGACCGGACCACCGTGGCGGATCTCGACGAAATCATTGCCCAGTACGACGAGGTCCAGAGCACCATGGACAAAGCCGATGTGGGGCTGAATCCGCTGGGCCTGGCCAAGGGCGCGATGGTCTTGGACATCGACCCGACGTTTCTGGCGGTGGGTTCGACCGCCACCGTGGGACGGCAGACGGTGCAGGGGCTGGCCCATTTCGAGCAGTTGAACGAGCGCGCCATCAAGACGCTGAAGAACGCCCAGCGCATCTGGAACGAGGCCAACGCCCAGAGCCGAAACCTCCGTGCCAACCAGGACAGCGTGGATGAATTCACCCGCAACGCCCGCTCCGAGGAATTGAACTATCGCAACCGGCTCATCGAGATCTTCGGTTATCCTTATGCGGGCGACATCGGTCCGGGAAAGACGTATCCCAGCGGCTACGCCGGCCCGGATCTCTATCATTACATGTATGTGCCGGTGACCGAGATCACGGGCGAGACTCTGCCTGCGGGCGAGGATTTCTCAGCGTTTTTTGATCAGGTGAATCTCGGGCTCCTGGGGAACTCTCATTTTCCCACGGAAGAGAAGGCGTACTTTACGGAATACGCAGACGCCGTCCACGAGACCGACCCGGTGTATCTCCCCATTACGTATCCGCAGGTGAACGGTCCCTGGACCTTCTCCGCACCGCCCGAGTGGGGCCAGCGCCGGGCGCCCGGCCGGTTGCAGGAGGCCATCTCCGACGTACTTCAAGCGACCGCGCGGCTGAAGTTCGCCGGACAGAACTACGACGGGTTGATTCTCGACATCAACGACAGCCTCGTGCTGCTCAAGGCCCGTTTCGACCTGGATGCGGAACAGATCCGGATTCACAATGCCCAGCGTGACGCGATCGTCGGGATGAACGCCCTCATTGGCATTGCGCGGGGCGTCGAGCTGGGCATCCGGCGCCTAAGCGAAGAGATCGACGATCTCACCGATGTCACCACCGAAAGTCTGCCCAAGGTTCTGGGGCTCGCCTCGGATGTCACCGCACCGGCCCGCGGTCTGATCAAGTTGGCCTCCGAGATCAGTCAAACCGCACTGGACGTGGCCGGCGATGTGGCGGAACTCACCCAAACTTCCCTGGAACTCGGAAAGGAAGAAGTCGCCCTCAACAGCGAGATCAAGCTGCTGGTCGCCGATCAACGCTACGAAGTGCTCCAGCAGGTCAAGGAACTCGAGATCGCCGTCCGCGACGAAATCAACCTCCGCCTGGAGGTCTTCAGGCAGGAGGAAGCCCTGCGCCAAGCCTATGGTCGTTACCTCGCCACCGTGGCCGAAGGTCAGCGCGTGCTCGATGAACTGGTTCGCTTCCGCAAGCTCGCCGCGGCCCAGACCACCGAGCACCGCTACCGCGACATGGCCTTCCGCATCTTCCGTAATGAAGCCCTGCAGAAATACCGCGCCACCTTCGACCTCGCCGCCCGCTACGTGTACCTCTGCGCCACCGCCTACGACTACGAGTCGAATTTCCTTGGAAACGACCGCCGCGCGGCTTCCCGGTTCTTCGACCAAATCATCCGCCAGCGTCAGCTCGGCGTTCTGATCGACGACGAACCGATCCCCGGCCACTCCGGGCTCGCCGACATTCAGGGTCGCATGATCCAGAACTGGGAAATCATCAAACCGCAGTTCGGTCTGAACAATCCGCAGCTCGACAACGGCCGTTTCTCATTGCGCCGGGAACTCTTCCGCCTGCGGGATGACGATCCGGAACGCCTCGACGATCCCAGTGACGAGAACTGGCGCGCCCTACTCAAGAACCAGGTCGTCCAGGACGTGTGGCGTATCCCCGAGTTCCGTCGCTATTGCCGGCCGTTTGCACCGGAGTCCGCCGGCCCCCAACCCGCCCTGGTAATCCGGTTTCCCACGACCATCCAGTTCGGCCAGAATTATTTCGGTCACGCGCTCTCCGGCGGGGACAGCGCCTTCGACCCCACTTACTTCTCCACCAAGGTCAATGCGGTCGGCATCGGGTTTCCGGGTTATGATGAGACCGGCCTGTCGCGCACGCCGCGGGTGTATCTCGTGCCCGTCGGCATGGATGTCCTGCGGGCTCCCACGGGCAGTGGTCTCGCGACGCGGGAATGGCGCGTGCTGGACCAGGCGGTGCCGGTGCCGTTTGCCATCGGCGCCAATGACTTCACGAACCCGCAGTGGATCGCCAGTCAGGACAGCCTGAGTGAGACGTACGGTCAGCCCCGGCGCTTCGCGGCGCTGCGGGCCTTCAGCTACCAGGGCGACGTCTCGGAGGCCGAGATGACTGCCAGCACCCGGCTCGTGGCCCGCAGCGTCTGGAACACCGAGTGGATGCTCATCGTTCCGGGCGGCACGTTGCTTAGCGATCCCCACGAAGGCCTCGAACGATTCATCCATTCCGTCGGGGACATCCGGCTCCTGATGATGGTCTATAGCTACGCCGGCCAATGAAGACCCGAGACTTCCATCTGCTCTGTCCCGCCATGAAATCCTCGCCGCACCTGGACCGAACTGCGAAGAGACGAGTTGCCTTCGCGCTGGTTCTCACTGCTTGGCTAACCCCGGGTCTGGCCCTCCAAGCGGGCCTGCCCGAGCCGGACGCCGTGTTCTATGGCGTTATCGCCCTCGACGGTTCGTTCGTCACCGCCGCGGACGCCGATGTCACCGTCGAGTTAAGCCAGACCGAGCAGGGGCCTGTGGTGGCCACCTACCGCATGGGTGATGACCCAGGAATCGGTGATCGCTATGTGCTGCGCGCGACGGTGGAATCTTCCGCCCCGGTCAACGATCCGGCCGCCACCGCCCTGGGCGGCTCCGTTTGGTTGGCGGTCAGGCAGGGTGGATTGGTCCGCGACCAGCGCAGCCACCTCATCACCACCCGGGGCGAATTCGTGAACCTCAACTTCGGCGATGCGGACTCCGACGGCGATGGAATGAGCGATGCCTTCGAAGAATTGTACTTCGGCTCGACCACCGGAGGTGATCCTGATGCCGATCCCGACCTGGATGGCCGGCCGAACCGGCGTGAATTTCTCGATGGAACCAATCCCCTCGTGGCGGACGGCCGGCATCCCGCCGATCTCATTCCGGCGGATGACCGCCTCAACATCCAGGAGGTCACCGAATACGCGTTGGCCTGGAAACTCGGCGAGGATTGGACCGTGGAGCCGTTCAACATCCCGGTGGACTACGTCACCCGGGCCAGCGCGCTCTGGGTCGCGGGGGAACATTATATCTTCGACAATGATCCGCCCACCACGGCGCCGCTGTGGTGGGTGTCGAATCCGGACGCTAGTTCACCGGACGTGACCCTTCCGTTGACCGACGCGGAACCCGCGGCCGCCGATTTCTCCGGGGCGGAGGCGGCGACGGTTCGTGCGGAGCTTCTCTCCGCGGCTCGATCGTGGTCCAAAACGCGAAGTTCCGCCCGCGCCCGCCACGGCTTGACCGATTCCCTCGTGGAGCGGGTTCTTCCCTGGAACTACACGCCCAACCAACCCTTCCGAGTGACGCTCACGGTCACTCCCGGGTCCGACACCCGCGCGTTCGCGGTGGAAGAGTCCCCGCCGGAAGGCTGGCTGGTTCGGTTTGTCACGGCGTCCGGCCGTTATGACGCGCGTAACAAACTTATCAAGTGGGGCCCGTTCCATGGACCCCATGCCCAGACTCTGACCTACGAAGTGACCCCGCTGGGTGATCCTTCCACCGGAGGATTCACGGGCGTCGGTTCGTTTGACGGTTCCAGCGCGACGACCCAGGGACGGCTAGCGGTGTATCCACCCGGTTCCGGTCCCGTGGCGTCGCTTTCCGTGGAATCCGGTCCGGCCGGTACTTACCTCACTCTGTTCGGTCTGCCCGGTCAGTCCTATTTCATTGAGGCGGGAGCGGAGCTCGGGGTCTGGTTGCCCTTGGAGCCGCTGACCACCGATGCCCAGGGGCAGGCCCGGCTGGAATTCGCGCCCGAGAACGAGGCGCGTTTCTTCCGCCTGCGACCGCAGTGATCCCTTCACCTACCCGGCCCATGCTGACCTGCCGGTTTCAGTTGGTTGCCTGGTGGGCCCGGTTTTCCGGTGTGCTGCTGGCGGTGGCCCTTTCGGGCGTGGATGCCGCCACGCTCACGCGGTCGATGAATTCTCATTTCACGCCGGGTGTGCCCCTGAGTGTTGTCCTCACGGCGGAGCCAGAGGCCGACACCGCTGCCTATTCCGTCGAGGAGCGATTTCCGCCGGGTTGGATGGTCAGCGGAGTGAGTCATGGCGGCGTCGTGGATGTCGTGAACCATTCGGTCAAATGGGGGCCGTTCACGGAGATTCCGTCCCTTGTGCGGACACTAACTTATACTCTAACGCCCCCTTCCGATGCCCGCGGTGAGCACTCTTGGAGCGGCGAAGGATGGTTCAACGCCACGGGTGTTCCCACCACCGGCCAGACCACGTCAGCGCGTTTCCCCGGAACGCTGACCCGCCTGATACCGTCCGCGTATGTGCCCGGACAGTCCTTGGTCGTAACCCTGCAAGCTGTGCCAGCGGCGGACGTCAAAGCCTATGCGGTGGAAGAAGGAATTCCCGCCGGATGGATGGTGAGCGCGATCAATGAAGACGGGGAATTCGACGCCTTGAACCGGAAGGTGAAGTGGGGGCCGTTTACCGACGACGCGGCGATTCCCCAGGATTTCTCGCTGACCCTGACTCCGCCCTTGACGGCCTCCGGAGGGGTGGAGCTGCGAGGCCGCGCAGTCTTTGATGCGGTGGAGGTTCTGGCCGTGGACTGGCTGCCGCGTCAGGCGAGTCTCGTGACGGTGACACTCCCGGCCACCTTCGAGCCGGCGGTGGAGCTCCCGCTTAGTCTCTCGGTCACGCCGGCTGTATTCGTTCAGGTCTATGCGATCGAACAGCAGTTGCCCACGGGTTGGAGCGCCAGTGCCGTGAGTCACGAAGGCGTTTTCGATCCGGGCACGCGCAAATTGAAATGGGGTCCCTTCACGGATCCCATCCCGCACGCCCGCACGCTGACCGCTCAACTGCTGCCTCCGGTGGATTCGGCCGATAACGCGTTGTTTCCGGGCACCGCTGTCTTCGATGCCGACGTCCTTTCGTTTTCGGCCGGGTCGCAGCGCTGGTATCTGAATCCGGACCACGCGGTCACCAGCGTCTTGGCGCCGGAATTCGAGCCTGGCCTGCCGTTTGACGTGACCCTAACCGTGACGCCGCGTGACGGCACCTCGGTCTATTCGATCGAAGATACCTTACCCGCAGGCTGGTCGTTCCTTAGCGCGGATTCCGACGGCATCTATGACCCGACCAACCGGAAAGTGAAGTGGGGACCGTTCATCGCTCCCGACACAGGCTCCCGGGTGCTTCGCTATCAGGCCCAACCGGCCCCAACCACCGTATCCAATGCCGAGTTTTCCGGGGCCGGATGGTTTGGCGATACGTTCCAGGCCATTACCGGCGATCGTCTTAGCGTGGCGCCGGCGGGCCGTCTCACCCGAACCCTGCCGGCTCGTTATACGCCCGGAGTACCTTTCAGTGCCCAGCTCGACGCGGCCCCGCGTCTGGACATCGCCAGCTTTGCCGTCGAGGAAGCCTTGCCGGAAGGATGGACCTTTCTGGCGGCCAGCGAAGGGGGTGCCTTCGATCCGGTTCATCGGCGGATAAAATGGGGACCGTTTTCCGACGCTCTGCGCCGGACCCTGAGTTATCAGGCCTTGCCACCGGAGGAGGCCGGACCCGAGGCCTTCTTTGCCGGCCACGGCGTGTTCAACCGCACGCCGATGGACGTGACGGGAACCAACCGGGCGGTACGCAATACGCCGCCGCGGGCTATTCCCAATTCCGTAGGACGCCTGGCCGACGAGTCCGCCAAAATTTCGGCCATCAAGATCGTTCTTAACGACAGCGATGCCGACGGAGACTTTCTGACGGTGACCGCCGTCAGTCCCACCAGTGCTCATGGTGCGGACGTCGCGCTGATCTGGCCTTGGATCTACTATCTGCCTCCACCCGGTTTCAACGACACGGACACCTTTAGCTATACGATCAGCGACGGCTTTGGCGGGACGGCCACCGCCCTGATTCAGGTCCTCATCGAACCTCCGACCATCGGCACCCTGAATATCGTGAGCATTGAGACGTTGGCGGACGGCACCCGGCGGATCCGCTTCGCCGGCGTCCCCTCGTTCACCTATCACGTCGAAGCGAGCTCGGATCTCACGGCGTGGACCTGGTTGGGCGATGTCATGGCCGGCGCGAACGGATTATTCGAGTTCATTGATTCCGAAGCCCCCCTTTTTCCGATTCGATATTATCGTTCTACTTGGCCATGAAGACTCTCTCCTATTGCCTCCTTGTCCCCTGGGTTATTCTTACTCCGTTGTCGGCCCAAGTGGTCGTGGTGGAGCATCATTCGTTCACGTCTGGACAGAGTCCTACCGACGGGAATGCCAGCGGTGTGAGCGACACCCGAGTGATTGTTTCGGCGATCGCCCAACTGACGGACGTGAACGTTTCCTTGAGCCTGACCAACCCTTTTGCGGGAGGCGCTCACAATGGAGACTATCTCGTTTACCTGACACATGAGACCGGATTCGCCGTGTTGCTGAACCGGGTGGGCAAACGGGATCCAATGGGAGAGATGGATTTCGAGGCGGCGTTCGGCTACGCGGATAACGGTTTCGACATCACCCTGGACGACCAGGCGGAGAATGGGGACGTTCATGTGTACCGTCTCCAGCTTGGATTGGGTGGAAGTCACGGCACTCCGGTTGATGCCGACTATATCCAGCCACTCCGGGGTGCCTGGGCACCGGACGGGCGGCATCCGGACGACGGCAATGTGATCACCGCGCCCCGCAGCGCCTTGCTCAGCTCCTTCAATGGGCTGCCGGCCTCGGGGGCCTGGACGCTTTTTGTGGCCGACCTGAGCCGGGACGGGATGGCGACGCTCGATCACTGGAGCCTGGAGTTGACCGGAACGCCCGTTCCCGAGCCGGAGGCCGTGGCCGGCGTGGTCGGGCTGGGTCTGTTGCTCTGGGGATGGTGCCGAAGGACCAGGAACGCGGGCTGAAAGCTCCAACTGGCCAGCTCGCGCTGACTTCATTTAGTCTGGCGGGCATCATGAACGAGGAATCGCCCCGCTTGGCGAGCATCCAACGCATCCAATCGCTCCACCCGATCCCGGGGGCGGATCGCATCCTGATGGCTCGCGTGCTCGGGTTCAGCACGGTGGTCAAGAAAGACGAGTTTCACGAAGGAGACCTGTGTGTCTGGCATGAACCCGATACCATCGTGGATGCGACCCATCCCGCGTATGGTTTCCTCGAGAAACAGCACTTCCGCCTCAAGATCGCCCGCTTCAAAGGGCAGCCCAGCCAGGGGTTGGCCTTACCCCTGAAGGCGCTCCCGACGGTGGCTTCCGCCGTGGAAGGGCAGGACGTCACGATGGCGGTGGGCATCCGGAAATATGAGAAGCCGGTTCCGGCCGAGATCGCGGGTGACGCGGTGGGGGGTCTTCCTCTGGGCCTCGTGCGCACCGATGAGCCGAATCTGCGCAGCTATCCGGAGGCGCTGGAGGAACTGCGACCTCATGCCTGCACCGTCACACTGAAGTTGGACGGAACCTCCGCAACCTTGGCCTGGGACGGAACGCGGCTGCGGGTCTGCGGCCGCAACTACGAATATCGGGAGTCGGACAGCCAGGCGTTCTGGAAAGTGGCGCGGGCGTTGAGACTGGCGGAAAAACTGGCCGGTGGCGACGCGCGTCTCGCGATCCGCGGGGAGGTTTACGGTCCGGGCATTCAAAAGAATCCCACGGGCGTCTCGCAGGTCAGCTTTGCCGCCTTCGACATCCTGGATCTGGACCGCCGGCGGTATCTCGATCCGGGGGCGCTGCGGGACCGCTGTGGGGAGCTGGAAATTCCCGTGGTCCCCGTGGTGGCGGACGAGTGGCGCGTGAGTGACCTCGACGCGTGTGTCCGGCTCGCCAATGAGCAGGTGTATTCCAACGGAACTTCCGCCGAAGGCATCGTTATCCGTCCGCTCAGCGGGTTGCGCTCGACGGTTCTACCCGGCAGCCGGCTCTCGGTGAAAGTGATGAACGAAAACTATGCGGAATGATGGCGTCACTCCGTGCGCGCTTGAGACGGACGGGGGCGAGGGACAAAACATCGTTACGGCGAAGTCGCCACCTCCATCCGTTGCCAGGGCCATCGGCGTTTCCGGGTGCGCTGGGTGGCGACGTCACGAAACGAGGTCTTCAAACGATGTCGCGCCAGGAGTCCCCAGAACGCCGAATTGAAGATCCCGATGGCCAGCCAACACCCCAGATGAAGCACGAACGACGACACGTTGAGCTGGCCCGCCAGGTGGTCGAGCAGTTCAAAGAGACGGAGCGCCAGCCCGGTCAGCCAGATTAACCAAGGCAGAATCAGAATCCGGGCGATGATCGTGGAGCTGGTGTTCCGGCCGCGCAGGGTAAGTCCCGCCCAGAGTCCGTCCCACCCGATGGCCCACAGATCGACCAACAGGATGACCATCTGAGCCAGGCCCATCTGCACCAATTCCGACATCCCTCCCGCCATCCGCGAAAAATCCAGTGAACTGAGAAACACCAAGTCGAGGATCAGCACGGCCACCACGGGCCCGAGAAACTGACGGCGCAACGCCAGCCAACGACCGCGCAGGATGTCGTCCACGGTCAGGGAGGTGGACAGCAGCAGTTCGATGGCCCCGCTTTGGCGATCTTCGAGAAACTGTCGCGGCGCTTCGTTGGCCATCCAGAACTTCAGCACGATATGGAGGGCGACGGACACCACCACGCCCAGTTCGGCTTCCCACCATCCCCCTCCAAACGACTTCGACGCCAGGACGCCGAGCCCCAACAGCATGCTCGCGAGAAACAACCACACCAACCACTCTCGTAACCAATGGCGCGCCGATAACCAGGTCACGGCATTCGCGTTCAGGATGTGGCGGCGGAAAGCCTCCTTGCGGGTGGCGTTTCCAAATCGAAGCCGTTCCAGCCAGCCTCGCCAACCGGATCGCGGGGTCTTCACCCCCTTCTCCTGCCAGACCCGTGGCAATCGCCAGCTCGAATAGGCCAGCGCCAACAGCCCGACCACCCAGAGAAACACGATCGACTGGAAAAACGCGGGCGCATTCCCGGCATAGTTTGCCGAAGGAGCCCGGTAGAACGCCACGAACGGCGTGGCGACCGCGGTCCACTGGCGTTCCCACCACTCGATGATCTCCGTCCGCACGCCCCACCGGGTCAACGCCCACGACCCGAGGTCATTCAACAAGGGACCGGCACAACTCACTCCCACCAAGAGCGCGAACACTAAGGCCACTGATCGCCGGACATCCGTCGTCAACACCGATCCCAACAACCCGAGATTCAGCGAGCAGAACAAGGTGGCGATCAGCACCAGCACCATTCGCCCGAAATCCGCGGCCGTGACCCCGCCCATCAACCAGGACAGGCCCAGCAGCGGCAACACCGCCAGCAGTCCGTAGAACGCCCCTAATGACGTCGCCGCCAGCTTGCCCACCGCGATGTCCAAACCCCGCAGATCGGTCAGGAAGAGCAACCCCAAGGTTCCGTCCCGTTTCTCGCTGCTGACACTGTCGGCCGTGAACATCAGGCCGGCCAGCAGGCTGAATCCGAGAGCCACGGAAGAAACCACGAAAAAGATAGGCTCGCCCGTTTGGCGGCCCCCCAGCACGCCCCGAATCAACAGCAGCCACGTGATCACCACCAGGCCGATCATCGTCGCTCCCGTCCGGCTCCAATAAGTCCAGGGTCGCCGCGCGGCGACGCGCAGTTCCCGGGCAACCACCGGCAGGACCGTCATGCGGCACGGACTTCACGGAGTTTCCTGGAGCGCGACAAGTCCGCACTGCTCCAGCCCGCCAAATAGCGGCGTTCCGCCAACTGCCGCCGCGCGAACCACAGGCCCCAGGCCGTCACCGCCAGCGCCAACGCGAGGCTGAAGCGCGTGAAAAACCAGTTCGACTCCCAGCCCGGGAAGCCCCGCTGAAACCGCTCCATCGCCTCGTCGTTGGCCCAGTCGAGCACGGCGGTCACAACGAAGGGAGTGTGATGAGCCACCCAAGCCAGAGCGAAGGTCGTCAGGAAGGAAAGGCGAGACAGGGACAAGCCCACCCCGAACACCACGGTCGCCGCCACCCAACCGGCCCACATCCAGTCCACCGGCGGAAACACCAGATACGTCGGACGCATGGCCTCCGGCAGTTGGGGCAGCAGATACCAACGCCACAGAAACCGGATTTGCGGCAGGAACAGAACGATGAGCGTCGGAACCAGGAATCGCTTCGCCAAGCCGGCCAGCCGGCCGTTGACCACGGTGCTGGGTTTCAACGGCGTGACCAGCCAGAGTTCCAACGCCCCGGACTCCCGTTCCTGTCGGAAGCTGGCCGCCCCCGCAAACGCCACGCTGCCCAACAGAATGGTCCGACCCAGGAAATAGAAGCCTTCGGCGCTGCTGCGCGGCAGATCCACCACCGTCGCCGCCAACGCCAGTGCCACCCCCAACAAGGCCCACCCCCCCAACCGGGCGGCCCAGGTGCGCGACTGAAGCCAATGGATCGGGTTGGCGGACAAAATCGATCCCCGCCGCCGACGCCACCAGGTCCGGCCCAACCGAACCTCGGTAAACCATCGGTGGATGGTCTCACCCCGGGCGGACAATGGTTCCTGGCGCCACGTCCGCTGAACCCCCAGCGCCGCCAGCCAGACGACGATTCCCACCAGCGTCCAAGCGGACGCCAGGACCACCAAGGCCACGCGCACCGAACCCGGGCCGATCGGTCCCAAGCTCCAATCTTGCCAGAACCCACTGAAACCCATTTCGACCAGGCCGCCCTGGCGCGCCAGCGTTTGGCCGAACACCACGGAAAACTGCTGCCCGAACGAATCCAACGGCGAAGCGACGAACGGATTCCATCCCTGCAGGATGACCTGAATGCCGGCGTGAAGGGTGACGAACAAACCCGCGGCCAACAGCGCGAACAGGAATGCCAACAGGCGGGCTCGCCACCACGATTCCGTCAGGGCCGACGCGGTCAGTCCGGCGACCAAGGCCAATCCCAGCGCCGCCAACTGCAGCAGAATCATCCGCACCGCATCGTACCAGGTGACACCGCCGAGGAGTACCGGCACGACCATGATGGGAATCGCCGCCAACACGAACGCCAGCCCACGCAACGCGTGGATGAACGCCTTTCCCACCACCACATCCACCGGTCGGAGCGGGGTGAGAAAGAGCAGTCCCAAGGTTCCCTCCCGTCGCTCGCGGCTGAGGCAATCGGCGGTGAGCACGGGGCCGAAAAACCAGATTCCGAGGAACATCAGCCGATGCAGGCCAAGAAAATAACCGCGGCCGTTGAGGGCGCCCCCATTGGCCTCCTGTTCCCAGGCCAGCCAGAACAGGAGCATCGCCACCCCTGCGGCGATGACCCGCAGCCAGTAGGTCGTCACCTGCCGGGCCTGTTCGCGCAACTCCCGCTGCAACACCGGCCACATCGAGGCCAAGGGGGAAGGCGGAAGGGACACGCGGCAAGAGGAAATCCCCGGAGAGGCTTAGGGACGACAAGCTCAGGGGACGGACGACAAGCTCAGGGGACAGGGCACTGGTCGGGGGCGAAAGCTCAAAGTTCAAAAGAAGTTTCCGGCGCAAGCCCCAGGTCGCGACGGGAGCGCGGGCGGCTCGCCCGCACGCGACAAGCGTCCCAAACCCAAGGTCCAAGGTTCCAAAATGCTCCAAGCACCAAGCTCCCGGCTCCCGCCAGAGCCCTCCTTGAAGCTGGAGGTTGGGGAGCGTTGGGGCTATCAGAGCATCTATCGTTTCCCATCCCGGCCCTGCAGCGCCGTGAACCTGAAAACTTAGCGCTTCCTTGGATCTTGGGCCTTGGAACTTCTTTTGAGCTTTGAGCTTTGAGCTTTGAACTTCCCGAAGCACCCCGCGCCCGAACGAATCGCAACACACCTCGGCGGGAAGCGCCCCAAGCGCTTCCCTCACACCCCAAATTGATCGAGACCTTCCAGCACGCCCGCCGCGCCGGAGTGTCTCGCGACGAATCCCCCTTCGGCTTTCACCTGCGCTTTGACCTCGTCCAGACCGTTCCCCGGCGTCACCAACCAGTGGGCCACCTCGCGCCGCAACATGGGCAAGTCATTGAGATGATCCCCGGCGGCAAACGTCTGCGCCGCCTCCAACCCGATCAGGCGCTGAATCTCCCGCAGCGCCGTTCCTTTGCTATAGCGCCGGTGGCTGAGTCGCAAATAGACATCGTTGCGCACCGGCGTCAGCTCCGGAGCCGTTTCGCAAAACGCCTCCAGTTCCTGCTGGATGGCGTCCATCTGCTCGTTGGTGCGGGCAATGACACAGACCGGCGACCAGGAATCGTCATAGAATGTCGCGTCAAATCGACCCTCCAGTTTGGACAACAGCGAGGCGAGTTCCTGGGCGTGAGTGCGGAACAAGCCGGCGTGGTCGCGAGTGCATTGGGAATGCCATGGCTCGAGCGCCTCATAATGACCCCGCACATGCCGGTGAATCTCCCGTTCGACCGTCACCACGAAATCCGGCAGCACCCGGACCTTGGCCCGGCCCAGGCTCTCCATGAGGCTCGCCAGATCCCGTCCGGTGTTGATCACCCAGCGGACTCCTCTTCCTTGCAACTCGGCGATCCGGTCCTGAAACACCTCCGGCACCGGTGCGTGCGCGAAATCCTCGTGGATGGTTCCGTCGAAATCGGTGGAAATCAGGCGAATATCAGCAGCCATGCAGCGAAGGAACCTTGGGGCGGGAAGCGGCGTTTGTCACGCGGCGCGAGGGCGGGGTGGCACGGGGCGGTCCGGAGCGCGAGTTTGTGACTTAGGTTTCATTCCGAAAGAGGCGCCGTAGATGGGTTGTCCTTCTTGGACTTCCCCGGCCATCTCACTCAAATTCAACCGAGAGTTAATTGACCGGGCCAACGGACGCTGGCGGAGCTCATGCTCAACGTTGCCCGTCGCTCCACCAAGGCTTCACCGCCAAAAGGAAATGTCCGTGAGCCAGATAGTCGCCGCCTAGGACGTTTTTTAGAGGAAAGTTGGGCGGCAGGTTCGAGCGGAAAAAGACATCGAGATAGAATCGTCCCCAGGCGAAGTCCGGATCGGCGATGAACCGGGACCGCAGGGGTTGATCGGTCCAGAAGGGCGAGATGTACACGGCTTCGACCGGTCGTCGCGCGTCGGCGAAGACCAAGAAATCCTCCCGTTGGTTGGCCCGGTTGGCTTCCGGGGAATCCAGCACCCGCAAGGTCGCCCACACCGATTCCCGCGGGCCGTACCAGGCGACCGCCCAAGGGACGTCACTCATAAACAGCGTGGTCGGTGGCGTATAGTCGGCAATCGCCCGAATCACGATCGGGCGATAAGGCGGATCCTGCAGCGTTATTTCCCGCGGCGGCAGGATCGCCAGCAGGAAGGGCAGGGAAAAGACCGCGACCAACGTTCCCAGGCCCAGCGAGCGAACGAAGGGACCGGGCCATTCCACCTGGTCCAAGAGAGTCAGCAGAAAGCCGGTGCCAAAGACAAAGACCAGTGGCGCCAGGATCACCAGCAGGTTTTCGGAGGTGTGGACGCCCGCCACGGTCGTCTGCCAGGTCCGTCCGCCGGCTTGAGCGACCAATAGAACTGCCCCCGCGCCCACGACGAATCCACGGAGCCGGTTCAGGCTGGGGTTGCCGAACGGAACGATGAGCCCGACCAGGAAAAACAGGGAAATCCAGTTTCCGCCCAGGCGAACGATGTCGTCGCGAACGGATACCCGCAGGTTGAAGAGCAGTTTGCGCCCGGCCTCGGAGGCTTGGGTTCGGTCGAATTGCGGGTTCTGTGACCGCTCCAGCCGGTCACCGGGGAAGGATTCGATTCCCGACCACAGTGCAAAAGCGGCGGTGCCCAACGGGTTTCCGCTCAGGCGCCAGTTGCGGGCCAGCCAGGGCGCGGACAGCCCCAGGGTGATCACCAGCGCCAGGAGCACCAACCGTCCGCGGAAGGCGCCCCCACGCCATCCCAGGTAAAGACCCACGGGAATCAACAGCCAGCCGAATGAATAGCGCGTCAGGAACATCAGCCCCACCACCAGCCCGGCGCCGGCGGAAAGCAGGGCTAGTCGGCGACCGCGGGGAACGGGGCTGGAAGCCTCCCGTTCCACGCTGACCAACAAATGCATGAGAACGAGGGCCAACACCATCAACAGCATGGTCGGCAGGCCGGAATTGACGAAGACCCACAGCGATTCCGTTCCAAAGGTCAATCCCGCGGCCACCCACCCGGCCGTGGGGTCGAACAAGCGGCGGCCCAGTCCCCACACCAACCCCAGTGCCACACTGAAAAGAACGAGGTTGAACGCGCTGATGGCGGCTTCGGCATAAGGACGCCGGCGGAACTGGTCGGTGGGAAGTTGGGTCCACCAGGATACGGGCATGGCTTTGAACAACCCGGCCAGGAGCAACGGATAGACCGGTGGATTTTCCAGATCGGGATGAGGCTGAGCCAGGACGGCGCGGGGATCTTCGCCCCGGCGCGCGGCCTGTTTTTGCAGGAGATGCACGCTCAGCGGACGGATGAATCCCGTGTGGTAACCACCGCCCGCGGCCAGGTTGCGGCCAAGCTGGGCGGAATCCATGGCTTCCGGAGCGTGAAAATTGCGCGCTTCGTTGAACTGAAAGAGAGCCGCGCCGACTCCGAGCAGAATCACCGTCAGGAATCCTCGAATCCATTTGTGGCCGGCGCCTTCTTCGAAGAAGTGGACGAGGGTCTGTATGCCGCGCGGTGGGCCAGGAGGATTCATGTTCGCGAGCGGAAACAATGCGCATGCCCCCACCGGGATGGGAAGCACCGGGATTGAGCGACACCCGACCCCAGCGAGGGCGCCTCTGGACACGGTCCTGACCGGCAGGAGCGCGGGCGGCTCGCCCGCCGGACGACTTCTGGGGAAAGCTCCAAGTTCCAAAACCCAAGCTCCAAAGAAATCCCCAGCTCCCAGCTCCCGTGCAGACCGCGGCGAAGCAGGCGTTGGGGCCCAGCGTTTCGGTCAGCCCTACCCGTGGAGCGGCCTCACCAATCCGGGAACGGACAGCGCGCTTGGACGTGGGTCTTTGGAGCTTCCTTGGAGCTTGGGATTTGGTTTTTGGAGCTTTCGCCCCCGTCCCGGTCAGGACCGTGTCCAGATGCACCCGCCGCGACACGGCTTCATTCCGCCTGCTTGCCTGTCTCCGCCCGCCACCGCATAAACGGGCCACACACTCATGAAAATCGGGAAACTTCTTTTGGGCGCCGTCGTCGCGGCGCTGGTTCTGACCCAGGCGGCGGCCGGCGATCTGGGCGGTCAGGTGGGTATCCAAACCTGGACGCTGCGCAATCTGGAGTTCGACCAGGTGGTCGCCTTCGCCAAAAAGCAGGGCATCACCAACCTCCAGGTGATCGGTAAACACATCGACCCCGGTTCGCCGCGGGAGGAATACCTGAAGAAAAAGGCGGTTCTCGAGGCCAACGGACTCCGCGCCTACACGTTCGGCGTCGCCGGAACGTCGCTGGACAAAGAGCAGAACCGGAAACTGTTCACCTTCGCCAAGGACATGGGTATCCAGCTCATCATTGTCGAGCCGTCCGACTTCAAAATCCTGGAGAATCTCTCGGAGCTCGCGCGGGAGTACGACATCAAGGTCGCCATTCACAACCACGGCATCCGCTCGCTCTACGGCAACCCCTTGGTCGTCCGGACCTTGCTCAAGCACCTCGACCCGCGGGTGGGCGTCTGCATGGATGCCGGTTGGATCACCTCCACCGGAATGGATCCCACCAAGGTGTTCAAGGAATACGAGGGACGGGTGTTCGACATCCACCTGAAGGACAAGCGCGTGGAGAAAACCCAGGGCGACGACGTGGCGTTCGACACCCACATCGGCGAAGGCCAGGGAAACATCGCGAACTTGCTGGCCGAGCTGGAGAAGAGCGGTTGGAAGGGCGTTCTGGCGATTGAAACCGACAGCAATGATTTCGCGCGCAACCCGGACGAATTCGTCGCCCAAGCGAAGGCCTTCGTGGAGAAGAGTGGACACCAATGAACACGAATGGACGCGAACACGAATGGACACCAATGAATGCCAGATCGGGTTGTTGTCCTCGTGAAAGGTAAGGTTCCACCACGAATGGATGGGAAAATCACCCATCCAGGTCGAGGCGTTCTTGAACTTTAACGATTCGTGTCCATTGGTGTTCATTGGTGGTTTTTCACGGCCTCGTTACGGCTTAGAGTTGCAGTCGGATGCACTGGAATTCGCTCATGCTGACGCGGCTGGTGCCCGCGCTGATGGCGTTGGGTGGTATCACGTTCCAAGCCTCCAGCGCCGAGGATTCACCCGAGTTGCTCCGGTCTTGGCCGCAATGGCGTGGTCCGCTGGCCAACGGCGTCGCGCCGTTCGCCAATCCGCCAGTGGAGTGGAGTGAGACCCGGAACGTCCGCTGGAAGATTCCCCTGCCGGGCAAAGCGCACTCGTCGCCCATCGTTTTTGGCGAACGCGTGTTTCTCCAGACGGCGGTGCCGGTGGGTGACGCTCGTGCCCCCGTCTTCGACCGCGCTCCGGGGACCCACGACAACGTGGGGGTGACGCACCGTCACCAATTCGTGGTGCTGGCGGTAAACCGGTCGGACGGACGCATTCTCTGGCAGACGAACCTGCGCGAAACGTTTCCGCACGAAGGCGGCCATGCCACCGGCAGTCTGGCTTCAAACTCCCCGGTCACCGACGGCCAACGGCTGTATGCGTTCTTCGGTTCTCACGGTCTTTACTGCCTTGATTTCAACGGGACGGTGCTTTGGCAAAAGGATCTGGGGCGTATGGACACGCTCCACGCCCACGGTGAAGGAAGTTCGCCCGTGGTGGCGGGTGACTTCCTGGTGGTGTGCTGGGATCACGAGGGCGAGTCGTTCCTGTACGCCTTCGACCGGCAGACCGGTGAGCAGCGTTGGAAAGTGTCGCGGGACGAGAAGACCTCCTGGTCCACTCCGCTCGTGGTGCAGCACGGTGACCGACAGCAGGTAGTCGTCAGCGCCACGAAACGCGTGCGGGGCTACGATCTGGCGACCGGTGAACTGCTCTGGGAATGTGCCGGCCTTACCGACAATGTGGTGTCCTCTCCGGTCCACCACCGCGGGATCGTGGTCGCCGGCAATAGCTATTATCAGCAGGCGATGGTCGCGGTCCGGCTGGAGGGAGCGAAAGGTGATGTCACCGGCACCGACCGGGTGGCGTGGAGGCTGAACCGGCTGACTCCCTACGTCTCTTCCCCGCTGCTCTACGATGACTCGCTCTATTTTCTTCGTCACAATCAGAATGTGTTGTCGCGCCTGGATCCGGCGTCGGGCCGTCCTCTCGGCGATCCGCTCCGGCTCGAAGGCATCCGTGACTTCATCTTTTCGTCTCCGGTCGGTGCGGCGGGCCGGATCTATGTGACCGGACGGGATGGCACGACCGTGGTTTTGCGTCACGACGGCACGAATGCCCTGGTGGCGGTCAACCGGCTGGAGGACGTCTTCAGTGCCACGGCGGCCTTGGTGGACCGGGAGGTTTATCTCCGGGGCGAGCGGTTCCTCTA
>CAYYSX010000011.1:1822-19009 GCA_964474315.1 uncultured Verrucomicrobiota bacterium | reverse complement strand
CGCTGGTCTTTTAACTGAGAGCCAGCGGTCCGTCGGTGCAGAGCCTCGGGTTGCCAAAGGTGGTGATCTCGTGGCCGAAGGCGTGGGCCAGGGATAGCCACAGGCGGTTGTGAGGCGTGAGTTCCAGTTGCAGGGACTGGCCGGATTTGAATCCCAGCCCGCCGCCCACCAGCACGAACGGAATGTTGTCGAGGGTGTGGCTGTTGCCTTTCCCCAGCTCGTTGGTCCACAAGAGGGTCGTGTGATCCAACATCGAGCCGTCGCCCCCGGGCTCCGGTGTCTCCGCGAGCCGTTGGGCGAGATGCGCCAACTGTTCGCAGAGCCAGACGTTGATCTGGATCAGCTTTTCCTGGGACGGCTCGTTGAGATCGGGATCGTGCGACAGCGAATGGTGTCCTTCCTCGATGCCCAGCCAGCGATACCGGGTCTGGCCCACGGAATTGGAATACTGCAGCGAGGCAAGGCGAATCAGGTCGTTGGCGAAGGCGCTGACCAAGAGGTCGGTCTGCATCTTCGAGACCCTGGGCATATCGTCGTTATCGGTGCTGGCGCCGGCCTCCAATTGCGGGGCCGGATGATCCAGCTTCTGGCGGTCGGCCTCCTGCAGTTCCTGCTCGAGTTCCCGCACATAAGTGACGTGCTTCTCGAGGAGCGCCTGATCCTCGCGGCCGAGACAGGCGGAGACGCGCTGCAAATCTTCACGAAGGTCGTCCAGTACGCTGCCGAGGTTCTCGCGGTCTTTGACCTGACCATAGAGCTTCTCGAACACTTCATAAGGATCAGAAAGGGCGGCGACCGGCTGGTTGGGGCCGGCGTAGTTCCAACGCGTCCACGGATCGGCACGGTTGGAAACCCCTACGCCAAACTCGAGTGAACCAAACCGGGTGCGTGTTTCCGGCCGGCTTTGCAGGAACTGTTTCAGTTCCTGGTCGATGGAGGGACCACTGGCCCAGCCGGCCGGCGTGTCCGAACCGCCTTGGATGTTGCCGGGGAAGAGTTCGATTCCCGTCAGCAGACAACTCATGCCCCGCATATGACCGTCCCCATCGCCGCGTACTTTGTTACACAGCCCCTTGATGATGAGGGTCCGGTCCTTGAAGGGAGTCAACGGCTCGAGGATGCGCTTCAATTGAAAATCGGCTCCGGCTTCGTCGGGCCAGAACTGGTTCGGAATGGTGCCGTTGGGGGAGAACATGAAGACCACCCGTTGCTTGGGTGCCGCGGGGCGCGCCGCGAAGGCCGGAAGCCCGCCCAGAAACGGCAACGCCGCGGTGGACAGGCCAAGTTGTTGAAGGAACTGCCGACGGCCGGGAGGTTTCATAGGATTAGCGTTGGGAGATGAGATAAATCATAGGTTCTCGGTCCGGTCGGTCGTCGTCGGGCGGGCAGCCGTCTTTCGTGGAGCGGGCGGAGCCCCTTCAGCCGCGGCTTCCGCGGGCGGTTGGGCGGCGATCACGGCGATCTCTACCAGCAGATTGCGAATGTGGGTTCCCGAGGCAGCGAAGGCCGCATCCAATTGGGCCAGCGTCTCCGGTCCATACGCGGCCGGGGTTTGCTTGACGGCGTGATGGAACAACTGCCGGACGAATCCCGCCCGCGCTTCGGGGTTGTCGGCGGCGTGCTCGGCCACGTCACGAGGTCCGCGCAACTTCAGCGTCAACCCCTCGGCGGTGATGTAGTCCGACTCGGCATCGACCGGCTTCCGGTTATCCTCGGTACGGAATCGCCCCACGGCATCGTAGTGCTCCAGGCTGAACCCCAGCGGATTGATGGTCGCATGGCACCCCATGCACGCGGGCTTGCCGGTCAATTCCGTGACTTTCTCCCGCATGGTCAGCGACGGATCGAAGCGATCATCCATGAACTCGATGGCCATCGGAGGCGGCTTGAGAAAGCGCCCGAGCACATTCCGGGTGAGAAAGACTCCGCGATGGATGGGCGAGGACGACCGATGATACGACAACATCGAAAGCAGGAACGGATGGGTCAGGATGCCCGCGCGGCGGTCGGCCTCGAATTTCACCGGCACGAAGTCGTCGTCCGGCGGGACATCGGCTCCATAGAAGGCGGCCAGGCGCGGGTTCATGTACACATAGTCCGCCAATAGCAATTGACGGAAGTTCGAGGCGTCGTCCCACACCACGTCGTCCACAAACCTCTCCAGTGAATGCCGCAGGTCGATGAGCACGGCTTCGTCAAAATCCGGATAGGCCTTCGGATCCTTCGAAATGTCCTCCGCCTCGTCGAAGGCCAGCCAGTGATGGAAGAACTCCCGCAGCTTCGCCCGCGCCCGGGGATCGGCCATCATGCGGAGGGCCTGTTCTCGAATGGGGTCGGGCGAACTCAGTTCCCCGCGGGCGGCTGCTGCCATCAGAGTTTCGTCCGGCAGCGAATCCCACAGGGTGAGCGCCAGTCGGCTGGCCACCCGGTAGTCGTCCTCGTCCCCCAGTTCGGGATACAGGAAGCGCGGGGAATTGAGGATGAGCATGACCGAACGCTTGACCGCCACCTCGGGTTCGACGCCGGTGGCGAACTGGCGTTCCACAAAGACGTTCTGGAGCTCCGGAGTGAGCGGTCGTCGGAAGGCCCGCTCGGCGAACGTGGCGCAGAATGTTTTGAGGGCCTCCACCCGGTTGCTGGCACCGTCCTCGGTTCCGGCGAGGAAATTGAGTCGGGCTTCGACCAACCCGGCGGCCTCGACCGCGGCCTTGGCCGTCGATTCCTGCCAGGCTTTGGACACGGCCGTGCCCCGCTCATAGCCAAGGCTCGCATCGTCGGCCGGGAATGAGGTGGTTACAATCGGTACGCTGGACGACGGCTCAGGGGAAAGGACGGAGGCGGGCACCACTTCCCAGAGCCCGTGCGGCGGTTTCCACTCGAACTTCAGTGCAGCGGTCTTCTCCTTGAACTTGAAGTAATCGAGGCGCAGCGGATACGAGCGCCCGCCGAGCAATGACATTTGGGCGACGCCCTCGCGCATCTCTCCACCGGAGCTGACCCAGAGGTCGATCAGGGCCGGTTGCCGCCGCGCGCCGGAATCATCCCGTCGATTGGAGTCACCGGCGGCGAGGTCGGTGTTGAAGTACAGGCGGGCTCCGTTCGGAGTCGTGATCCGGAATTGGTAATCACCGGAATCGGGCGCTCGCAGCGACCCATTCCAGACGATGGAGAACTGGTCGGCGGTGATTCCTTCGGTCGGACTTCCTTCGCCGAAGTCGAAGTCCACCGACCGATCCGGCCGCTTCAGGATGCTCTCCTTCTTCTTGTTCATCCCCTCGGATTGGAAGTACTCGGCGTCGAGTCCACCCGCTTGGGTCGCCTGACTGACCGGCCGGAAGCTCGCAATCAGGTCGGCTACCGACTCGCGGTACTGGCGGTTGGTGAGGCGGACGAGGTCGATCCGTGGGGGTTGGTTGCGGGCGCGAGCCTGAGGGGAATAGAACGTGTCGTGAAGGTAGGCGGCAACGGCATCGGCATCCGGCCCAATGCAGGTGCCGGGATTATCCTCGGGCATGGAACGCGCGATGTAGCGGGAGAGAGCTTCGACGGATTTTTCTCCGTACAGCGGCTCGTCGCTCTGGCCGGCTACCCCTTCGCCCATCGCCCCGTGGCAACGGGCACAGTCGGCGCGATAGATCTCCTCGCCGGTGCGGGGCGCCGCGGCCACGGTAGGGGTGGACCGGATGAAACGGTTCGTCACCGTCGCCGCCCCCACGGCCGCGACGATGGCCAGAATCAGAATGGCAATCCGTTTCATGGCGTTTAGCAGTCCAAATCTGAGCGAAAGCGGAGCGCCCTGACAAGCCTGCGGCGCAGGGAATTGATGAAGGGGGCCTCTTGAATGCGTCTTTACTGGGGACCGGGGGGGTGAAAGCTCCAAAAGCCAAGTTCCAAGCTCCAAAGAAGTTCCAAAAGCAAAGCTCCAAGGCACCGGTACCCAGCTCAATCTACGCTTGGGTCGATCATCCTGGGATCAATAAAAAAGCCGCGCCCCAGGCGGGCGCGGCCGGTGAAGTTTGCAGGTTTTTCGACCCTTACTGCGCGAGACGGAAGTAGCTGGCTTCGGTGGCCGGCGTGAGGGTGACCGAGTTATTCTCGACGCCGGGAACCGGTTGCCAGTTCGGGGCCGAAAGAGTTGATGCACTCTGCAAGGTCCAGCCGATGACGCCAGCCGGCCAACTGATGACGACACTGGCTCCCTCCCACTGGATGCTCAGGGTCGGCGGAACCGCGGCCGCGGTCGGGGTGAGCGGGTTGGTAAAATCCACCCACGCGAAGTAAAAATTGGAGTCGCGCAAGGGGAAGGCGTCATAGCCATTCGCGCCGGCGCCCGGATCAATGTAACGGGACTCGATGACGAATCCTTCGGGTGACGGCGCATACGTCAGGGTAACGTTATCCACCAAGGCGGGATTCGTCGGCAGGGTGCCGACGGCCTGCAGGATCAGCATGCCGTCGGCGCTCTGTTTACCCGGAATGACCAACCGGTAGCGGCCGGCCTCCAAGCGCGTGACGGTGAAGTCGCCGGCCGAATGAAGTTGGTCGCCGGTCGCTCCGTTGATTTCACCGCCGATCAGGTTGCCCGCGGTGTAAGGAATGAACAGGAACGAGAATTCGCTTTGGCTGGCTTCCGCATACGTGGCCGGGTCCAGCTTGTTGTCCTGGACGCTGCGAATCGCCACGGTCCAGCCCGAACCGTCTTCCGCCACGGCGACGTTGGCCTGCGGTCCCCGCTCGGTGTTGTCGTCGTTGGGGGTAAGGAACAACAAACCGTCGTTGCGGGAATCCACCCCGGGAAGCTTGAACTCGGCCAGGCCACCGAAGGTTTCGTCACCCCAAAGATCCACCCAGGTCAGTAGCGCACTGGCCGAATTCTTATCAATCGCCAAGGTGTTGGCGGAGGCCGCGGGACTATGCGCAGCCGGATTGCGCCAGAAGGCCCTCGGCCCCTGCGTGGCATCCTTGAAATAGCCGGCCGTCCAGCCTTGAGCGTAAGGAAACCACGCCACCGAAATATCGAAGGCGGCTCGCTGGAATCCGCCCGCGCTGTTGGCGTTCTCATCGGGATGAGGACCGGTATCGCCCAGCTTGGCCATGCGAGTATAAGGCTGCCCGTTGCCGAAGATCCCGTCGTCGAGGTTGAAATAGGTCGCGCTCGAGAAGTCAATGACCTGGAAGGTATGCGGATAAAACGGAGCAGCGCCGTCGTTCCATTGAAGGGGCCCGTTGGTGCGCACCGTGGGGATTAGCACACCATAGCGAGGCGAAGGAAACCAAGCTTGAGCCGCCGGCGAAGAAGCCTGCGGGGTGTCGCGACTGCGGTTCGGATTCGAGTAAGGGCCCAGGTTCTCTTGGGCCGCCACGGGATCCCGCGGACTAAGCCCGAAATCCAGCGCGCCGGAGGCGTAGCGCATGATGGAAAACGGAATCGGTCCTTCTTCGCCATCGATGCTGAGCAGGAGGTCGCGGGAAATCGCACCAAAGCCGCCGGTATTCCAGATGATCGGACCGCTCTCCGTCAGGTCGGCAGAAAAGCCGATCCCATCGTCCGGCAAGGACACCTTCCAGTTCACCGCGGTGACCGAGGTGTCGGGGAACGGCCCCGGAGCATCATCCCCAGCCGGTTCACCACCGACCGTGGTCGCCGGCGGGAAGGGCGTATCCTGATAGTCTTTGAAGGTCGAACGCACCCGATACTCTTCGTCTTCTCCCGAACCGATATGCGCGACCGCCGCCAATCCTACGTGGATCGTTTCGGGGAATTCCGCCGGATCCACGCTGTATTCCGCCAAAACGAACCAACGGACCGCGTCCACACTATAGAACGTTTGAAACAAGTCGCGGGTCCGCTTCACGCGCACCCAGACCGGGTACAACTCACTGCCATCGTCCGGCCGAAACGTTCCATCCCAGGGACCGTCGCCGTAGCGCACAAACTCCGAGGCGTTCTGCGGAGGATCATCCGTGGGACCATCCTGAGTCGGACGAAAGATCGTCTCGACGTAATTCGCTCCGGAGGTGGGCGTGCCGCTGACTTGAATATCGGGACTTCCCGCCGACAAATTCGCACGCACATGCAGCGAAGCCTTGGCCGACTGCTGAGCGCCCGTGGGATCGTCGGCATCGACGTCCATCAACTGGACTTGGACGTCAAAATCACCGGTGCGGGTTTCATAATAGTAGGTGAACGAGTCTTCATTATCATAAGTATCACCCCCACCCGCGGTGATGGTGATCGATCCGTCGGCGTTGGTGACCAATGTCGGCGGAATGCTGTTGTTGATGTTAGTAAGCGTCAACGAAGCCGCCCAGCTTGGGACGGTCAACGTCAACCCGAGAAGCAGCAGTTTAGCGAGCCACCCGGTGCAGTAACCAGACGTGTTTGACAATTTCATATTGGGAAGCGTACCCGCTGGGCGGATACGGAAGCTTGATGCTTCGGGCCGGGAAACGGGATGGCAAGAGTCAGTTTGGTGACGGTGGGTGTTCGGGCGGGGGCGGGATTGTCTCGATCTCCGGTCTGGCCTGGCCCGGTTATGTACCGCAGACATTCCTGTCTGCTGTTCCGCAGGTCTTTCAGCCTGCCAGTGGACCGGGGGGCAGGTTAAAAACCTGCGGAACAGCAGGTCCGGAGGCCTGCGGTACACAACCGGGCGCTTTTTGGATCAGGCCAGCACGGCGCGGATCACGTCACCGTGGACATCGGTCAGGCGGCGGTCGGCGCCGTTGTGGCGGAAGGTCAAGGCCTCGTGGTCGAGACCGAGCAGGTGGAGGACCGTCGCATGGAAGTCGTAAGTCGTGGTGATGTCGCGGGCGGCTTTCCAGGACCATTCATCACTCTCGCCGTAGGCCACGCCGGGCTTCACTCCGGCCCCAGCCATCCAGCCGACAAATGTGCCCCCGTTGTGATCGCGTCCCTCGCTGCCTTGCGAAAAGGGCATGCGGCCAAACTCGGTGCTCCACAGCACCAGCGTGTCGGCCAGCAGGCCGCGCGCCTTGAGGTCCTGCAGTAGTGCGGCCACGGGACGGTCGGTTGCGGCGCACATCGGTGGCAGTTCTTTGGTGATGTTGGCGTGATTGTCCCAGTTCGCAGTGGGTCCGCCCGCGCCGCTCCAGACCTGGACGAACCGCACGCCGCGTTCGACCAATCGGCGGGCCAACAGGCAACGCCGGCCGAAATCTTCCGTGACGGGATCGCTGAGCCCATAGAGCCGCCGGGTCAGTTCGCTTTCCCCCTCGAGAGAAAATGCCTCGGGCGCACTCAACTGCAGGCGCGCCGCCAATTCGTAGGCCTGAATGCGGGCTTCCAGCCGGGTGTCGCCGTCGTTCGCGGCCCGATGTTGACGGTTCAGTTTTCCCAGCAGGCTCAGTCCATCCTGATCCGCTTCTGGGGTGATGTATTCCGCGGAAGGAGGAGGCTGCAGGTCCGCTATGGGCGCTGGCGCATTGGCTTGGATGATCGTGCCCTGGTGGGTCACCGGGAGAAACCCTGAGCTGAAGTTGCCTCGCTGGTTGTAAGGCAGACCCTTGGTGTCCGGCAGCACCACGAACGACGGGAGGTTGTCCGATTCACTGCCGAGGGCGTAGCTGACCCACGCTCCGAGACAGGGAAATCCCGGCAGAAGAAATCCGGTGTTCATCAGGTAGCTGCCCGGGCCATGGACATTCGTTCGCGACTGCATGGCCATCAGGAAGGCCAGGTCATCGACACACGTGGCCAGATGCGGCAGGACGCTGCTGACCCAGCGGCCGGAGTCGCCGTATTGCCGGAATTCAAAGGGCGGTTTCAACACCTTCCCCGGTTCGCTCGTGGCGGCCTCCACTCGTTCACCGGTACCAGGGTTGAAGGCTTCACCGGCGTGGCGAAACAGGGCGGGCTTGTAGTCGAAGAGGTCCATCTGACTTGCGCCCCCGTTCATGAACAATTGGATGACTCGCCGGGCGCGAGGTGGGCGGATAGGGAGGAAGCGGTCCGCGGTCGGTGCCAGACCTTGGTCGGCGCGGAGCAACTGGGCTAACGCCGCCCCGCCCAGTCCGCCCCCGAGGCGCCACAAGAAGTCCCGTCGAGACGAAGCGATCCAACCGGGATGGGATGAACTCATAACCTTAGTTCACAAATATGAACTCATTGCTGTTGATGAGCAGCCGGCAGAGGTTGGCCAACCCATGCTCCTGCGCGTAAGCGGTCAGATCGGCCGATTCCTGCGGGAGGGGCGCGCGGCCCCAAAGGAGCTCGCACGCCAATACCGTCCGTGTTTCCAGGGTGTCTCTTTCCCCAGTGAGGTAGTCGGCCAAGTGCTTTGCCTGCCGGACGGTGAAGGTGTTGTTCCACATCGCCAGTGCCTGCTGGACCGTGACGGTGTTGTTGCGAGCACCGGTAAGCTGGTCGCCTGCCGGGCAGTCCAACGCCTCGAAAAACGGATCAGGCAGGGTCCGGAACAGGAATCGGTAGATGCTGCGGCGTCCACCCTCGACAGAATCGACATCGAACTTGCGGTAATCGACGCGTGGGGTGACGTGGATACCTGGTTGGAGGTCGAACTGTTGGTCGCTCGGGCCGCCCATCCGATGATCCAGTCGCTGGCTGGCTTGGAGCACGGCATCCCGGACACATTCGGCATCGAGGCGGGTGCGGTTCATGCGCGAAAGCAGACGGTTTTCCGGATCCGTTTCCTTCGCCACGGCCCGAGTGGACGGGGCGGGATGAACGGCCTGGCGGTAGGTGGCGCTGGTGACCAACAAGCGGTGCAGTTGCTTGAATGAACCCTTCGCCTCATCGCGGAACCAAAGGGCCAGCCAATCGAGCAGTTCGGGATGCGACGGCGTTCCACCCATCCGGCCAAAATCATTCGGCGTGTCCACCAACCCACGCCCGAAGTGGTGATGCCAGACCCGGTTGACCACCGACCGCCAGGTTAATGGATTCTCCGGAGCGGTCAGCCAGGCGGCCAGGGCGGCGCGCCGCTGGCCTTCCTCAGCGGGATTGGCCAGGGCAAACCGCGCCGGCAACTCACCCAGGCAGGTCAATGCCCCGGGTGAGGCCGGCCCCATCGGCTTGGTGATTTCGCCGCGGCGCAACACCTGGATTTCCCGCGGGCCGGGCGGGGGTAGCAGTCCACCGTCCGGCTCGAAATCGCTGGCGGCGGCATAGACGAAGGAGGGCGGGGGCAGGGCCTCCATCTCCAGCTCAACCTCCTGGCCCAGGGCGTGACGTGCGAGCCGCAGGCGCTGGGGTTCGTCGCGCTCCGCAGCAGGCAAGGCCAGCCAGCGAGCCACATCGTTTGGAAGAATTCGTACCGGAGTAGCAGCATCGGTGACGGCCAGGCGAAATCGGCCGATCAAATGGGATCCCCCGTGCAGTTGTTTCAGGATGAAAACCAGCGTGGCGCCCGCGGGAAGGTGCAGGGGTTCTTTCAATTCGAACGCCGCCTGGTGCGCGACTCCCGTCTGCGGATGAATTCCCCACGCCGATTTCTCGTTCCCGTCGAGGGCGTGCCGGATCGTCCAGTCGGCTTGATCGAAATTGGCGCTGGGATGAACCAGCTTCACCTCGCGGGCGGTGGTGGCGCCGGGTTCGAATACCTGAAGTTGAAACTCGCTCAGGTGAAGGTTGCCGTTGTCGGCTCGGCCGGGACCGCGCTGGGGAAGCGATTCGTCCGGCAACACCTCGAGGCGCACAGCCGTGATCAGGGGCTGCGGACTGAGCGCGGTGATCGTGTAGGTGTCGCGCTCGGGGCGGGTGCCGGTGGTCAGCAGGGATTGGTCAGGTTGGCGGGCCAGGGTCGCGTTTCCGACCGACACGAAGGTCTGCGGCTCGACCACGCGCCAATCAATCCGGCGCTCCCCTTGGCCACGTTCCCATTCCGCCACCTTCCGCGTCGAATCCGCGGCCAGCAAAAACGAAGGGTCATCCCGTTCGATGCGCCGTTGCCGTCCGCGGATCTCCTGGCGGCGGCTATGCACCGCTGGTTCGCGGTCGAAAACCCGGTTGGCCCGTTCGATGCCGGCGAACACTGCCTGTAGCGCGAAGTAATCCGCCTGCGACACCGGATCGAACTTGTGATCATGACAGCGCGCGCACTGGACGGTGGTACTGGTCACCACGTTCATCACCGTCGAAACCATGTCGTCGCGGTCGAGGTAGCGGCCAATCTGCCGGTCGAGCGTGTCTTCGCGGATGTCCCGCAACGAGCTTTCGTCCCACGGACCGGCCGCAATGAATCCCAACGCGACCGTGGCTTCCGGATTCCCCGGAAACAGTGCGTCACCGGCCACCTGTTCCTGGATGAACCGCGCGTAAGGCTGGTCGGCGTTCAACGAGCGGACCAGGTAGTCGCGATAGGGCCAGGCATTGGTTCGGATGCGGTCCTGATCGTGCCCATGAGTTTCGGCAAAGTGGACGGCATCCATCCAATGACGGGCCCAGCGTTCGCCATAGCGCGGCGACGCCAGCAACCGGTCCACCGCGCGCTCATAGGCGTCGGGGGCGGGATCCGCGACGAAGGTCCGCAGCTCCTGGGGGGTGGGGGGAAGCCCCACCAAGTCGAAGGAAACCCGTCGCAACAGCGTGGCGCGGTCCGCCTCCTCGGCCGGGGAAAGTCCAGACGCGTCCAACCGGGCCAGGATGAAGGCATCGACCGGGTTGCGGACGGTCACGCCCACTTCCGGCGGAGTCACTGGACGCAGCGGTACATAGGACCAGTGCGGTTCCGCCGCCGCCAGGACGCTCAACCCTCCTGCCAGCAGGGCTCGCCAGAACAGATGAAGCTGGATCGGCATGGGATGACTTCCGTGAGCGTATCGACGCGGGAGTGCTCCGACAACAGGCGACGTAGCGGAGGGGAACCGATTCTCGGGCGCACCTCAGTTTTTGGCGAGCTGGCGGTCCCGTCTCCCGTCTCCTGCTGGAAGGACCAATTCAAGATGCGCCCGGCGGCGCGGCGTCCACCCTCACTGGACGCTCGCCCTTCAGCTCAATCGGAGCGGCATCCGCACGCGCACCTTCTTCCCTTGCTCCCGGCTCCAGAATTTCCTGACGCCTCCCTGCCTGCGCCGCGCCGCGGAAAGAATGCGCCTTCTTCCGGCGGCGGCTACGGAGCCGACGAGGGACGGAGCCCACTCGGGGAAGGGGCTTCCGTCCGTTTCACTGCGTGGAGTTGAGGCGGTCAGGAAGGATGGGGCGGCGGTAGCGGAATCAGTGAAGCACTTTGAAGGGCGTGGTCCTGGTCGAGAGTTTCAAGCTGGGTTCTCACTGCATCAGCGATGAGGGGAAACGGGTGGTCTTGAAACCAAACGACGACCAAAAAGGAGCCATCGCAAGTCGGATCGACTCGATACCGCGACTTGAAAAGCACCGCGATTCGGCACGGCGGCACAATCTCGACCAGGATGGGCCGACCGTTGTACGTCTCCCGGCGTAGCGGGCGCCGTTCGGGCGGCAGCACGACCACCGGCCATAATGATTGAGTGTTTTCATGTCGGATGAAGTGCGCACGTCCCGGTCTCCTGAGCGTCCCGCGATATTGTATCCCTATTTCATCCGGGAAACGCCAATGCGGGGGTATCGCTTCGTCGCCCAGATTCCATAAATGGCACGCCCCCATAACCAGGCCCACGCCAGCGCGGGAAGCGCCAGAAACCAACTGCCCGTTCCATCCCGTTGTGGACCCGGCTCAAATTCCGCCGCAAGACCTCCGACCACGAGAAGACCCAGCAGGGATCCCGCCATCAGCCAATAGCCGATCGCCACCCAGCTCGGAACAGTCGGTTCGCGTCCGCAATTCGGACAGCGGTGTTGAAAAACGGTGAACAGGGGAATCACGCCGCCCAGACGCGTCTGTCGCGCCTGCTGGATCGGCATGGCTGCCCCACAACGACATTTCCGCTGAACTCGCCGCCTATCAGCTCCGGTTTCAATTCGTTATACAGCTTGAGCACGGAGGCTGGGTCGTGGGGATCGGTGCCGGCCAGGAGTTCCGCCGCGTCGGGCATTCCGTCACCGTCGGTGTCCAAGTCGGGGAGCGCGTCGGGTACGCGCAGATCCACCCTATGAACCGTTCCGATGTCGGCAGGGCCGAACGTGAAGGTGGCGTCCGCCGGATCCACAAACTCCGCCGGCTGGCCGTCCACGGTGACGTTGCAGGTGTAGGAAGCCGTCACGGCCGGGACCGAAAGCGTGTTCGGGGTCGCGGGGAGCGGGGTGCGGTCAGCCAGTTGGCGCGTCTCGAAGGGGATGCGGGTGAGGTAAAACGTCTCGCCGTTCACCGACACCACCGTCGTCTGGCTCACCGCGAGCGTCTCGGCGTTACCAGACAACGTCCACGTCACGCGCGTGCGCACGTAAGCGGTGTTGAGCGGACTCTGCGTCACGTGCCCGTAGAAAACCGCGTCCGGCTCGGGCGCTCCAGCGGCGCCGGTAATGGCGGCGATCAGCGTGAGTATCAGCAGGTTTCGATTCATGGATGAGGACCTGGGCCGTGAGGGCGACCCTTCGCCCACGGGCTGCAGGATGAAACGGCCGTTGACATGGTATCTTTTTTGATACATTTCCTCTGCAGATGCATGGAACTCCGCGTCCCCTTCCCGTCGTGTTCTTTGCCACGGGGACTGGCGCGGAGCCCGTACGCGAATGGCTCAGAAGTTTGCCTGCCGAAGAACGAAGACTGATTGGAGAAGATATCAAAACCTTGCAATTCCGCTGGCCCCTCGGGATGCCGCTCGTGCGCCATCTTGGGGACGGGCTTTGGGAGGTGAGATCCCATCTTCCCACCCGGATTGCTCGCACGATATTCTTCGTCCACGGGGGCGAGATCGTCCTGCTCCACGGATTCATCAAGAAGACACAGAAAACTCCCAATGAAGACAAAGCCCGCGCCTTGCGACGCAAACATGCCTACCTCCAGAACACATAAAGCCAGGAATAAGAATCCGCACCGCGGCCGTTCGTTCGACGATTTTCTCGCCGAAGAGGGAATCCTCGCCGAAGTCGAAGCAGCGGCTCTCAAGCGGGCTTTCGCGCTGGCGATCTCGGATGAGATGCGCAAACAGCAACTCAAGAAATCCACCTTGGCAAAGCAGATGCGCACCTCCCGAGCGGCGCTGGATCGCCTGCTCGATCCGGAGAACGCCTCGGTGACTCTCGCCACACTGAGCCGGGCGGCCAACGCCGTTGGACAGAAGTTGAAAGTCGAACTCGTGCCGGCCTGATCACCATCAGCAGGTTGATCATGATCGTCGAAGTCTTTCATGCACGTACTCTGTACGCGCCGGTCTTGGATGTTCAGCGTCGCAGGGATCGGACGGTGGTCAGCCAGTTGGCGTGTCTCGACGGGGATGCGGGTGAGGTAAAGCGGCCCGCCGTTCACCGACACCACCGCCGTCTGGCTCACCGCGAGCGTTTCGGCGTTGCCGGAAAGCGACCCCGTTACGCGCGTGGGCACGTAAGCGGTGTGGAGCGAACTCCGCGTCACGCACCCGTCGAAAACCACGTCCGGCTCGGGCACGGCGGCAGTGACCGTAGCGAAAAGAACTCCACTGGCGAGCATAACTGCGCTGCACATCCAAAAGATGGGCAGTCGGCAGCGTCGCAGAGGAATGATTCCCATAGCGCGTCTGGTCACGGCTGCGTTGAGGGTTGAGGTCGGGGTCCGGGCTGTGGGTTCAGTGCCGAAAGATTTTGTATTGGTTGACTTGGGGCGTGTAGCACTGGGCGAGGTCCGGGCTCGGGATTTGGTGCGTTTCTCGGCGCTGCACTCGCCGGTCCAATTCGTTCCGTAGGCAGCGAGGAGAATGCTTGCTTGAATGTTTCCGTTGCACTAGTTGCAGCCCTAGTCATTCCTTCGGTTGCCTTATCGATACCTCGGATCATCAAGCTGCAAGACTTCGAAATGGCACCTTCGAGACCGGGAGTCATCTCAGTCGAGGCCGCTAGTGTAGCTCCCCCAACAGCTCCGGAGATGGCAAGACATGCCCCTGCGGCAGGACCGGTCGTTGCGCATACAGGCGTCATCTCTGCCGTTGCCGCAGCGGCTCCTCGAGTCGCGGCTCCGAACATGATTGCACCTTTCCCAATCACCTCACAGGCTTTCTGGCGATTACCAGACGCTAATGCCTTACCCGCTTCCGCTGCCGACGAGATTAGTTCAATAGTTGCGCCCGTGCTCTCAGTCGTGGAGACACCATCCAATCCAGTGGGATCCGTAAGGTTAACGGGATTATTTAGACAATACCGATATAAATTCAGCTTTTGCGGGAACCTTAACCAGTCAATGCCGAACGCTGAAGCCAATGGGTCCACGGTAATGAAGCCACTCATTCCCGCCACGTAATAACGTGCCTCAAAGTAGAAAAGGGTCGTTTCCCCATCCCTCTCCTTCTGAGTGAACTGATAGCTCTCCTTCAACCCGCGCTGCTGATCTTCCTGCCGCGGATGACCAAAGGGATAATACGCGTTTTCGCTCACGAGCTGCCCGCTCGCATCGCTCATCACGCGATCGAGCGAATCATAGGTGAAGCCGGTGCGGTAAGAGATGAGAGGCGAGGGGTGCGAGGTGAGAGGCGAGACAAATCGCGGGTCGCGGATGCGTTTGACGGTATAGCTCACCCGGCCGCGGGCGTCGTAGCTGGTATGTTCCTCGCCGGTGAGATCCCAGACGTAGGCCAGCAAGCCCCGTGTGTTCTGGGCGGTGGCGGTGGTGCCGTTGCCAGTGCCGGAACTGTATTCCAGTGCGAGAGCTGGCGCGCCGCCACGGATCGGCGGGAGCTGGAGCGGAACACGGTAGGAAAATGTTCCCGAGTTCAGTTGCGGCTCGAACGATTCGCCCAAGCCCTCGATCGAACCAGGGCCGGAAGGGAGGGAAATGTTGGTTGGCTTGACGCCGGATTTGTCGTCTGCCGCTCTCAGCATGGGGCCGAGTAAAATTAATCCCCACGCGACCGCCAAAAACGCGATCCGAGGGTTCGCGCCGGAGCCAGAGCAAACTTGGCGGACTGCAGAAAACTGGTAGCCTGCACCCATGAGCTACCAAACGCTGGAAGTGGAACTGGAAAACGGATGGGTTCGTCCGACCGGCGCAGAGCCTCTCCCCAGCAAAGCCCGTGCGCTCTTGACAGTCCTGGAACTGCCCGACCCGGAAAAAAAGGGCGACCGGGTTGAGGGCGCGGGCCTGCGCCGGTTTCTCAGTCGCCCCCCCCTCCAGCTCACCCAGGAGCAATTCAAGGCGAGCATGGAAGCGGATTTTTGGGACCAATGAACCTCGACGCCATCCCAGCCGGAACTCGGGTGCTCGTGGATGCCAATACGTTGATCTACGCCGTTGACCAGGTTTCTCTCGAGTCGCGCCGCCTTCTGGATCGTTGCGGCGCCGGCGATTTGACCGGGTTCCTGACGGTGATCTCGCTGGCCGAATTCTGCCACCGCCGCCTGATGCAGGAAGCGCAAAGTCTTGGTCTCGCCGCAGCGAATCCCGCCAAGGCCTTGGCCCGGGACCAGTCCTTGGTACGCAAACTGGCCCGCTATGCTCAGGAAACCGAAGACCTGCTGGCTCGCGACCTTCACCTGCTCGCATGGGAAGACAGCGACTTCCACAAGGCACTGGCATTGCAGCGGCAATTCGGGCTGCTCACGAACGATTCCCTCCATTTGGCCGCGGGTCTCCGGGTCGGCATCGAATTCGTGGCCACCAGTGACTCGGATTTCGATTCCGTGCCGGATATCACCGTGTGCAAGCCCGGCGACTTGCCTTGAATCCCGGTTACAGCCCAAGCCGATCGGACCGTTACCCACGCCGGAACTGCATTCCAATGCCAAAGAAGGTACGCCGCCGCGCACGAGCGGGAGCTTGAGCGGGATGCGGTAGAAGAACGTGCCGGAGTTCAGTTGCAGCCCGCCCGATTCATCCTAGGCCCTTGATCGAGCCGGGACCCCGATTCTTTTACGGGAGCGCGGACGGCTCGTCCGCTCGTGGTTCCGCAGCGCAGGCTTGAGCCGGTTGACCAACGGGTCGGCTGCGGACAGCCGAGGCTACAGGTGTGGAGTCGAGGCGATCAGGAACGCTGGGGCGGTGGGAGCGGTGACGGTGAAGCACCCTGAAGGGCGCGGTCCTTTTTCGGGAGCGTCCACGCTATCCTACTTTCAGAGCTTCCCTCTCCGGCCGTCCGCTCGAGCCACTGCTTCCATCCGATTGTGGACATGCAGCTTTTCGTAGATACGGGTGACGTGAGTCCGGACCGTGCCCAGGCCAATCCCGATTCGTTCGGCAATCTCTTTGTAGAGCAGTCCCCGGCCCAACAACTCGAGGACTTCGCGTTCACGGGAGGATAGTGGCTGCTCCACAGAGCTTCGGTCGGCAGGCCGCTGGAATGTGGCAATCACTTGGCGGGCAATACTGCCGGTCATCGGCACACCACCAGCGTAGGCGTCTTGGATGGCCGCGATCAGTTTGGTCGGAGGCGTCACTTTGAGCAGATAGCCGCTCGCGCCGGCTGCGAGCGCCGGAAAGATGCGCTCCGGATCGTCGAACACCGTGAGCATGAGAAACTGCGTCGCCAGCATCTGCGGTTTCAGCACGCGGACCGCCTCGATGCCCGAACACCCGGGCAGGGCGATGTCCATGAGGACGATGTCGGGAATCACCGCCGGTAGTCGCGCCAGCGCTTCTTCGGCAGACGCGCAGACCAGCACCCCCTCCAAGTCGGGTCCGGATCGGATAATGCGCCAGAGGCCCTCACGCTGGGCCGGATCATCCTCGACCAGCGCGACACGAATGACCTGGATTGCTTCCGTCATGAGGGTCTCTTCCCGTTCATGATCATCCAGCGGCACACAAAATGGAAGGCGAGAGAGGAGCCGGTAGTCATGTGGGATGAAATACATACACGTTGCGGATGTCGTCCCAGGGCATTTGGCTGGTCTGTGGTCCGTCGTCCGGCTGGAGCCTTCCTCCTGGTTCCCACTTCCGACTTCGAGCAGGTTAAAAACCTGCGGAACAGCAGGCTCAGAGGCCTGCGCTACGCTGTACCGCCCTCCGCATTCCGACTTCGCTCGGAGTACCGCCTTTAGGCGGCGGAACGGTGAGCTTCTCTCCGGGGGGCGTTTTCCAACGCGTCGGGGTGATGAACCTCTCCACCGGCTAAAGCCGGGACTCCGAACGCCAGATAGCAGTCCCGTCCCGTCTCCTGCCCCGCCTT
>CAYYSX010000011.1:0-1722 GCA_964474315.1 uncultured Verrucomicrobiota bacterium | reverse complement strand
AAGCCGGGACTCCGAACGCCAGATAGCAGTCCCGTCCCGTCTCCTGCCGTAAGAGGGACGGAACCGATCCTCTCTATCAATCGTTGCGAAAGGATATTCATACGGCTTGATGAGCGGGCACACGAGTGGTGCGGTGGGGACACCGCACGCCACACGCACTTACGCAACGATTGATAGACGCTCGTCGATCAACTCAATCGAAGCGGTATCCTCACGCGCACCGTCGTCCCGCGGCCTGGAGCTGAGTCGATTACACAGTCACCACCGGCGACGGTGGCCCGTTCGTGGAGGTGGCGCAGGCCGTTGCCGGGATTAGGCACGGGCGAAAGGGCCAGGGATGCGGCAGCATAGCCGCGACCGTCATCGGCGATCTCGAGGGTGGCGATTCCAGCGGCGTCCACCTGGCACCGGACGGTGACGCGGCGGGCGTGGGCGTGCTTCACCACGTTGTTCAAGGCTTCTTTGAGCAGCAAAAAGAGGTCGCGACGTTGCTCGGAGCTGATGGGCTCGGCGGCGGGTGCTTCCGGGAATTCCAGCCGGGCCTCGAGACCGGCCTCGGCCAGGTAGCGGGCGGCGTATTCGCGGAGGTAGGAGACCAGTTGATCCAGCGTGTCGCGTTGCGGAGCGGTGATCCAGACGACTTCGCCCAAGCTGGTGGTGAGTTCGCGGGCGGTGGCCATGACCTGTCCGCTCAAACCATGGTCCGCGCCGTGGTCGCTCGGCGCGCGCCCGCCCAACAGAGCCAGCCGCGTCAGGCCGGCCCCCAGTTCGTCATGAAGATCGCGGGCGATGCGTTCGCGTTGACGCACCAGGGCGAGTTCGCCTTCGAGTTGCTGGCGGGCCAGGCGCCGACGCAGGCGGGACCGATGCCATCCCCAACCACCGCCGGCGACCACCAGACCGCAGAGGGCGTAAAACGGCCACGTCTGCCAAAAGTACGGGGCAAGGCGAAAGGCGAAGGCGGCGGTGGGAGAGGCCGGTGGTTTCCCGGCACCCATTCCCAGCGAGCGGACTTCGAAGCGATAGTCACCCGGCCGCAGGTTGGTATAGACGGCCACCCGACGATCCCGGCGGTCGTCGCGCCAGTCGGGATCATGGCCGTTCAGGCGGTATTGCACCCGGGCCTTGTGGATGCCGGCCGGGTCGGCCAGGACAAAGTGGATTTCCAAGGAACGCGCGCGGCCGGGTGGGAGTCGAAGGTTGAAGGTGGAGAGTTGAGAGAAGGGTTCGCCGTCCAGGACGACTTCATCGATCGAGACGGGAGGCGACGCGCGATTGTCCACCAGGGCGGCCGGATCGACCACGACCACGCCGCGGGTGGTGGGAAACCACAGGCGTCCATCGCGGGTTTTGCAGGAGTTGGGGAGCGAACCGCCGTTGCCTTCGGCGCTGAGCATACCGTCGGCCTCGCCGTAGGAGACGAACTCGGCCCGGGCCAATCGGCCGTCGGCCACGGCGCGGAGTTCGTCCTGTCGTACCCGGTGGAGGCCCTGGTGGCCATTGAGCCAGAACCAGCCGTAATCGTCCGCCAGCATATTCAGTACGATGGGCTCGGGCAGACCTTGGGCGGTGTGCAACTGGCGGAATCGTCCGTCCTTCCAGCAGACCAGTCCTCGACCCGAGCCGAACCAGACCCGGCCATCCGGTTCCGCCAGCACCGGCGCCACCGGGCCGTCCACCAAGCCTTCGCGGCTGGTGAAGCGTTCTACCTCCAGCCAGTTA